>CAYTJG010000320.1:0-7075 GCA_964437865.1 uncultured Bifidobacteriaceae bacterium | reverse complement strand
GGGGGCAGGTCCGGCCCGGGGGCGGCCTTCAATAGCTTTTCCAGTTCCGAATCATTCATGTGTGCCTCCGTGTTTGCCCAAAAGTTTTTTCAGTTTGCGCCGGGCTGCGAAGACCCGCCACGAGACGGTGGCTTCCGAGCAGTTCAACGCCTTGGCCGCTTCGGCATGGTTTTGGTCGCCGTAAACCGTGAGCACGATGGCCGCGCGCTGTTTGGCTGGGAGCTTCATCAAGGCTGCCTGCACCTCGCGGCTCAACTCACCGCCATCCGCCCCCCCGCCGTCGCTGGCGAATTGCCCGGCGGCTTCCAGACTCCAGTCGTGCAGCAACCGCTCCCGCCGCTGCTCCCGGCGCCGCCAGTCCAGACAGGCGTTGACGGCAATGCGGTAGAGCCACGAGGAAAACTTGGCCGTGCCCTGAAACGAATCCAGTTGCTGATACGCCCGCACAAACGCTTCCTGCGCCACATCCTGGCAATCGGCCACGGACCCCGTCATGCGAAAGGTTAGCGTGTGAATCATCTGCTGATGCTTGCGGATCAATTCTCCAAACGCCGCATGATCGCCGTTCCGGCTTTGAGCAATCCATTGCAATTCTTCATCCGTATCGGCCATGCGGTTTTCATTCTACCTAAGGATAAGACGATGTAAACCGGGCAAAGCTTTGAAATTCCCGCAAACAATTATAGCTGTGGCAGTTTTGCAACCGCCACAGCCATACTCAAGAATCCGGTTGGAGCGCCGACCCGCCACCCCTTGGGGCTTACCGCGGGGCAGCCGCGGCCGCCGTCCATTGGCCAGCGCCTTCCTCCAGGCAGCGCTCCCCGTTCAACTCGGTATAGCGGAAATATTGGGTCCATGTGCCGCCCGCCAGATTGGCGGTGGAATCGCTCCGTCCCAATTCCACTTTGCCCATTGATCGCGGGGAACATTCGGGCTGACCGGCTTGGGTGGTATCCGCCACCGCAATGGTCCATTTGCCGCCGGGCCATAAATCGTGGCCATCAAACGTCAAGGCCTATGGCGCGCCCAGAAAGACATCCGGATCATCCAGACGTTTCCATTCGCCCGCGTGGAGGTTTTTGAGAAAAGCAACATTCCGCACGTGCGGTTCTCCGGCAGGTTCCCGGCCAATCCATTCGTAAATAGCCTGCTTACCTCCTCGTACTGCCAAAGGTCTGTCGTCTCCTGGCGAAACGATAGCATCAGCTCCGGCAGAAGGTCCACAAGCTGTGGTCAATCCTTGCGGCTTTCGTCCTCCGGTCCGGGCGGCTATACTATGGTGATGCGTTTGGGATCGTTGGTCTTGCAATCAAATTTGTTTCTGTCGCCGCTGGCGGGGTATACCAACCTGCCGTTCCGGCTGGTCGTGCGCGAACTCGGCGGGGTGGGCCTGTGCACCACCGATCTGGTCAACGCCCGCTCCCTGATCGAACGCCGGGACAAGGCCTTCAAGCTCATCGAGACGCGCCCGGCCGATTCGCCGCTGGCCATTCAGCTCTTTGGTTCCGTGCCGGCCGAGATGCGGGAGGCTGCCCTCGTGGCCGAAGCCTGCGGCGCCGTGGCGGTGGATATCAACATGGGCTGCCCCGTCCGCAAGGTTTGCAAGGTCGGCGGCGGTTCCGCCATGATGACCGAGCTCGACAAGACGGCGGCCCTCGTCCGCGGCATGGTGGAGGCCGTGAGAATCCCAGTCACCGCCAAAATGCGCTTGGGCTGGGACGAGGACAACCTGACTGCGCCGGACTTGGCCCGGGCACTCGAAGACGCCGGGGTGGCCGCCATCTTTATCCATGGCCGCACCCGGGAACAGGGTTTTGGCGGTACCGTGAACCTGGCGGGCATCCGGCAGGTGGTCGCCGCGGTGAAGACGATCCCGGTGATTGGCAATGGTGACGTCGTCACCCCGCAAGCCGCGCGGAAAATGCTCGCCGAAACAGGGTGTGCGGGCGTGAGCATTGGCCGCGGTGCCTTTTACGATCCCTGGATCTTCAAGCGCACCGCCGAATACCTAAAATTGTGCGGTTCCCGGGGCCAGGATGCTGAAAATAAAACAGCCGCTGAGCTTGTGCCACCAGAACCCTCCTTTGCCGAACGCGTGCGCGTGATGCGCCGGCACCTGCAATTGATGGTGGAAGTTTTCGGCGAGGAATTGGGCTGCCGTATGTTTCGCAAGGTGGCTCCTTGGTACGCCAAGCGTTTTGGCCCGTGTCACGAATTCAACAAGCAGGTGGTTCAGCTCACCACGCTGGCGCACTTTGAGGAGGTGCTGGCGAACTACCTCCGCTGGCGGCAGCAGTTCCTGGATGAACGAGGCGAACTCCAAGCACGCTACCAACCGGCGCCGCTCGTGGCGTCGTTCATGCGCGACCCAAACTCCGCCGCCGATCACCTCCCGGTGCCCAAGGGGCCGGTGGAAGTGTGGTAACCCGCGAATCCGACATTCTTCTTTTACGGCCGGGGAGCTTGTGACAGATTATTTGTCGTGTCAGTACCTGTCATCAATATCGCGGGCATGCGGCAGTGGGAAGCAGCTTCCTGGGCCGTTGGACAAACCGAATCCGAAGTCATCCGCCGCGTCGGCCAAGCCGTTGGCCTGCGTGCGTCCGAACTGACTGCGCCAAACGAACCCATCCTGGTTCTGGCCGGCAAGGGACATAACGGTGATGACGCCCGCGCCGCCATGGATTCGCTGGGTGGCCGCCAGGCCAAGCTTCTCAATCTCTCCGCTCCCGAGACCGATCTGGCCGCCCTCGAATGCGCCCTCCGCGAAGAGCCCGCCTTGATCATCGACGGTCTCTTTGGCATCGGCCTCAATCGTCCGCTGGAGGAACCCTGGCAGAAGATCATCGCCGCGGTCAATACCGCGGACATTCCCGTGCTGGCCGTGGACGTGCCTTCCGGGCTCAACGCCGACACGGGCGAAGTTCTCGGCGCGGCCATCAAAGCGGCGGTGACCTTGACGGTGGGCGCGCCCAAAACCGGGCTGCTCGCCCTGGCGGCGGGTCCGTATGTGGGCCGGTTGGAGGTGACGGGCGACATTGGTCTGCTCCCCTGCCCGCTCAAGGGCGAAATCGTGTGGACGGAGGCGGCTGATTTCCGGCGGTTGCCACCGCGCCGGCCGGTGGCGGCGCACAAGGGGTCGTTTGGCCACGCGGCGATTGTGGCCGGCAGCCTCGGCTATCACGGTGCCGCGGTATTGGCAACGCGCGGGGCACAGCGGGCGCAGCCGGGCCTGACCACCGTCTTCACCCAGGAAAACGTTTACTTGTCCATTGCCTCCCAACTCCAATCGGCCATGGTGAGTATCTGGCGGCCGCAAATTGAGCTTCCGCCGTCTCTTAGCGCCTTGCTGGTCGGTCCCGGTCTGGCCGCGCCAGATGCCGCTGAGGCATTGCGCCAGTCGGTCCAGCGTTGGTGGCGGGACTTGGAACAGCCGATGATCGTGGATGCCAGCGCGTTGGATTTTCTGGCTTCCGGCTCGTTTCGAAAAAACGCCTGCCGCGTCATCACGCCCCATCCGGGTGAAGCCGCGCGACTGCTCAATTCCACGCCCCAGAAAGTCCAAGCCAATCGGGTTTCGTCCTTGCGCGAACTGTCGCACGCCTATGGCAACTGCTGGGTCGTCCTCAAGGGGCACCAAACCCTGATCGGCCAGAGCGAGGGCCCGATTTTTCTAAGCTCCTCCGGCAACCCACATTTGGCCCAGGGCGGCAGCGGCGATTTGCTGTCTGGCTTCATCGCCGGCTTGCTGGCGCAGCCGGCCCTCGGAACTGATGTGGCCTTGACGCTACGGTATGCCGTCTGGCAACACGGCCTCGCCGCCGACAAATTGCAGAAGACGCGCACGAACTGGATCATCGAGGACCTGGCCGACGAAATCGGCAACGCCCGGTGATGGTTGCCGACGGACGGCCGCTGGCAACTACAGTTTCTTCCACTCGCTTTCCGCCAGTTGCACCAGCGGCTTGATGGTGCCGCTGTCGAATTTAAAGCTGCAACCCGCCGCATGGAAAAGTTCAGGGAGCGGACGCGCACCGCCCAGGGCCAGTGCTTTCTTATAGGCCGCCAACGCCTTGGCTTGGTTGCGCCGCGAATTGGCCCATACCTCCAGCGCACCCAACTGGGCAATGCCATACTCCACGTAATAAAACGGATGGATGAAAATATGTAACTGCCGGTGCCATGATTGAGCGCGCATATCCTCCCAGCCAGACCAATCCACGTCGCCGCCGAAGCGATCCATCAGTTCCAGATAGGCGGCCTTCCGCTCGGCCCGGTTATGGTCGGGGTGGGTGTAAATCCAATGCTGAAATGCGTCCACCACCGCCATCCAGGGAAAGAATCCAAGGATGCCTTCCAGATGTGTTTTGCGGGCGCGGCGCGCCTCCTCCGGGGGGTAAAACTCTTCCAGAAACTGGCTACCGAGCAGTTCCATGGACATCGACGCCACTTCGCAAAACTCAATGGGCGCGCCACGATACGCATACAGATCCTCGTCGCGCGTGGCTTGGGCATGAAAGGCATGACCCGACTCGTGCAAGATCGTCTCCACGTCCCGCTGCACCCCGACAGCATTCATAAAGATGAACGGCACGCGGGCCTCGGATAGCGTGGATTGATAACCGCCCGGCGCCTTGCCTTTCCGGTTGTCGAGATCTAACAATTTCAAATCTTGCAATTGCTGAAAGCCCGTGCCCAGTCCGCCATCCAGTTGGTTGAAAATCTTTTGGGTGCGCGCCACCATATCCTCCACCGTGGTGAATGGTTTCAACGCCGGACGGTTTTGAGGATCCACCGCCAAGTCCCAAGGCCGGAGACTCGCCAACTGCATCCGGTTGCGACGCTCCGCCTGAATCTGGCGTACCATGGGCATGATCTCCGCCTCAATGGCTTGGTGAAATTTCACGCAGTCGTCCGGCGTGTAATCGAAGCGGCATTTCTGGCGGAAGGCGTATTCGCGATAGTTGTCGAATCCGGCCTGCTTGGCGATTTTCGTACGCAGGCTGATCAACGCGTCAAAAAGCTCTTCGCATTTTTCGGCGTCTTGGAGCCGGCGTTTCGCCACCAACTCCCATGCTTCCTGCCGCAGCGCCCGGTCGGGCTCCTCGAGATAGCGCCCCATTTGCACCAGCGTCTTTTCCTCACCCCGGAAATTGACCGTCTGCGCGCCAATCAACTTCTGGTACTGCTGGCAAAGCTTCGTCTCCTCGGTTTCCAACGCCACATTCTCCGGACGGAAGAGTTCCACGTGATTTTTGACGTCCCGATCAAAGACTTGGAACCGGCGTTTGCGCAGCTTGGTGCGCGCGGGATGCGCCACAAAGAGCTTCTCCAGCGCAAACTGGCGTGGCTTCATTTGCGGCTCCACGTGCTCCACCAGATGCAGGTAAGCCTTTTCCGCGTCCGCGCTATCCGTATGACACGTCATGGCGATGTAACGGCGGGTGGCCTCTTCGTCGACCGCGGCGTTAAGTTCGCTCCAGTCCAGCAGCCAGCGTTCGAGTGCGGCCGCGGTCTTCGCTTGTCCGGCGGCAGCTTCCAAACGGTCGAACAACGGCGCGATCTGTGACCAATCGCCCAAGTCCAGGTCTGACGGCACAAAAGTGCGCGGCTTGGCAGCCGCCAATTTACCGAATGGCAATAAACTCATGCCCCGATTCTAGTGAAAATCTCCGGAGGGAAAACAAAAGAAAGATTTTGTGAATAACTTTTGCGCGAATATATCAAGGGGTGTGATATTTTACCGATATTGGAAGCGGGAAATGAATCACACGAAAAAGACCGGCGCCGTTTGCTCAGCTGGCGAAATCATAGTCACGCTGGATTGCGAGACTATTGCCCTGCCCGCCGGCCGCAATTCCATCAATTCCATCCGCTCCTATCTTGAATCCATCGCGCTGGCCAGCCGGCGCATTTTGGGCGAATTAATCGTGGATGGCCAGCCCGCCGATTTGTGCCAGCCGATCTCTGATGCGCCGTTTCGCCGCGTGGACGCCCTTACCATTCCGCTGGGCGGGCTCCCGGTGTTACTGCTCGCCACCGCCCGCCAGCAGACGGAGCGCGTGCGTGCGGCGGTGGAGAATTCGCTCACGTTGGTGTTGATCAACAATCCTTCCAACGCCCGCGAGCTGTGGTGGAATATTGCCGGCCAACTCAAGGAACCGGTGCTCACGCTGAGCCTGATGCCCGAACATCTCTGCCAGCTTTGGTGCGGCACCACTTTTCACAAACTGCGGCAATGGCAGTTGGAACAGATTTCCCTGATCATGCAGAGGGTGGATGCCGCCTGCACCGTGGACGATAATATCCGACTTTCCGACGCCCTCGAAAATCTTGTGCTGCCTTGGCTGGACCGGCTGCAGGAACATATCCAACTCTGGCAGGAGGCCGCCCGGGCCGGGGCGCGGCTCGGCGAAGATTTTACCACCTGATCCCACCTTGCCGCCCCTTGTCAAGGAGTGCTTCCTCAAGGCGACACGCGTTCCAAACTGACGGCTGAACCCGCGTTGAAGGCGTTGGTGTCATGGGCATGCTTCAGCAGGAACTTCTGCAAGGCCTTGGTGTCCGCCGTCAGATAGACCATGTTGTTGTCGCCACTGCCCAGCGCCTCATTGGTGCTGCCGGGTTCCGTGGGTACCACGATGTGCCGCAACACCGCCGGATTCGTTTCCAGCAAACCCGCCAGCCAGCCGAAGTCCATGAACTGCAGGGATAGATTCGTGTCCGTGCGCTCCACCTTGGAGATCAGATGCATGGGCAACTGAAACTCACCGCGATTGGTGGTCAACAGGTCCAGGAATTGTTGTTCCTTGAGCCGAAACAGATGGGCCTCGAAAACATTGGTTGCTTGTTCATCCGTACTCGTCAGGAGATACGATTTTCCGTTGAGGTCGGCGAATTGCCAGAAGGCATTGGCTTTGCTGGTGTCGGCCCAGCGGCCGGCCAGGGCGGGATCAGAGATCAAGTCCTTGGTCGTGTAGAACGGATAGACCGACAGCACAATGCAGCCGGCCATGAGCGTGAGCGCCGCCACGGTGGCGGTTAATTTTGGAATCATCATTTTCATAATCTTAAT
>CAYTJG010000319.1:0-7100 GCA_964437865.1 uncultured Bifidobacteriaceae bacterium | reverse complement strand
CCAGCCGCGGCAGTTCCGCCGCGTCCAAAATCACGTCGCTGGCCGGCGAAAACGCCCCCACCTGCTCCACCACGGCCACGCCCACTTCCGCCTGCCGCAGGGCGCCGGCATCGTTCAAACCATCGCCCACCATCATCACTCGGCGGCCGCGCTGCTGCAGTTCTTGAATGAACCGCAGCTTGTCGGCCGGCTGCTGGTTGAACTTTAGCGTGGCGCCGGCGCCAAAAATTTTCGTGAAGCGCGCCGCCTCGCGCTCGTTGTCGCCGCTCAGCAGCGCCAATTCATAGCGTCCCCCCAGTGAGGTAATCAGGTTTTCCACCTCCGGCCGCAGCGTGTTCTCCAAGCGGAACCAGCCGCGCATCGCGCCGTCGATGGCCACCCAAGTCTGGGAACCCGCCGCCGACGACGACTCCGCGGACGCCGCGCCCTCGCGTCCCCCGTGTTCACGCACCCACGCGCTGGACCCCAGCAAAATCCGGTTGCCGGCCACCACGCCGGCAATGCCGCCACCGGGCGTTTCCTGGAAATCGGCCACCGGCAGCGCCGCGGCGCCCAGCCACCGGGCCACGCGCACCGAATGCGGGTGCGTGGAATACCGCGCGAGCGAGGCAATCCAGCCCGCCTCCGCCACCGTCAGTTCGCCGCCCTCAAAATGCACCCCGCGCGCATCCGCCGTCGTCAGCGTGCCGGTCTTGTCCAGCACGATGGTGTCCACCGCCGCCAGGCGCTCGATCACCAGCGCATTCCGCAGGAAAATATTCACGCGCGCCAGCAGCCGCTGGACCGTCCCATGGGTGAGCGGCGCCGCCAGCGCCAACGCGCACGGACAGGCCACGATCAACACCGCCGTGAACGCCTTGAGCGAGACTCCCGGATTCCGGAACAGCCAGAAGACCGCCGCCCCCACGGCCACGCCAAACACCAGCTTGGTAAACCGCCGGCTATACCGGTTCGTTTGCGAGTCCACGTCGTAATCCCGCGTCTTGCGAAACGCCTCGTTGTTCCACAGGGATGCCAGATAGCTCTGCGCCACCGGCTTCAGCGTCTCCACCTCGATGGCCCCGCCGGTCTGCCGCCCGCCGGCGTACAAATGCGCGCCAGCCGCACACGCCACGGGCTCCGACTCTCCCGTCACAAAGCTGTAGTCCACGCACGCCTCCCCGCTCACCAGCCGCGCGTCCGCCGGCAGCAGCTCCCCGTTGCGCAGCACGATGCGGTCGCCGGTTTGCAACCCGGAAATGGCCACCGTTTCCTCGCCCGCCGCCGTCTTGCGGGTGACCGAGAGCGGGAAAAAGCCCTGATAGTCGCGGTCAAACGTCAGCCGGTCATAAGTCTTCTTTTGGAACAGCCGCCCGCACAACAGAAAGAGAATCAGCCCGGACAGGGAATCGCAATAGCCCGGCCCCTGGTGCGTGGCCACCTGGATCGCACTGCTCAAATAAATGGCCGCCAGGCCCAGGACGATGGGCACTTCCAGCGTGAGCGTGCGCTGGCGCACCGCCAGCCACGCTGCCCGCCAGAAATCCGACGCGCTGAACGTCACCGCCGGCAACGCCATGGCCAGGCTCAGCCAACCCGCCAAAGCGCGAAACCAGGGACCGTTGGCGCTGTCCAGCCCGAAATAAAACGGCAGCGACATCAGCATGATGTTGCCAAAGCCAAACGCGGCCAGGCCGATCTGCAACCAGGCCCGGCGACTCAGCGGCGACGGCGCTGCCTTGCCCGTCTCCCCCAGCGTCAACTGCGGCTCGTAACCGATGGATGCCAGCAGCGCCGCCAGCTCGCTGAACTTGATCCGCTCCGGCGCAAACGTGATGGCGGCCTCCCGGCGCGCGAAATTGACCCTCGATTTGCCGATGCCCGGATGCAGCTTGAACAGATTTTCCAACAGCCATACGCACGCCACGCAGTGGATCGCCGGCAGATGCAGCGTCACCTTGGCCTGGGTGCGGTCGGCAAAATCAAAAAGCTTCTCCTGCACCGCCGGATCATCCAGAAACTTGAACCGGGCCGCCACCGACGCGGCGCGAACGCGGACGCCAGGGGTGGACTGAAGCTGATAAAACTGCTCCAAACCGTTCTCGCGGAGGATGCTAAAAACCGTCTGGCAGCCAAAACAACAGAATGCCTTGCCGTCCAGGACGAAGGAATGATCCGGGCACGGCTCGCCGCAATGGAAGCAGCGCCCGGCGGGGCGCGCCGTGCCAGCCGGCGGATTTTGCAGTTCTAGCACTTCTTGTGACATTTATTGGCCGTGTCTTGACCCTAAAATCGACAAATTTCAGCCAACGAACTAACCCTCTTTTACCAAACTATAGACAGAAGTTGTCATCCCGGCCGTTAGTGGTGATTTCCGGTGAAAATTCGCGAACTTCGTGTCTGCGGTTCATAATTTTTTTCTTTTGTTTATTTTTGTGTTTTTGTGTGTTTTTGTGTTTTTTTCAGGCGTTTACCGGTCCTTACCGCCAGCCTCACCCGCTCGCAGGCCGGGGCCGGCCAACTTTCCAGCGAAGAGCACGGCACCCCGGCAGGGCCCATGACCGCCCTTTCGGTCAGGCAGCGATTTGGCACCCAATCCAGTCGCCGCGCCCGTGGACCGATGCGCGCCCGTGCGGCGCCGGGCCGACGCCCCTCGGAAATTCCATGGCAATCCTTGGCCATGCCGCCAATATAAGCACATCCGGGGCGAAGGTGTGATGTCGCCGCGACATCTCCCTTCATTTTAGATGTCGCCGCGACATCTTAGATATAATGCTGGACACCAGGGGCGGTAGGGCCCGTCTCTCCGCGCGCGCCGCACCTGCCAACCGACGCACTCAAACCATACCCAATGCGTCGCCCTGAATTCACGCTTGGCCCGGTCCACTGCGCGTTATAAACGCCACCTTTCACTCGCAATCTTCAAGGACCGCGAACCGCCACACTACGCTCGCGGCGCGCTCGGAGAGACGCGCCCCACCATCGGCGGCAATGGCTCACTCCAGACTGGACGCCAAGGCCGTAGAGGATTGTAATGACCCGAACGCTGGGACCGGAAGCAGCCGGAATGGTGCGCACCCCAACCAGAAAACCCAGGTTGAATTTGGATTTTACGCGCCCCACGCATGGAGTCCGCCGCTGATCCTATGAACCAAACCATACCGGCAAAACTGGTAGGCTGGCCGTCCTTAATGGGTGACCCCTTTTTAATATGGGATGGTCGGTCGCCATGCCCAGGCTTTCTTTATTTGGCTTGCTGGGCCCATTCACGAACGCGGACCATGGTTTTATCACGCTGTTCGGGACGAATGAACATGGGTATTGTCCGCTCCCAACCCAACATCATCGCAATGGTTTCCGCCGCGCGATCGCACACGCGCCACTCCATGCCAGGCAGGGGCCGCGAATATTCAATGGGCGTGGTGTCATCGAGTAAGGGAATCAACTCCCGCATTCGGTTGGTCGCCGAAAGGTTGCAGAGCCCGACCATCGCTTGTTCGCGCAGATAACTGTCCACTTGCTTGTCTTTCGCCGTGGCCATTAATTCGTCAGTCAACCGGTCCGGCGCAATTCTGGCCAGCGCCGCCGTGGCTGCCGTTTCGTAGTCTTCGCTGAGCAAATTCACTGAACTGCGAAGATTGAACAACTCGTCTTCCGCCGGCAGATACCGCAATTCGCCCAGCGCTTCGATCAGAGCCACCGTCAGGTTGTAATTGTGATCCGGCAGATTGAACGAACGTGGTGGCTGTCTGGTTGCCGCCATGCGCTTCATGTTGGCGGTAACTTCGGCGCTGACGAACAAATGTAATTCCTGATTGTCCGGATCGAGCACATTGACGGCTTGATTTCCCCCCCGGCGAAAATCTTGTGATATCTCCCCGGCTTCTTGTTCCATAACTTCAACCGGCAAATTGGTTGCGGCCAATTCGGCCTTTAGTTTCACGAACAAGGCTGGCGCCGCATTCGTCGCGTTCAGCCGGGCAAGCATGTTGGCCGCCACGGCACCGACGAATGGATTGGTGTCGTCCAACATTTTCACCAAGTCAGACTGACTTTGCTCATCGTTCCAATCGCTTTGTCCGATGGCGGTGACCGCTTGCCACCTCACCCCGGCATTGGCATCTTGTAACGCTCGCAAGAACAACCGACGCGTCGGCTCGGTTGGCTGCGGAACGTGACTCAGGATCGCACAATAAAGGCGGCGCGCATGCGGCCCCTGTTGTGGAAAACGGGAAACCAAATTTGTGACGTCCACCGATGCCGGCCGGGCGATCAGTATGCGCGCCGCGTCACCAGCCATTACCTCGTTCGGCGAGGACAACATCTCTACCAACTGCTGCTGGTACGACTCCCACGCCCGGTTCCCGATGATATCAGTCAACCCATCCACTATGCCGCCGGCGGCTTCTTCTTTGGATCCTGCCAGCAATTCCAACAACTGCGGTAAATCCTTCTCCGTTGCCCGCGCGTTGATCTGCGAGAGAATGTCTTCCAAGTCGCCCAGGTTGGCGTCTTCGCTGTGGCCCCACGCGTGCAGTTGTTTGAGCAATTCGCGAACACTGGTTTCCGCATGGAAACTCCGCGTGAAGGGTGGTGCCGGCGGTGTTTGGCCTTTCGAAATCAGATCTCGCCACGATTCGTCGTCCAACAGCTGGCTGTTGGGCCGCACGAACTCGCGGTAAGTCATCACGGCGCCGCGATAGAGTTGGAGGGATTTGCCATCAGGGATAACCACATAGATCGCCTGTGGCCGCGCCAACCCGGCATACAACATGGAATCTGAGAGCGGATTCGAAAACACACGCGTCACTATGGGAAAATCGTCTCTGGGCACTTCGTACGAATTGCCATAATAAAAGTGGAAACCTGCAAGCGTCACTCCATAGCCTTCAATCCACTCGGCATCATCCTCCGACAACGCGTCCCCGTTTAATAATTTGTTTGCCAAGGTTGCCAACCGTTCGCATACCGGCGCAAAATCGTTGATCAAGCGGGAGATGTTTTGGCGAGAATCAAAGAACATTCGGAGCGCCAGTGTATCTGCATCAGCGGCTGGGCCGTTGGTGGCACAACGCCGGGCCATGGCTTCCAGATCCTGTCGCATTCGGTTGTATGCATTGGAACCGCCCCCAGACTCCAACTCAGTCCGGTGCTGCTCGTAGTAGCGGTTCTCGAACTCACTCAATTGCTCGAGTTTGTCCGAAGCGGCTTCAATTTCCTTTTCGTCCCGGCTGTGTGATATTTGCGATGAAAATTCGTACAAGTCCAACAAACGGCCTGCCGCGGCCTTGACTTCAAACTCTTGTTCCTGGTTTGCCTTCCCGAATGCATCTGCCGTCCGACGGGACAATTTGGCCAAATCGGCAAAAAAGTCAGGATAAGGCGCCACAATGCCCTTTGGGGGGGTGATGATGCCTGAAACCATTACCGTCATTTTGGTGTGCAGCGCCCAAGTGTGTCGTTGCTGCGCCCAAGCCCCCAGTTGCGTCCAGAGTTGCAAATCGCTCCAGGCTTCATTGCGCATGCAAGCCGGCGCTCGTGGTGGCAGCGGTTGTTGCAGCGAGGCCAGCAATTGCATCGCCTCGCCATGGAGGGAATCAGGCATCGGACCACACTCCGCTTTCAGAATCTGTTCACTGGTGACCTTGCCATACTGACTTTGTACCGCCCGCATTGCAGCCGGTGACCGCAGCACCGGCGAGGCTGCCATAAAATCCAACCCTGAGGGATACGTTCGACCGCGAATTCTTGGATCCACCGTGTTTTGAAAGCACACGGCGCAAGGCAAACATCGCGGCGGCAACAAACGGAAACCGCGCGTCTGGGCACCGAATTCTTGATCCTGTTCCGGTGATAACAGTTGGTCGTTTACCTGCGGCCATGGCAGACGCTTTTCCAATGCCTTTTTAATCTCACTAAGCTGGCTGTGGGTTAACACTGAACTCGGCTCAACCGTGCCGGCGACCCCTTTCGCCGCCTCAACATATGCAGGCACGGTTCCGTCTTCCGCGCGGGCAAGAAAGTCATCATACGGATCCGACAGTTGTCGCCACAGCTTGAGCAACTCCGGATTGCCACTGACCATTTTAGACAAGGCAATGGCAAGTGCCGTCTCCTTTTCGTCGGCCAAACGGAAAACGACGCTGGCATACCACTGACGGGCTGCGAAGTAATCCGATAATTCCGGCGACTGCGTATAAAAACTTTGAGCGCGAAATTGTGCCGGTGCCAGTTCAAAACCCAACGGCATCGCCACCGGCGCTGAACCGGTACGTAGTCCATCGACAATGCGCTTGGCCTCGCCGTCCAAGGTTTGGCGGTAGCCCTCATCCTGCAACCCCAAGCCGACGGTGCTGAACATTCTCAAATTTGGGTCGGCGTTCACTCTTTCGGCGGCCGTTAAAAGCTGGCGCGAAAAGTTGTGCAGCCGCTTGGCCTGGATTTCCTCCATCTGTTTGACCCCTTCTTCCAGAAGCACATGGTACGTATCCCAAGCTGAATCGACGGTGATAAATGAGGGGAGAACGCTGCCGCGCGGGCTGGTTTCAGACGGCGCCTCGGTTTGTGGACTCTTGATATATGCTTCGAAAATTTGCTTTAAGGCGGGATCGGCTACGACGAAACCATTTTTCTGCAGCAGTTCTCGCGCCTCATCCGATCCTTTGAATGCCTCCATCCCTTTGACCGCCTGGAGGTCATAACCCAGGCAGTTGCAATTCAGAAGCAAGACCAAAGCAACCCCGCCGGCTCCGTTGGTGCTTGAAACGATAAATGATCGCACGCTCATGCGGCGATTATAAATCCGCACTCGCTTTTGTCAGTGGATATATTTTGGCCTGTTGATGGCAAGGAACGTCTTGGGTCTTTGACCGCGTTTGGGCCAATTCGATGAAGATCGATTTGACAGAAATCGTCAACTGGCGGGGTCAACCCGGTACCCGGTTCGTTTTGTTTCATTAAGTTGCGCGGCTTTCCGCAATTACCGTCGCCGACTCAATCCACAAATGTAACCGGACCTGGGCGCTCCGGGAGGCGCCCAATCGGGCACGACTGGCAATCGCCTTTAAGGGAGCGTGTCGTTTCGTGGCGCAACCGCGCCGCCATTCCCAACTTGCCAGCAT
>CAYTJG010000318.1:0-7238 GCA_964437865.1 uncultured Bifidobacteriaceae bacterium | reverse complement strand
TCTTGGTTCAACCGCGCAGCGGTTGGTTTTGGGTAGGGCGCGTCTCTCCGAGCGCTCCGCGCTTGCCAACCAAAGTGCGCAAGCCCACCCAAAGCACCGCCCTGAAATCACGCTCTGCCCGCTCCGCTCCGCGTCAGCAACGCCGCCTTTCGCTCGTGGTCGCCGAGGTCTGCGAAACGTCATGCTACGTTCGTGGCGCGCTCGGAGAGGCGCGCCCTACCCGCGCTGGTATAAATGCCAACCCTCAGCGCAGACAGGCGCAGCCCCGATCCGACGCCTCCATTTTATGGGCGCTTTTGGGACACGAGTAGAATCTTGTCGCACGCGCGTGCCCGGCAATTCCGTGGAATAATCCTCGCTTTTTCCTTTTGGCCGCCAAAAAATGGGCGTTTCATGGCTGAATTCCTTCGCAAAATTTGGGACCTCGCGCAGCCTTACAGGCTACGGCTTTTCCTTGGGGTGTTGACTGGGGTGGTGAGCGGTTTGGTGGCTCCGTTGCTCATCGGAACGGCGATGCTGGTTTATGGTGCGGTGTTTCCCACGGGCCTCGATGACGATGCGAACCTGCCGCTAAACTACCTGCCGCCGTTTGTGCAAACGTGGTTTCATAACGTGCGGGAGTGTTTGAACAGTGGCTTGCATGAACATCGGAGCGCGGTGGTGGTATTGATTTGCCTGATCCCGCTGATTTCACTGCTGAAGGGGGTGACGGGTTATTTGAATGTCTATTTCCTGCAATGGGTGGGTACGCGCGCCGTGGGGGATTTGCGGACGAAATTGTTTGCTCACCTGCTGGATTTATCCGCCGGCTTTTACGCGAAGAATTCCACCGGTGAACTGGTCTCGCGCGTGATGAACGACACGCAGGCATTGCAGACCATCTTGACGAATGTCACCTCCGTCATCGTCCGCGATCCGGTCATGCTGGTCAGCGTCTTGGGATTCCTATTCTTGCAGCAGCCGAAATTGACCCTGCTGTCCATCATTGTGCTGCCCGCCTGTGTTCTTCCCATTGCGATTTACAGCCGCAAAATCCGCCGCTCCAGCGGCCAGGCGCAGTCGCAAATGGCGGAATTGGTGCAAACCATGACCGAAGGGTTCACCGGCTATCAGGTCGTCAAAGCTTACAGCCTCGAAAAGATCGTGGCTGAAAAGTTCCGCGAAACGGTGCGTCGGTCGGTTAGCCTCATCATGCGCATCACCCGCGCGTCAGAGATTCCCGGCATTCTGATTGAGTTCTTTGGCGCTTGCGGGATTGCCCTGATGTTGGGTTACCTGATTTTCTTCTCCGGTCAGCATCTGCAGGCCACCGCCTTTCTCCAGTTGATCGGATCGCTGATCTACATTTATCAGCCGTTGAAGAATCTCACCCGTCTGCAAAACCAGATCGTCCAGGCCCGCGCCGCCACCGGACGGGTTTTTGAGATGCTCGCCACGACAAACTCCGTGCCTGAACCCGCGGCGCCCAAACGGCTTCACGCCGACCAGGCCGAAATCGTTTTTGACAACCTCGATTTCAACTATGGCGAAAAAGCGGTGCTGAAGAACATCAACCTCACGGTCAAGCCCGGCCAGTTGGTCGCGCTCGTGGGGGAGAGCGGTTCGGGCAAGACGACGCTGGCAAATCTGCTGCTGCGCTTCTATGACCCGGTGCGGGGGGCGATCAGGATCGGTGGCGTGGATGTGCGTGAGGTGCGGACCGGTGATCTGCGCCGTCAAATCGCAGTCGTGGCGCAGGAAAATGTTTTATTCAACGAAACGATCCGCCGCAATATTGAGCTGGGCCGGCCCGGGGCGACCAACGACGAAATTGCGGCCGCGGCGGCACATGCCTACGCCACCGAATTCATCGCCCAAAAGCCGGACGGGTTTGACACGGTCATTGGCGAAAAGGGAGTTTCGCTGTCCGGGGGGCAGCGCCAGCGCATTGCCATCGCCCGGGCCATCTTGAAAAACGCGCCCATCCTGGTGCTCGATGAAGCCACCAGCGCTCTCGACACGGAATCCGAACGCGCGGTGCAAGCCGCGCTCGATGAGTTGATGAAAGGGCGCACCACGATATGCATCGCGCACCGGCTTTCAACCGTCATTCACGCGGACCTGATTGTGGTTCTGGATCATGGCCGGATTGTGGAGCAAGGCCGGCACGATCAATTGGTCCAGCGTGGGGGCATATACCAGAAGCTTTACGAAATGCAATTTGCCTCGTGAGCAAGTGGGTGGAAAAGGGGGGAGGCAACGTTCTTATTCGTTCAAACGCGCAAAGGAGCAATTAAGTTTGGAGTTCAGAATGAGCGGCCGGTATAACGTTGAAAGTAAAGCGGAAACGAGACACGAACTGGCACGAACCGGACGGGAAAATTTGGACCACAGATAAACACCGATGGACACGGATAAAAATCCAAAGCGGACTGAGTTAGCCGCAAAAAGGCACAAAAATTCAACCGCGAATGGACGCGAATGGACACGAATAAAATAGGAAGGACTTGGCCCAAATAGAAAACATTCAACGCCCAAAGCTGAAGTGGGAGAAAGAGAGGCTGGCCACGAACCGCGAAAGTTTTCGGGTCAGGTGGACACGAATGAAAAGCGGAAGGCGGGAAAGGGAAAACCCGCCTGGGGATGGCGCGGATGATTCAGACCAACCTGGTACAGCGAATCCGGTTCGGAAAAAATGGCGGAATGGGGCCCTAACTCTGCCTTGGGGCGAGCGGGGCGCGCTTCTGGGCTTTCAATTGCTGCTGTTGCTGGAGCAATTGCATTCTCTCGGTGTCCGGCATTTCGGGCTGGCTGAGCCGCTGGATCAGGGCGGCGATCTGATGCTCCAGGAATTGGTTGCGCAATTTCAGCGTGACATCGGCCAGTTGGGTTTCCAGGTTGGGTATTTCGCGGTCGCCGGCCGCGGCTTCCGTAATGAGACTGCGTTCGGCCGGTGATTCGCAGGCATCCAGAAACTCCGCGAGGCTGTGCCAGGTTCCCTGTTCGTGGGCGGCCAGGCGCCGGCCCACAATCTGCCGGATCAGCCCGTGCGTAATCCATTGGCGGTCCAGATACGACCCCGCCCAAGCCGCGAGGTGGTCATGCCGCAGCAGCATTTTGAGCAGATGCAATTCGGTAGGGGAAGGGGGGGTGGCAGCCTCCGGCGCCTCAGCGTTCTCAAAGGATTCATCCTCGGCCTCGTACGTGGCCGCCGCGGGCGCCGGGTTTTTCCTGAATTCAGCGCGCACCGATTCGGGCGCCACGCCCAGGCGCAAGGCCGTCTTTTGGGCGTAGGTATCGATCAATACCACATTGCCGGTCTTGTGGACCGCCTCAGACATGGCGCGCAGGACCGCCAGCCGGCCCTTGTCTGAGTTTACGTCGTTGGTCGCGCAGAGGCGGCCAAGGTAATAGTCGAAGAAACCGGAGGCGCCGTTGACAATTTGCTGAAAAGCGGGACCGCCATTGGCCTTGATGAAGCTATCCGGATCGTGCGGCGCAGGCACCACGGCCACCCGCACGGCCAGGCCGGCGGCGAGCAGATGATCGAGCGCCCGCACGGCGGCGTTTTGGCCGGCATTGTCGGAATCGAAACAGAGCACGACCTCGTTCGCATAGCGCTTGAGAATCCGCGCGTGCTGTTCGGTGAAGGCGGTGCCCTGCGGCGCCACCATGTTCTGCACGCCATTCATGTAACAGGCGATCAAATCCAATTGCCCTTCGCAAATGATGGCGCAGCCCGCATCCAGGATCGCCCGCTTGGACTTGTCCAGCCCGAAGAAGATCTTGCTCTTGGTGAAGATGGGCGTTTCGGGCGAGTTGACGTACTTGGCCGTCTTTTCGTCGCCCGCCAGGACGCGTCCGCTGAAGCCCACCACGCGGCCCTGTTCGTCGCAGATGGGGAACATGAGGCGGCCGCGAAAGCGATCGTAATAGCGGCCGGTGTCCTCCTTGTGAATGATGAGCCCCGCTTTTTCGACGGTGGCGAGCTCGAATTTTTTGCTGTGCGCCCAGTTGACGGTATCGTCCCAGGCCTCGGGGGCGGCGCCCAGGCGGAAGAGCTTGATGGCCTCGGGGGAAACGCCGCGGCGGACGAGATAGTCGCGGGCGAGCTGGCCGGCGGCTTCGTTGGCCAGGCAGTTCTGCCATCGCTGCGTCAGCTGCTCATGAATGTCGAGCAACTGGTCCTTCAGGTGCCGGGATTCCTGTGCGCCGGGCGCGTCATCGAATTCGAGCGGGATTTTCGCGCGCTCCGCGAGGCGGCGGACGGCGTCCATGAAGCCGATGTTTTCGTAATCCTGGACGAAGGTGAAAACGTCGCCGCCCTTGTGGCAGCCGAAGCAATGAAAGATCTGGCGGCTGGGATTGACGTTGAAGCTGGGGGATTTCTCCTTGTGAAAGGGGCAGAGCGCCGTGAAGTTGGCGCCGGCCCGCTTCAGGGGCAGGTAGGAGCCGATGACGTCCACAATGTCATTGGCCGCGCGAATGCGTTCGCGCGCGGCGGGGGAGAGCATTCCGGCCATGGTGCGGCGCGATCAGGAGTGGGCTTGCTGCGGGGCGGTGGCCGTGGAATTGATCAGCAGCATGGAGAGGTTCTGCTTGATGAGCGGCCCGAGAAACGATTTCTTGAAAACGGTGTCCTGCACCTCGTACATGGGGGGGATGAAGTCGCCGTTGTAATCCTTGAGGCCGCCGCCGTACCAGCGGTTGTTGTAGGCCTTGGACGCCGCGATATCCGCCGCGGTATAGACTGGAGCGTTGAGCAGCGCGAGCGCCACCAGCACCAGGCACACGTACCGGATGAGGCCGGCCACCACGCCAAAATAATATTCATTGCCGCCAAAAGCGTTGCTCCCTTCCAGCTTGGCATTGAGCTTTTGTTTCAGGAGGGCAAAGACGCAGAGGATCACAATGCAGATGCCCAGATAGGCGGACATCAAGGCTGCGGTGCGCTCGTTGAAATGGTTGCCGAATACCTGCCGAATATATCCCTGTTGCTCCAGCCAGTCGGCGAGGAGACTGTGGCCCAGACCGGCCGCCAGGAGGATCAAGAGCCACTGCGAGGTGGGCAACAGTTCCTTGGTCATCCCGCGCTTGCGACCGCGCCAGAAACCAAAAATGAGCAAACCCACGAAGGCAACATCAAACCAGTTGAATCCTAGTTGCTGCCACCAGGCGGTCGGGTTGGTAATGGCTGCCACAAACATGTTTATATCTTAACAATAAAATTTTACGGTTCAAATACCAGCGAAATCCATGCCACCGCCCCGCGGGGGGGTAAGACAACATTCTGCCTGTCTCCCAAGAGCGCCCATAAAATGGGGGCGGCGGCTCGGTGGTACGTCTGTCTGTGCTAAGGGTTGGCATTTTATCCCAGCGCGGGTAGGGCGCGTCTCTCCGAGCGCGCCGCGAACGTAGCGTGACGTTTCGCAGACCTCGGCGACCACGAGCGAAAGGCGGCGTTGCTGACGCGGAGCGAAACGGGCCGAGCCTGATTGCTGGGCGGTGCTTTGGGTGGGCTTGCGCACGTTGGTTGGCAGGCGCGGCGCGCTCGGAGAGACGCGCCCTACCCAAAACCGAACAAAAAGGAATTTTGTCTCACCCTCCGCTGGGAGCCTGGGATCACCCAAAATAATGCCTTTTGGCCCTCCCTTTCCGTCACAATAGAGGACACCTCCGTCCATGATGCGTACGGCGCCTGTCGGCGCCAGCGGCGGGAGCTAAGGCGATCCGCCCCGGATTTCCGGGCGTCAGCGGGTCAGTTCCTGCCACAGCAACGCGCTCATGCGCTGGCCTTTTTCAAAGCAGCCCAGGTGAAATTTCTCGTTGGGAGAATGCGCATTGTCATCGGGCAGGCCCAGGCCCAGCAGCAGCGAATCCGCACCGAGAATGCGCTTGAATTCGTTGACGATGGGAATGGAGCCGCCTTCGCGAATCAGGATGGGTTTGGCACTGAATGCGGACTCCAAGGCCCGCAGCGCGGCCTGCGCCAACGGTCCGGTGGGCGAGACCTGATAGGCTTCGGCGCCGTGGCCGGCGGTGATTTCCAGCCGCATGGTGGGCGGGCAGATCTTCTTCAAGTAATTGGTGACCACCTGGCGGACGTGTTTCGGATCCTGGTTGGGGACCAGGCGGCAGGTGATCTTGGCGCGCGCCCAGGCGGGGATGATGGTCTTGCTGCCCTCGCCCTGATAGCCGCTGGTGAGGCCGTTGATTTCAAACGTGGGCCGGGCGCTGCGCTGCTCGGTGGGTGTGAAACCGTGTTCGCCGAACAATTGGGACACGCCCAGCAGCTTCTTGAGTTGCGCATCCGTGACCGGGTAGCGCGCCGCCTGCTGGCGCTCGAATTTGGAAAGCGGCTTCACATCGTCGTAAAAGCCGGGGATGGTCACGCGTCCCCGGTCGTCGCGCACGCGGGCGAGCAGGCGGGCGAGGGCCATGGCGGGGTTTTCCACCGCGCCGCCGAAGACGCCCGAGTGCAAATCGCGCGCGGGGCCGTGCAGGGTGATTTCAAAAGCCATCATGCCGCGCAGACCATAGGTCAGCGCCGGGTGTTTGAGACTGGGCATGCCGGTATCGGAGATCACCACGGCATCGCAGTCGAGCTCGCGGCGGTGTTCCTTGAGGAAGCCGCCGAGACTTTCGCTGCCCACCTCTTCCTCGCCTTCGAGGACCAGGGTGAGGTCGCAGGGCAGGGGCGTGCCGGTCTTCAAGTAGGCTTCCACCGCCTTGAGATGGGCAAAGTTTTGGCCTTTGTCGTCCGTGCTGCCGCGGGCATAGATGATGGGGCCTTCAATGCGCGGTTCAAAGGGCGGCGATTGCCACAGTTCGAGGGGTTCCGGCGGCTGCACGTCGTAATGACCATAGACGACGAAGTGCTTGCGGGCCGGCTTCTTGCCGGGGGTGCGCGGGGCGGCGTTGGGGGTTTTGGCCACCACGATGGGATGGCCCGGCGTCTGGCACAGCCTGGCATCCAGGCCGATCTGCCGGCAGTGGGCGACCAGCCAGGCGGCGCAGGCCTGCACATCCGGTTTGTGCTTCGGCTGGGCCGAGACACTGGCAAAGCGAAGGTATTCACACAGTTCCGCCAGGAAGCGGGACTGATTTTTTTGCAGATAATCGAGAACCGATTGCATGGGCCGATGCTAGACGGTTTGCTGCAGATGTACAATAGTTTGCCGCGCGGGCGGTGTGGAGAAACAAAAATTTAAACCACAGATTAACACGGATGAACACGGATCAAAAAGCTAGGCGGTGGG
>CAYTJG010000317.1:0-7301 GCA_964437865.1 uncultured Bifidobacteriaceae bacterium | reverse complement strand
TGTCCAGGCTGACGCCGGCCAGGATGGTGCCCACGCCGTTGGCCACGTTGAAGGTTCCAGAAATTTCTCCGCCGGCAATCAGGGTGACATTCCCCGGCTCGCTGCCGAACGCGCCGGAGACGCCGAAGGTGGTCAGATGGGTGCTGGAATTGATGCTGCCGTTGACGGCCTCCAGGGTTACATCGCCGCCCGCCAGGGTGCTGATGCCCCCGAGCGTGCTGCTCACGCCCCAATTTCCATCGGGGCCGTCGCCATAGCCGCTATTCTGCACGCCGCTGGTTTTGGTGCCCACGCTGATGCCGCCCGCGACGGCGGTGGCGTCGATGCTGCCGCCGCCGGTGGTGATGATCGAGCCGCTGCCCACGTCCACGCTGCCGGCGGCGGTAAGTTCGATGCTGCCGGCGGCCAGTTGGATGGAACCGCTGCCCGTGGAGGGAAGGTAATTCCCATTGGCATCGGTGCTTTGCACGCCAGTCGCACTCCGGACCACATCGCCCAAATAAATCGAGCCGCTGCCGGAGGAGACGGTGCCGGCGTTGAAATTGTAGCCGGCTTCCAGCGTCACGGACCAGTTGTTGGCATCGGTGATCTGGGAGCGGTTGCCGAAGTAGATGCTGCCGCCGGCTTCCAGGGTGAGCTGGCCCGTGGTCTCGCCGGTGCTGGCGCTCAAATTCCAGGTGATGCCCGGATTGGAATTGAAGGTGAACAGTCCGCTGCCGTTGAGCGAGCCGTTGCCCACATAGATGTTGCCGCTGGCTTGCAGCAGAATCTGCGAGAAATCCTTGTTGGCGAAAGCCGTGTTGACGTTCAGGCTCAGTGTGCCGGAGCCGGCCTCAGCCACCGTGCCGCTGGACGGCACGGTGCCGCTGCCCGAAGTGCCCAGGATGATATTGACGGGGTCCAATGAAAAGACGCCGGCGGAGTAGCCCGCCTGCGCGCCCGCGTTCATCGCGGAATTGAGCGACTCGATATTCGGGGCGCTGACCTCCACGTTGCCGCCGTTGCCGCCCAGCGCGCCCCCGGTGGTGGTGATCTGGCTGCCGGCGGCGTCGGTGTAAACATTGTCCGACTTGAGCACGACCTGGCCGCCCGGGCTGCCGCCGGCGGAGTCGTCGCCGCTGGCCGTGATTTGCGAGGTGGCCTCGAGATTCAATTGTTCGGAGGCCACCAGTTCGATGGAGCCGTTTTTATTCTGGATGGAGTCTGCCTGCAGCAGGCCGCCCTGATTGACCACCTGGGCCTCCAGCATGATGCTGCCACCATCGGCTACGACCTGGCCCAGATTGTTGACCGTGCCCTGGGGCAGGGTGACTTTGGCGCTCAAACCACGGCCGTCCGGACTATCGCTGACCAGCACGGTCTGTCCGGCCGCCAATTCCACGTTGCCTTGCGGCGCGGCGAGGGTGCCGTGATTTTCGATGTTATCGGCAATGAGAAAGAGCGAGCGGCCATGGCCCACGGTAATCTGTCCGTAATTCACGATGCTGGCCAGGGGCGGCAGGCCGGTGAACTGCCAACCGGCCCCGGAGCCCAAGTCGGGGGGCGCGGCGGCGGTGGTGGCCAGGAAGCTGCCGCCCACCTTGACCATGGAATTGGGTCCAAAATAGAACCCGTTTGCGTTTTCCAGGATTACCGTGCCGTTGCCCGTGAGACGGCCAAAGATCTGCGAGGGGTTGGCGCTGCCAATGAGATTGAGCACCACCGAATTGGCCGAAGGCTGCAAGAAGGAGGTGGTTTCACCGGCCGCGATATTAAAGCTCTGCCAATTCAAGACGGCGGCCTGGCCGACAGTCACGTTGAGTAGGGAGCCGAGTTGTTGCGCCGTAGCCTGGCCGGTGACGACGGTCAGGCCGGTGGGATTGGCGAGCAATCGCTGCTGCCGCAGCAGGGCCGCGGTGGCCAGCAAGACACACAGCCGGGTCCAGGCGGCCCGGGCAATTCTGGATCGGTGGCGGATGGACATAGGTTTTTAGAATTGTGCGCCGATGGAAAAATAAGCCTGGGCGGTGCCCGCCCCGGTCGTGGGGGTGCCCAGCAGGGCCCACGCGAGCGTGAGCCGCGCGTCGAAATGATTGCCCACGGTGAGGAGAAAACCCAGGCCGGTGCCCCATTGCGAGTAAAGGTAATCGGTGGTTTCACTCGCGCTGACCGGGCGGTCGATCAGGATGGCCTGCCCGTAATCCATGAACCACGAGCAGCGCAGTTGCGCCGGCACATAGCCGTCCCGGGTGGGCAGGTTGCCCACGCCCACAGGCGGCGCCCGCAGGTCGAACATGGCGCGCCAGCCATCGTCGCCGTAGATTTCGCCCTGCTGGTAGCCGCGCACGCCGCCGGTGCCGCCCAGGGCGAACTGCTCGTTGTTGATCAGCGGCGCGCTCGCCCACTGGCCGCTCACGTTCAGCAGCGCGGACCAGCCATCGAAGAGCCGTTGCTCGCGGGCGAGTCCCGCGTTGAGCGTGGTATAATTGCCGCCGGCATCGGGCGCGGCGGCCACCACTTGGAAATTCGTGCGCGCCGAGGCCAGCGCGCTGAGATAGACGCTCTGGGAAAAGCTGGCGGCAAAACTGCCCCACGGGTCCGGGCGCGCGGCCGAATAGCTCCACGACAGCGGCAGGTAATCCAGCCCCGCGCGGCTGTTGGCCGGCAGGGTGATGCTTTTATTGGTGATCAGGAAGACGTTGCCCAGCGCGTCTTTGCCGTAGAGCGCGAAATAAGTGAGGTTCGTGGAATAACTAGGCGCCTCGTAGGCTTTGAAATCCATCCCCAGCGAAAAGGACGAGCGCACGTTGGCGAGGACGGGCAGGGGATAGTTGAATCTGGCTCCGGCATTGTTGTTGTAGGTGAACGATTGTTCCGTTGATTGCGAGCGGATGCCGGCCAGGTCGTTGGTGAAAATGACGGCCAGCGGCCCGTAACGCAGCGGCGTGGCGGAGACGGACCGCGACCCATAGAACGTCAGGTCCGGATGGCCGGTGGGCGGCGGCAGGTTGAACTGGTGCGTGATTTCATCGTAGCCAAAGGTGGGCGGCTGCTGTTCCAGCGTCTCCCGCTCACCGGCATCGAAATCCAGCGGCAGCCGGTAGAAGCCGCTATAGCTGGTCACCTGGGGCTCATCATAGAAACCATGCACGCTGCCCGCGGGCTTGTACGCTTGCGGTGAAAAATTGTAGTCCACGCCAATCTGATGCTCGGATTGCCACAGGTTGTCGTATTGCAAGGCCGTGTCCACGCGGAGCAAGGGCGTGTCCGGCTGGGATTTGTCATTGATCTCCAGGCGCCCGTGCAAGGGCAGTCGATCCTTGACGTCCAACGTGAGGTCCGAGGTACCCGGGTCAGGGCCGGGGCTGACCGCCGGGTAGATTTGGCGGTCGCGGTTGGCGTTGGCCTCGTCGAGTTCGGGCTGAAACCATTTGGAGTTGAGCAGGACGTTGGTGCTCAAGCTGGGCAGCGCGCGCCGGATGTTCGCGTCGCTGAAATAGCGGTTGCCGGTGATCTTGATGTGGCTCAGCCGGCCCTCGATGACTTTGACCTGCACCACGCCGTTGGTGAGTTTCTGCGGCGGCAAGGTCACGCTGATTGTCGAGTAGCCCAGGTCGCGATAGCGTTGCTGCAATTTCACCAAGCCGGCGCGGAGGCGCGCAAAGTCCACGTTGGTGCCCGTATAATTGGTGAGCAGGCCCAAGTTGTCCGGGGGCAGCACGGTGTTACCCTCCACGTGGTAGGCCTGGACGTTGAGCGTGGCGCCGGTGGACGGTGAATTGGTCGCCACCGGCAACGGCGCGGCAAACAGGTTTTCAATGACCGCGGCCGGGCGGGCTTCCTGGCCGGCACTGCGGCCCAAGGCGGTGGCCGCGAGCACGGCGACGAGCACGGAGCGAAATCTCATTTGCTGTGGTTGACCTCTCGACAAATTGGCGGTTGGAAAAGCGGGGCCGGCGCTGCCGGCCCCGCCTGACTGCTGCTGACGTCCGGCTACGGGGAACGCACCACCCGGAAAAAGCCGGCGTTATCGGTGCTTGTGTAGGTGAGGGAATTGGTGTTGCCGTCGCCCACCAGCGAACTGCCCACGGCCGACCAGTTGCCGCCGCCGGCAAGGTCGTTGGCGTACTCCAGCGAGTAGCTGCTGCTCAGCCCCGTGGTGAAGCTGATGGCACTCGTGTTGCCCGTCTGCGCGATGCCGGTGATGACGGGGGTGGGCGAGCCCGCGGTGAAGGTGAGGTTGCCACTGGTGTCGATCGTGAACGTGCCGACGTAACTATCGAGCGGTTTCGAGGCGGCCGTGCTGGCCGCCACGGCCACCAAGCCAAACGAACCCGGGGCCACGCCCTCAACCGTGAAGGGGGCAAAGCCGCCGAATTGCGGCAGCCAATCCGTGTAGATGACGTCCTGGCCGCCCGCCTTGACGTAGTTATCTGACGCCACAATGCGGTCATACGACAGCACGGACGACGGCGAGAACGAGTAGGAGGCGGTTCGCTGGCTGGCGGGCAGATACAGGCCGGGCCGACTGCCCACCGCGTTGATCTTGCTCCAGAAACCCTGCCAGACCGACGGCGAAACGTTGTAGGCTGTCTGAAACGGTTCCACGCCGTTGAGCCAGAAGCTCTGCGGCAGGGCCGCGCTGAAGTAAGCCGTGGGACTGGCGTTGGTTGGGCTCGTGGTGGCGATGAGGATGACGCTCACCCCGGTGAGGTCGGAACCATACACAGCCTGCACCACCGTTGGGTCCCAGCCGGTCACCGTGGTCGTATAACCGGCCGGTTTGCCGAGGAAGTTGGTGACGCTGCCCAGGTCAAACTCGACGTCGTTATTGGGGCTCGGAAACGTCCCGGGCAGGGCGCTTTCGCGAAAGATGAGCAGCAGGTCGCCGTCCTTGTAAGTCCAGGCGGCGGCCGGCAGTGCCGGCAGCAAGGCCAGCGCGGCGAGCGAAAAGGAGAATAACTTTTTCATGGCTCGGAAGGTGGTTCGGGGGGTGGGTTATTGCCAGGTGATGGGACCGCCATCCACCGAGCGCTGCACCTGCAGGCCGCTGTAGGGCACGAAGCTGTTGGTGAACAGCGAATTGGCGGTTTGGAAGGTCACGTTGGTGACGCCGGCCAGCAAGTTGGTGAGCACCGTCAATTGGGCCGGGGTGGGTGCTCCCTGGCCGCTGGCGAGCCAATACCAATGTTCATAACCCCAGAGCGCATAGCTTCCGTTTTCCACATTGGGCACCGAGTAGGGCACGCCCTCAAACGAGAGCGCGATGTTCGTCTTGATGTCCTGTACGGCGACCGTGCCAATGGCGTTGGGCAGGGTGTTCACGAGCACGCGAATGGCCGATCCGCCGGTCTGGCCGCCGGCCGGATCCAACACCGGCTGACCGGCGCTGTTGGTCGTGTAGGTCGCGAGCGTGCCGGTGAAATAGAGGTTGGCATCCGTCTCCGTGCGCACGGCCGAGGCGGTGTTGCGGCCGACCAGATAGACGGCGTCGTTGGTGCTGGTGCCGCCGAGGAAGGCGGAATGGAAATTCGGGCCGGCAGCCCCTTCCAGATACGCCGCCTGGCGCTGGGTGAGGTTGGACACCGTGACCAGGCCGGGCGCCAGGGTGGCGAGCGGACTGCGGATGAAGGCGTAGGGTGCGATCAACGTTTTCACTTCCGTGAACGGTGAGCTGCTGAGGCCCACCGCTTCCGGGCTGGTGCTGGACACCACCAGCACCGGCACGTTGGTGGCCACACCGAGGGCGTTGGTCTCCACGTTCTGGTAGGTGATATCCTGCAACCCGCCGACCGCGCCGTTGAGAATGAAATCAAGCTGCACGTTGGGACTGGTGCCGGGCAAACTGGACAGGTAACCCTGAAAGGAGCGCACGGTGGAGCTCGAGGTGGCCCCGACGGTGGTCACATTTTTGAATTGGTTGGTCACCTGGTAAAACAACACCGTGGAACTGGCGTTGCCGCCGGAGACGGTCACCTCGGTGAGCGCCTGGGCATGCAGCAGGTTGGTGGAGGCCGAGCCGGCTGCGAGCAGACCGAGGGCCAGGGTTTTTAAACGGGACGTTTTCATTATGGGAATTTTTGGTTTTGATGAGGGCGTCCGGTGGCCCGGTCCGGCCTCGCTTGAGTCATCTTGGGTTGGCCGCGCCTGGTGGCGTGGGCGGATGTCGGTGAATCTGGTCGAATATTCCGCCGTCGGCGAAGTGTACCGCTTGCGCCTGCGCCCAACTGCCGGCCACCTCGTTCACGGTGAATAATTCCACCGGGTGGTAGCGGGTGGCGTAGCGCGCCAGGATCGCCTCGTTTTTCGGACGGAAAAAATGTTGGGCCGCCAGTTCCTGTCCCTCGTCACTGTAGAGGTATTCCAAGTAGGCCCGGGAAACGGCTTCGGTATGATGGCGGCGCACGTTGTGGTCCACCCAAGCGACCGGGTTTTCGGCCAGGATGCTGACCGGCGGCAGGACCACCTGCAGATCGTTGGTGGGGAAGGCCTGCTGCACCAAGGCCGCCTCGTTTTCAAACGTCAGCAGCACGTCGCCGATGCCGCGAGCGGCGAAGGTGATGGTGGCGCCTCGTCCGCCGGTGTCGAGAATGGGCACGTTGGCGAACAGTTTCGCCACAAAGTCCCGTGCCTGTTGCTCGTCACCGGCGGATTTCTTCAGCGCGTATCCCCAGGCCGCCAAATAGCTGTAGCGCCCGTTGCCCGAGGTCTTCGGGTTGGGCACCACCACGCACACGTTCGTGCGGATCAAATCATCCCAATGGCGGATGTCCCGTGGATTGCCGCCGCGGACGACAAAAACGATGGTCGAGGTGTAGGGTACGCTCCGGTTGGGCAGCCGCGATGCCCAGTTTGACGGTAACAACCGTCCCTTTTGACTCAGCACGTCGATATCCAGCGGCTGGTTCATGGTCACCACATCGGCGTCCAGCCCGTTGAGCACCGCGGAGGCCTGCTTGCTGGAACCGTCGTGGGACTGGGCCACGGCCACCGTTTCACCGGTCTTCTGTTTCCAGTACGCCGTGAACGCGCGGTCGTAATCCGCGTAAAACTCCCGCGTGACGTCGTACGAGACGTTGAGCAACTGGCCGCCGGCCGCCGTGGCAACAGCGCTCCCCGGCAGGCCGGCTGCCGCGAACAGGACGCATAAAATCTGAAGATAGTTCCGCATGAATGATGGACGAGCGTTCCGCACGGGACGTTCCGGTAATCCGGGCAACGCCTCTGAATGCTGGCCACGATTGGAATCAGCCCGGATTGACCGGGCCTTTCTCCAAACGCAGGCGCTCGGTACGCTCGATTTGTATCACATGGGAATCATG
>CAYTJG010000316.1:0-7333 GCA_964437865.1 uncultured Bifidobacteriaceae bacterium | reverse complement strand
GGGTGCAGGACAAAATTCTTCTTTGTTCAACCGCGTAGCGGTTGGTTTTGGGTAGGGCGCGTCTCTCCGAGCGCGCCGCGCCTGCCAACCAAAGTGCGCAAGCCCACCCAAAGCACCGCCCTGAAAGCACGCTCGGCCGGATCCGCTCCGCGTCAGCAACGCCGCCTTTCACTCGTGGTTGCGGAGGTCTGCGAAACGCCACGCTACGTTCGCGGCGCGCTCGGAGAGACGCGCCCCACCCACGCTGGTATAAATGCCAACCCTTAGCGCAGAAATGCGTACCACCGAGCCGCCGCCCCCATTTCATGGGCGCTTTTGGGAGACGAGCAGAAATCTGTCAGGCGCCCGCCCACCAGGCGCCGCTCCTTTGGGGCAGGACAATTCGGCCGGCGAGGTGCAGAGTGCGGCAGTTTTTTGGTGAGGTCGGGAATCGAAAATCCTTGCGAATCACGGCGCATGCGGCATTGTTGTACCGTGTAAAGGATCAGTCCGCTGACGGAAGATCAGCGGCCGTAAAACCGCATGAAAGGAAACTCGCAGAAACTCGATACGGACGCCTCGCGCCTACCCGGCCACCTCATTGCCCACATCAATGTCAAACTGGCGTTGATCGGCGCGTCGCCGGTGCCCATCCAGGGAGACCGTGACTTCATTGAAATCACCGACGCCATGGCGGCGCAGTCCCGCGAAAAGGACCGCTTGCTGGGCCAGCATTTGTGCCCGGCGGACCGGCGCATCCAGAATTTTATTCACGATTATCTTCAGGAAATACCCGCGCCCAAGCTGCCGCCGCGCACCTTTGCGCTGGACCGCGCGGGCCTGGCCCGGGTACTTTCGCTGCCGGTGGATCGCGATGATTTCGCCTCCGACATCATCAATTCCTACCGCGTCAAGCAGGGCGTGCTTCACAATCCCAAGAGCGATCGGCGCACCACGGCGGGCATTTTTCATGTCACCGAGGGCGGGCTGCCGATCCCGGACGACAAGCTGGGCGTGCCCAAGATCACGTTTGCCCGGCTGTTGGCGCAGGCGCTCACCCCGCCCGCCGAGTTGCTCCGCCTGCCGTTCACCTCCACCCAGGCGCAACCCGCCGAGTGTTTCGTGTCGCTGCTGATCCGGCCGCTGGTCTGCCCGGAAATCCCGGGATTCACCCCCGCCAAGACCATGGAGGTGCGGTTCTTCGTGCCGGGCAATCTGGTCAGCAATCTCGACTTTGTCGAGGCCATCTTTGGCAACGGCGGCGACCCGCTCCTGCCGGAAAACGACGCGGCGCTTGATAGTGAACATTGGTCCGGCCATACCGGCTGTGTGATCCTGGCACCGCATCTGACCAAGGTGACCAAGAAGGCGGCGGGCCTGCCGGCTTTCGAGCAGGCCACGGAACGCCAGCGCCGGGACGGCATGTGCTGGAAAACGGAAGACGAGCTATACAACGGCGGACATGCCTTCAAGCTCACGGCGCGGGATCAGACCGGCGTGATCGTGACCATCATCGCCGATAATTATTTCGGCTATTGCAAGAAAGAGGTGAAAACGCAGTTGAGCTTTGCAGCCAACCTGTTCGGTCTGGTCGAGGAGGAACATGCCGGCGGCGCCCTGGTTTTCCCGAGCTATGATCTCGGCGAGGAATTCAACGGCGACATCATGGCCCGCCGTTCGAGCCATTCCTTTTTGGAAACGAGCTCGATTTTTGGGAGCATCATGGACGTCAAGCCCGAGGGGTATGCCGTGGATAAGAAGTTTCCCCGGATCGTCTATGTGCCGGCCTCGGCCAAGTTCGACCTGCAAGCCCAGTCGATTCGCTGGACCAATTCCTCGGGCGACCACAGCATCCGGTTATCGCCCGAAAAGATGTACGTGCGGCCTTCCGGGTACACGGTGAAAATGGAAAAGCCGCCCGGGCAGGAACGCCAATGGCGGCTGGTGGGCACGGTGGCGGAAGGCACCTTTTGCCACAAGCCCTGCACCGTTTCCGGCGGGGGCAAATCCGAAATCTCCAAACCCATCACCGACGCCATTCTCACCGGACCGGTCTTCGTGGCGGATGTGAAACAGGATTTTGAGCAGGTGGCGGGACTGATTGAGCGGGATTATTCCGGGCGCTTCGCGGACAAGTCCCGCCAGGATTTCCGGAAGATTCTCTCGCCGGAACGGTCGTTGGGATCGGTGATCAAGCTGCTTACGCCCGACGAATACGATTACACGCCTGAATACAACGCGTGGCTGGCCACCGTACCCCAGCACGTCAAGGAACTGGTGTTTGTGCTCAAGCGCTATTACAAGCCGGAGTGGGAGGGCGACTGGCGCGACCATTTCAGCGTGGACATCATCAACGGCACGCCGGGCAACGAGTTGAAGTGCGACAACCGCAAGCTGGTGACCACCTATTTGCGCGTGGGATTCGATGCCGACGGCGCCTGGCGCACCTTTGGCCTGCGCAAGGATTTCCATCCGGCCGTGAAAGTGCAGATGGAGGACGATATCACCGCCTCGGCGGTGGTGCCGGCGGCGGCCATTGCGAACCTGCCGGAAGACGCCGACTCGAAAAAGTCGGTCAAGTTCGCGCAAAACTGCGAACAGCGCCTGTTCCAGCGGCCGGACGATGCGGTGCATCGCGGCTACGACAAGATGGCGGAGAGCGATTTCGTGCAGCCGGACAACTTCTTTTCCAATTACCAGCCGCTGACGCCGGCGGATGCCCAGGCCATGGTGGAGGATGCCGTGGGTTTCCACCAGTTCACCCGGCCGATGCAGGAGCTGGTGCGGGCGGTGGCGGAAGCCGGCGCCCCGCCGTATTTTGTCTGCACCGCCAACCCGCGCGTGGTGGACGGCAAGCCCACCAAGAACCCGCGGTACCTGCAGAAGCGCCCCGACGTCGTCCGGGCGGCTGAGACCTATTTGGGCGAGATCACCGCGCGCTTGCGGCGGCGCGTGCCACCGGGCCAGCCGTTGCCCACGCCCGTCACCGCCGTGCTGCCCGGCCGCCGCAATAATCCCCCGGAAGCCGGCGTCCGCTCGCTGGCCTGCTACAATCCCATCCATTACATGGAATTGCCGGAGCTGTTCATGGAGGTCATTTGCAGCATGACCGGCAAGTCGCCCTCCACGACCGGCGCCGGTTCCGAAGGCGCGCTGACCAAGGGTCCCTTCAATGCCCTGCCGCCCATCATCGACCTGAACAACGCCCTGGTTTCCTTTGTGCTCACCGGCTACCAGGCGTTTGTGACGGCGGCCGGCTATGTGGGGCCGCATTTGCGTGTGGATCACGACATCAGCCTGATCGTGCCCGAGATTTGGTGCCGCATGACGGCCCAGGAACGGGATCCGCAATACCTGATTGCCCGGCGGTTCCTGGAGAAATGCACCGATTTCGAGCGGGCCGGCCGCCGGGTGCTCGCCAGCCGGCTCGGCTGGCGCATCAACGCCCGCTTTGTGCACGCCTTCTTTGGCCGGGTGTTCAACCATCCGCACGCGGTCTTCACCGAGGCCATGCTCAAGCCCGAGCTGCAGGACCTGGACATCTTTGCCGACGGCATGGACAACATCGTGGCCACCCAGAAGCGGGTGGCGCAATTGTATTTCAACGATGGCAGCATCGCGCAGGCCTGCCCGCCGTTGCACGCCCTGCTGCACATCATGCTTCATGACCAGTTCGAGGGCAAAGGCCTGGAGGATCCGGAAATCCGGAAGCTGTTCACGCGCGAGAACCTGCTCGCCAGTTCGTGGTATGCCGGGCGCCTGGCCGCCAAGCAAAAGGTGGATTGTGCGCTCTGGAAGCGCCACGTGGACTATCTCAACAGCTTCTTGCGCCGCCCCAGCCACACCGACGTGGCGATCACCATGGGCATTGCCGACCGGCTGACCCGCGCGCGCCAGCGGCTGGAGGAAGTGGAGTCACCGGAGTATTTGAAAAAGCTGGCCGGCACGCTCGGGGCCGAACCGATCGATCATTACATCACGGCCTAAGGCCGGCCTTGCCCGCAATGGCGATCTCGCAGGTCGTGATATGCGAGAGTTTTATCTCTTATCCAAGCGCTGTTCTGGTTGACTCCTTTTTGGGTCTGTTTCAACTCGATCGGGATTATTGCCCGAAAGCACGGTAAAATTTCTGTCTGGCGTTCAAGTTGGTGTCGGTGAATTGCCAGTTACCACTGGCGTCAGCGGGAATGCTCGCCGCCGGCGTCCAATTGACCGGTGTCTCCAGATTCGTGGTCGTTTGCAGGACGTACGGATAATTCGGACTGCCCGTCATGTTCAAGGTGACAGTATGGCCACCGCTGCTGCGTACACGGAAATTTGTGGGTGGTAAAAAGACCGTTAACGTGGCAATGGCGCTGGTGACGCTGCCAAAATCATTGGTGACCTCTATGAAATAATCTGCCTTGTTCCCGCTCGTCACCCCAATCAATGCCAGCGTGAGGTTGGTTTGCCCAAACAAGCTGATGGCCGTTGGGGCTCCAATCCGGATGGTGGGCGCACGAGTGTAGCCCGAACCCGGGTCTGAAATATTAATTACCGAAACTGCGCCATTGCTGACGACCGCATAGCCGGCCGCGCCGCTGCCGCTGCCGCCGACAATCTGCACCGTGGGCGCGGCAAGATACCCCGCGCCGCCGCTAATGATGTTGGCGCGTAATACAAAACCGTGGATCACCTCGGGAGTTGCCATTGCGTTGCTCTGAACTTCAGAAGCAACGAACCACTGATAGCTGAGCGGAGAACTTCCATTGGCCGACACCGAGAACTGAATATTCCCGCCAACGGGGACAGATTCGCTTTGAGGCTGCCGCGTTATGCCGGGTGGGAGGGAGAGGGTCAAAGTGGCCCAACTGCTGGTGACACTGCCCCAAGCGTTGGTGATAATCACAAAATAGCATCCGACCTTGTTGGTCGTGAGGTCACTAATCGTGAGCAAGGCATTGGTTTGACCGGACAGAACACCGTTGGGAGGGGCAATCTCAACCGTCGGCAGGGTGACATAATTACTTCCCGCATTCGTAACGGTCACCGCCACAACCCGTCCGCGGCTGATCCTGGCCGCGCCGGCCGCTGCCACGCCCCCACCACCGACAAAATTGACCTGAGGAACTGCTGTATAACCGGAGCCTGAATTGGTCACCACCACCCCATAGACAAAGCCATTCAGCATTTGCGCATAACCGCCGGCGGCAATCTGCAAATTAGGATTGCGAAAATACCATTGATAACCAAATGGTGCCGCGCCCGACACGCCCACGGCAAACGTGGCGGACCCGCCGTTGGTGGCAGTTTGGTTCGCCGGCTGCTCGGTGATAATCGGCGTATATGCGGGCAGCACCACTAAATTCACGCTGTCGGTTCCCATGCTGTAATCCGTCCCGTCGGTGGGCGCAAACACCACGGCCAACGTGCTTGTGCCGGGGGGCAGCACCGTGCCGGCCGGAGGATCATAGACGGTCGTGCCCGGCACGCTAAACGTCGCGTCCAACTGGTTGCTCCCCAGCGCCGTGCCATACGCAATGGCCGCGGGTGTGGCCCAAGTGATGACCGGCACGGCCTTGCTGATTGTCAGCAAGCCATTGTTGGTCGTGACCGTGTAATTGGCCAAGCGGCCATTCGGGTCCACCAAGGCCGGCACAATGGCGTACCCGCCAACACTGCTGCTGGCTGTTGCCGTGGTGTCATAGGTCGCACTAATGTTGTCACTGTTCTGAAGGCCCGTAATCACACCGGTGAACGCCGGGTTTGTCGCGCCATAAACGCGATTGGTGTCGCTCGCTGTCACCGTCAAAACCGCGGGTTGAACGATGAGAGTCACGGTGTCGGTTGTGCCGGTGTAATAGGTTGTGTCGCTGGGTGTGAAGATCACCGTCAGGATGTTTGTTCCGGCAGTCAGCACGGTGCCGGTCGGAGGATCATAGACGGTCGTGCCTGGGACGCTAAACGTCGCGTCCAACTGGTTGCTCCCCAACGCCATGCCATACCCAATGGCCGCAGGATTGGTCCAAGTTACGACCACGGTTGTCCCTTGCAGTTCATAAGCGCCGATGTCGCTGCCGTCGTCGGCCTCGAGGTAGGCCGGGAGGATTTTAAAGATACGCGGGTACCCGCGCTGGTCGGTGGCCAGACCGCTGCTGCTGCCCTGGTCAACGGCCGGGCTGCCGGGCAGGAGCGCGTGCGTCCACGTCGGCCCGCCATTATCCGCCAGCGGGGCGAGCTTCGGATCGGTCATGATCTGGTCGTCCCGCGCCGTTAAGAACCCGGCGCCATCATCACTGCTGAGGTTGTAGCCGAGCGAGGTGATCACCCCGCCATAATTGGCGATGGTTTCGCTTGGATCGCTGGCAGCCAGGATGGTGCTCTTGATTTGCACCGTCCCGCCTGAATTCAAGATCGCGTTGCCGCTGGTGCTGGCGGCGTTGCCGCTAAACGTGCTGCTGGCAATCGTCACCGTCCCCGCCCAATTGTAGATGCCGCCGCCGCCGAAACCCGTGTTGTCGCTGAACGTGCAGTCGCTTACCGTCAGCATCCCACTGCCCCCGTAACTTTGATTGAAGATGGCGCCCCCGCCATACTGCGCGCCGGAGACGGCCGAGTTACCGCTGAAAGTCGTGGCGAAAACGGACAGGGTTGCGCTGCCACTCTGATAAGCGTTGTTGTAGATGCCGCCGCCTGCGGCATAAGCGGAATTTCCAGTGATGGTGCAGTTGCTAACCGTCAGCGTGGAAAAGTTGTTAACGATAGCGCCGCCATTGCGGGTGCCAGCGTCCGCGAAACCGTTGGTGATGGTCAGGCTGACGATTTCGACGGTATTACCCGGCATGATAACGAACACGGTGTTCACACCATTGCCGTCCACAGCCAGTTTGGCGGGGCCGGGGCCGAGGATGGTTGTGCTTGTGTTCACCTCCAATTGACCGCTGGTCAGGGTGATGGTGCCGGTGACGGCGAAGTTGATGGAGTCGCCGGGCGCGACGTCGGCGATGGCCTGCCGCAGCGAGCCGGGGCCGCTGTCATTGAGGTTGGTAACGGTGATGGCGGCTTGCGCCGGTGTCCACAGGCCGGCCAGCAGCCCGAATAGGGCCAAGTTTGTTTTCACAACGCACCATGATGCGGCGAATGAGGTGGCGCCTTAAACTTGCACAGATTCAGCCAAATACTTTCATCGTGTCGTCCACGCATTGAATCGGTGTTCAGCTTCCATCTTTCGCACCATTACGAGTTAACTCACAGGCAGCAATTTTTGTCAATCAACAAATGTTGTCATTCGGTTGACAATAGAAGTTGCCAATGGCGGACCCCATTCAAGGTCATCGTGGTTTCTTGGTGCAAAGGCCGCCTGACGAAATTCTTC
>CAYTJG010000315.1:0-7343 GCA_964437865.1 uncultured Bifidobacteriaceae bacterium | reverse complement strand
CCCACGACTCCTGACGTCGTCGCCTACAGGCGGAGGCCGGCCGTTGGCTTCAGTATTAAGGTTGGCTATAATAAGAATAAAAAAAGCTTGCAATGATCCTTAGCTCGCGATACGATCCGTGGTCAGTAACCGAGGCGGGACAGGGGAGCAGTCTTCGTTTCCCTGTTTTTAATAAAAGTTCACTTTTCGGCGGCGTCCGCCCATCATTTGTACCGTGACCAGTACGGATCCCAAACAACGCCACGCCGAGCTTGCGGCGGAAATTCAAAAGCACGACCACGCGTATTATGTCGCCGGCCGGCAGCTTATCACCGACCACGAATACGACCAATTGTTCGGCGAGTTGCAGAAGCTGGAGCGGGAACATCCGGAGTTGGTGACGCCCGATTCGCCGACGCAACGGGTGGGTGGGGCGCCGAACGAAAAATTTGCCCGGGTACGGCACCGGGTGCCCATGCTTTCGCTGGACAAGGTGGACGCCTCCGAGTTGCCCACCAGCGCTGAGGAGCCCGATCATTTCAAGCGCAATCGGGCGCGGGATGAAAACACGCTGGCCGAGTTGCGCGCGTTCGACAAGACCATTCGCAAGCAGTTGGGGCGTGACCAAATCCAGTACATCATCGAGCCCAAGGTGGATGGGGTTTCGATCGGCGTGCATTATGAGAACGGCGTGCTGGTGCAGGGCGTCACGCGGGGGGACGGCGCCGAGGGGGACGACATCACGGCCAATTTGAAGACCGTGCGGTCGATTCCGTTGCGGCTGCGCACGCCGCATCCGCCGGCGCTGCTGGAGGTGCGGGGGGAGGCGTACATGGCCATCAAGGAATTTGAAGCGGCCAATGCCCGGCTGGCCGCCGCCGGGGAGAAGACGTTTCCCAATGCCCGGAATGCCACGGCCGGCACCCTCAAACAACTGGACCCCAAACTGGCCGCCCAGCGGCCGGTGCGCGCGGTGTTTTACGCCACGGGCGCGTTGGATGGCATCCATTTCAAAACCCATTCCGAGATGCTTGAGAGGCTGGCCGGGTTCGGCCTTCCCATTCAGGAGCAGTGGTGGGTTTGCGACGGCATCGAGGAGGTGCTCAAGGTCTATGCCGAGCAGATTGTGGCGCATTACGACGAGAGCCGGGATTTGCGCCAGCGGTTGCCCTATGAAATTGACGGCCTGGTGCTCAAGGTCAACACGCTGGACGACTGGGCGCGGATTCCGGGGCGGAGCCGGGCGCCCGGATATGCCATTGTGCACAAGCCGGTGCCTTGGATCACCCCGGCGGAGACGCGGCTCAAGGGCATCACGGTGCAGGTGGGGCGCACGGGCGTGCTCACGCCGGTGGCGGAACTGGAGCCGGTGTTTGTGCAGGGCTCAACGATTGCGCGGGCCACGTTGCACAACGAGGATGAAATCCGCCGCAAGGATATCCGCATTGGCGACACGGTGGTGATCCGCAAGGCGGGCATGGTGATTCCTGAAGTGATGGAAGTAGTGAAGACCAAGCGTCCGGACGGGGCGAAGGAGTTTGATCTGTTCGCTTACGTGGGGGGCAAGTGTCCGGCCTGCGGCGGGCCGATTGCCCGGGAGAAGATGTCCGACGGCGAGGCGGACGAGGTGGCCTGGCGGTGCCAGAACATCGCGGGGTGCCCGGCGCAATTGATGCGGCGGGTGGAATATTTTGCGCAACGCAAGGCGCTGGACATCGAGTCGCTCGGGGGCATTGTGGCGGACAAACTGGTGGAGCGCGGTCTGGTGCGGGACCCGCTGGACCTGTTCGAGTTGAAACGCGAGCCGCTGGGCAAGTTGAACCTGGGGACGGACGACGAACCCCGGATGTTGGGCGAGAAGAATGCCACCAAGATCCTGGAGGCCCTGCAACGCGCCAAGACGGCGCCGCTTTCGCGCTGGATTTTTGCGCTGGCGATTGCGGATGTGGGCGACGCCACCGCCAAACAACTGGCGGCGACCCACGAATCGCTGGCGGCGTTGACCGATTCGGCGGTGTTGCGGGAGATCCGGGACCTGGCGGCCAAGGAAACGGAGCGCGCCGAAATCAGCCCGCGTTCACGGCGCAATCCGCCCCGGACGGAAGCGGAGCGGGAGGACCGTGAGCGGCGGGAAGCGGTGCTCAAACAGGAGGTTGAGGACCTGGAAACGCGGCTGGCCGCCGGTGGTTTGAAGGCGCGGATGCCCGAGGTGGGACCGGTGGCGGCAGCCAGCGTGTTGGACTTCTTTGGCTCGCCGGCGGGGCAAAAAGCGCTGGGCCGGATTCACGCGTTGGGCATCCGGCCGCAATCGGAAAAACTGGCCGCGGCGGCCCGGACGGCGGGCGTGTTTGCGGGCAAGACTTTTGTGCTGACGGGCACGTTGCCGACGATGTCGCGCGAAGACGCCGCGGCGAAAATCGAAGACGCCGGCGGCAAGGTCAGCGGCAGCGTGAGCCGGAAGACGGATTTCGTGCTGGCCGGGGCGGAGGCCGGTTCCAAGCTCGAGAAGGCGCGGCAGCTCGGGATCAAAATCCTGGAGGAGGCGGAATTTCTGAAGCGGTTGGGCGCCGCGTGACGGCTCCGAGCTTGTCAGGCGTTTGAAAACAAGTTAGCTTTTTAAATCGCAATCATAAACCAAATGAAAATGAGATTTCTTCCGCTGTTCGGCGGTCTGCTGTCATCGCTCCAAGTCATTACGGCCCAGGAGGCCGCGCCGGCGGCCACGGCGGGCGCTGCTGTCCCCGCGCTGGAGCGGGGATTTACCGGCAAGGTGATTGAGACGACCAACACCGCCGGCTATACGTACGTGCGGGTGGATACCGGCGCGCAGAAACTCTGGGCCGCGACGACGCAATTCGCGGTGAAAGCGGGCGATAGCGTCACGGTGGGGTCGGGCGTGCCGATGACCGGTTATCACAGCAAGACGCTCAATCGCGATTTTGACGTGGTTTATTTTACGGGGCGGATTGCGGTGGCGGGCGCCGAGGGCGCGGCCGGCGGGGCGCCCGCGTTGCCCGCGGGGCATCCTCCCATCGGCGGCAGCGCCCTGCCGGGTTTGCCGCCCGGGCACCCTTCGCTGACCGGGGCCACGGCCGCCAAGAGTCTCGATCTCACGGGCATCAAGCGGGCCGAAGGTGGCAAGACCATCAAGGAGATTTATGCGGCCAAAGCCGGGTTGGCCGGCAAGAGTGTTTCCGTTCGTGGTAAGGTGGTCAAATACAACGCCATGATCCTGGGCAAGAACTGGCTGCACATTCAGGACGGTTCCGGCAGCGCGGATAAGCTGGACAACGATATCACCGTAACCACCGGCACGCCGGCGGCGGTGGGGACCACGGTGCTGGTCACCGGTATCGTATCCACCAACCGTGACTTCGGCGCGGGCTACAAATACAACGTCATGATCGAGGATGCCAAAGTGACGGTTGAATGAACGCGGGCCTCGGCGGGTGAAGTCCCTCGGACCGGACATTTCTGGGAGAAGAGATGCTTATTTCTGACTTCTTATTTGTGGTGAAATTCACCGAACTGTGAAACCTGCCTGATATTTTGACGGTGTATAACTAATTAAAAATATCGTTTGCATATACTTGACATGTGTTGAACGGTTGCACATGAACCAATTAACCGAAACAGCGGGTCATTATAATTTTCCAACCGGCGCGGAAGCGGTTCATCTGTTGTTGACTGAGGGTGAAGTCGAGCTGATGGCGGTGAACCCGGAGCAGGTCATGCAAGACATCGAAACTCGGGCGACCGCGGTGAGTGCGATTTTGGCAGGGATTCTCCAAGAACCGCAGGGCCACCCGGACTGGGGCCTCAACGAGTAGCCGCCAGCCGCGGAACGCTTGGCAGGCGCCTCAGTAAGCTGAGGCGACGGTCGTTTGCAACTTGCCGTCGCACTCCGCTCAAGCCTGCAACGGGACGAGGCCGGAATTGCATTGAAAGTGCCTCGCTGAACAGGCAATTTGCTCGGCGATGAAGCTCCCGAGCCTGTCCTTGTTGATGCTGCTCTGTGCATGTTTTTCCCCCGCCGCCCGGGCAGACCTCATCAACGGCCACAGCTATGTTTCCCTCGCCGGTTGGGCGCGTGCCAACGGTTTCAAAGGGTATACGTTGAATCAAGGCAGTGAGTTTGTGCTCACCAACAAGACGTCGCGACTGGTGTTGGGCCAGGATTCAGCGGATGCCTCGATCAATAATGTGGGCGTGCGCCTCTCTTTTCCCGTGGCCAAGGGCGGTTTCATTTCGCAGTTGGACGCGGATAAGACCTTGCGGCCGTTGGTGTTTCCCCAGAAGACAGCCGCCCGGAAGATTTCAACCATTTGCCTGGATCCGGGGCATGGGGGCGACGATACGGGGAACCGGGTCGGCCGCTTCTTCGCCAAGAATGAGAAGACCTACACGCTGGCCTTGGCGTTGGAATTGAGGCGGCAATTGCAACAGGCCGGCTTCAACGTCATTCTCACCCGGGACAAGGATGTTTATCCCAAACTGCCGCTGCCGGCCCGGCCGGACATCGCCAACCGCCGCGGCGCAGACTTGTTCGTGAGCCTGCACTTCAATTCATCGCCATCCGATGCCGCCACCGTGCAGGGGCCGGAGACTTACTGCATCACGCCGGTCGGCGCGTCGTCGTCGAATGATTCCCAGGGCGTCGGGGCGGACCATGGTGCGTGTCCGGCCAACCGCTGCGAGGAGCGGAGCCTGCTGCTCGCCTATGAGGTGCAGCGGGCCTTGGTGCGCAATTTGGGAGTCACGGATCGAAGTGTCCGGCGGGCGCGGTTTGAGGTGTTGCGCACGGCCACGATGCCGGCGATTCTGATTGAAGGCGGTTATATGTCGCATCCGGTGGAAGGTCGCCGGATTTTTGACCCCGGGTGGCGCAGGCAGATGGCGGCCGCCGTCGTTCGCGGCATTTTGAGCTACCAGAAAACGACCGCTCCCCTGCCCGCAACGACGCGGACGGTGGTTTCGGCCGGCTCGGGTTCGTCTGCCCAGAATCAGGGACAATAGCATTCCATATCGTCATGTCGATTCACCCTGCCCGAATAATTGTATGAGCATAGTCACCAAAACCGGAGACGACGGCACCACCTGCCTGATGTACGGCCGGCGCGTACCCAAAAATCATCCTCGCATGGAGGCGTGTGGGACCTTGGATGAGCTGAACTCCGCCTTGGGACTCGCGCGGGCCGCGGCCAACCACCCTGCTTTGGGGGCTCAACTCATGAAGATCCAAAAACGGCTGGTGGAAGTGATGGGGGAGGTGGTTGTGCTGCCGGAAGATCTGCCTCGCTATGTCCGGGACGGTTACCCGCTGGTCACGGCCGAATTCACGGCTGATCTGGAAGCCTTGGTGGCGGAACTGGAATCGCAATCGATTTCCTTCAAGGGGTGGGCCACGCCGGGGGCCTCGCCGGCCTCAGCCGCCTTGGATTTCGCGCGCGCGGTTTGCCGCCGGGCGGAACGGCGGGTCTTTGATCTGCGGGCAGCCAACGAACTGAACAATCCCGAGATTCTGGTCTTTCTGAACCGGCTGTCGGATTTTCTGTGGCTGTCGGCGCGCCGATATGAAAGCAAAGACACGGCAACCCAAACCTGAGCGCGTGGCGGGGAACTGGTCTTGAGAGGGTTTAAGCCGGGTTATAATTCAACCATGGGCCGAGCCAGCGTTCCATCTCGGAAGCAGCGTGGCCATTCCGCCGCGACAGGTCCTCGACCTGGTCTTTGCCCAGCTTGCCCACGGCAAAATATTTTGCCTCCGGATGTGCAAAATAAAATCCGCTGACGCTGGATCCGGGATACATCGCAAAGTTCTCGGTGAGCTTGATGCCGGTGTGCTGTTCGGCATCGAGCAAGTCCCAGATGATGGCCTTTTCCGTGTGATCCGGGCAGGCGGGATAACCGGGGGCGGGGCGGATGCCTTGGTACTTCTCCGCAATGAGCTCTTCGGTGCTCAATTTCTCGGTCCGACCGAAACCCCATTCGTCGCGGACGCGCTTGTGGAGGTATTCGGCGAAGGCCTCGGCCAGGCGGTCCGCGAGGGCTTCGGCCATGATGGCATTGTAATCGTCGTGTTTGGCCTTGAAGGCGGTGACCAACTCCTGGAGACCGTGCCCGGTGGTAACGGCAAAGGCGCCGAGGTGGTCTGCCGGGGAGGCTGATTGCGGCCCGGTCGCCGTCGATTTCGGGGCGATAAAATCTGCCAGGCACCAGTTTGGGGTGCGGTCACCCTTGTCCATTTGCTGGCGGAGGAAATGAAACGTGGTGCGAAGGTGTCGGCGCGAGCCGTTGGTGTAAACTTCCACGTCGTCGCCCACGGCGTTCGCCGGGAATAACCCATAGACGGCGCGCAAAGTGAGCTGCTTTTGGCCGACGATTTCCTTCAGCAAAGCCTGCGCGTCGGCAAAGAGCTTGGTGGCTTCCTCACCGTGTTTTTCGTGCTGCAAAATCTTCGGATAGACGCCGCGCAGTTCCCAGGTATGGAAAAAAGGCGTCCAGTCGATGAATGGCACCACGTCTTCCAGCGAAACGCCAAACGCCCCGGCATGGCCGTGGGCCGAACCGCAATCGCATCGGCCGGGATCGAAGCTGGCGGAGGACAAGGTGCGCAGCCCGGTGAATTCCGGTTTGGGCAGATCGTGGTAAATCAGTTTGGGCGCATTGGCCCGGGCCGCCGGCAGCGGCAGGAGTTTGGCCGCGGGTTGGGCATGCGTCTGGCGAATGCGCTCGTATTCCTGCTGGTGACGTTCCACAAACGCCGCTTTGCCGTCCGGGCTCAACAGGCTGGTGGTTACGGGCACCGCCCGGCTGGCGTCCAGCACATGAACGACGGGTTGACGGTAATGAGGCGCAATCTTGATGGCCGTATGGGCCTTGCTCGTGGTGGCGCCACCGATCAGCAAGGGCAGGGTGCAGCCGGTGCGCTCCAGCTCACGGGCCACCTGCGCCATCTCGTCGAGCGAGGGCGTGATCAGCCCGCTCAAGCCGATGAGATCGGCTTTTTCCTGCCGGGCGGTGGCCAGGATTTTTTCGCACGGGACCATTACGCCCAGGTCGATCACCTCGAAATTATTGCACGCCAGCACCACGCCGACGATGTTCTTGCCGATGTCGTGCACGTCACCCTTCACGGTGGCCAGCACGATTTTTCCCTGCGCTTTCACGGTTTCGCCGCGGGCGGCCTGGGCGGCTTTTTCCGCTTCCATGAACGGCTGCAAATAGGCGACGGATTTTTTCATCACGCGGGCCGATTTCACGACCTGCGGCAGGAACATCTTGCCTGCACCGAAGAGGTCGCCCACGATGCTCATGCCGGCCATCAGCGGGCCCTCGATCACAGCCAGCGGCCGGCCGTATTT
>CAYTJG010000314.1:0-7359 GCA_964437865.1 uncultured Bifidobacteriaceae bacterium | reverse complement strand
GAACCATACCTTTCCGCAAAACTTGACACCACAAAGCTTTGTATGGTACAACCTGAGAGCCACAATAAGCAGTGGTTTTATGCGTTGCCCCAAGTGCGGTTGTCAGGAAGACAAAGTCATCGACTCGCGCGCCTCCCGAGAAGGCGCGACCATTCGCCGCCGCCGTGAATGCTCCGCGTGCACCCACCGTTTTACCACCTACGAAGAAGTTGAGCACGAGGGGCTCATGGTTTTGAAGCGCGACGGCCGGCATGAAGAATTTTCCCGGGAGAAATTGCTGTCTGGCATTCGCAAGGCCTGCCAGAAACGCCCCGTGACACCCAAGGCCATGGATGAGCTGGTGGACCACATCATTGCGTCCGTCACCGCCAAGTTTGAGACCGAGGTTCCCGGCGATTTTATTGGCACCCTGGTCATGGACGGGCTGCGGGAGATTGATTCCGTGGCCTACGTGCGCTTTGCCAGCGTGTATCGGCGCTTTCAGGAAGCCACCGATTTTGTGCAGGAAGTCCGGAAACTGGAGGCGGCCCGATGATTGCGCTGCGCAGCGATTGCCTCGTGTTCCGGCTCAACAACGGGGAGAGCGTGCCCTGCTCGCCGGATATGATCGCCGTGGAAATCGTGGGCGAACCCGACAGCCAGCTCGATCCGGAGACGCTTCATCACGCGGCCGCCAGCGTGTTTCACTATTTCAAGACGGATCTATCCCGCGAGGTGGTTACCATCGGGGAATTTTCCCTGGCGCTGGAGAAGGCCCTGCATCATTTGGGCTACACCATTCGCGCCCACTCGGCCCCCGGCGATGACAGCGAGATCAGCGACGCCGACCTTGAGCTGCTGATGGGGGAAACGGGTGACAGTCTCGAGCTGCTCTTCTTTCCGCGATTGCGCGATGAACTGCGTGTGCGCCTCCGCAACGCGCCGCGGGTGGTGCGGTTTCGCGGCCTGCGGGGATGCGTGAAGCAGCTCGCCGGCGCGCGCCGCTGGAACAGCCGGTGCGAGGAATTGCAGGATCAAATCGTGGGCTACCTGCGGGGCTGCCTCACCGCCGAAACCGAGCAAAACGGTTGCGCCCTGGTCGTGGAGTGAGTCCCCATCAATCCGCCCGCGGCCGGTCCCGGAAAAATTAGGCGTGAAATCGGGCGCCCTTCGTGCCCACCATGTGCGGACCATGAGCAAAACCTTGTTTGAAAAGATCGCCGCGCGCGAAATCCCCGCCCAGATTGTTTACGAGGATGATCTCGTGCTGGCCATTCGCGACATTCATCCGCAGGCGCCGACGCACGTCCTGATGTTCCCCAAGCAGGTGGTGCCGCGCATCGCGGAGGCCACGCCGGAGCAGCACAGGCTGCTGGGCCATTTGCTGCTCAAGGCCGCCGCCGTGGCCGACCAGTTGGGCTTGACCCAGAGCGGCTATCGCCTGGTGATCAACAACGGGCCGGACGGTGGCGAAACCGTGCCACATCTCCACTGTCATATTCTGGGCGGTCGTCCCCTGGCCTGGCCGCCGGGCTGATGGGTTGCGGGCGCCCGCCGCGGCGGGCGATCCGGGCTCAAAAGGGCAAATTCTGGTTCCGCGGCTGGCGCTTCTGCCGGCGCGGCTTGGGGGAGCGTTCCGCCGCCGCTTTCCAACGGGCGATCTGGTCTTCGGTTTCCTGCCAGTGCCCGCGCAGATTTTCCAAATCCTCGCTCATCTCCGCGCGCAGCCGGACGGCCAGCAGCGAGTGATCCGAGCGGTTGGAGAAATTCCAGGCGCGGTCCCGCCGGTGTTCGGAGAGCTGGCGGTTGAGCTGGCGCAACGAGCGCTTCAACTGGGCGGTAATGCGATGCAGCAGGCCGGCACTGGTGTCGCCGGCGGTGCCATTGTCGATTTCACAGAGCGTCAGGATGACTTCCAGTTGGTCGGCATCGCCGGCTTCATAGGCCGTCTGGGCTTGGTGCCACCACTCGATTTTTTGCGGGGTCATGCCCCGCTGCACATCCGGATGCAGCAGCCGGACCAGTTTGCGATAGAGGTCCTTGACGCGCGCCGCGTCAGCGGCCGGCTTGGGCCGCCGACCGGCCAGGTCGCCCCACGGACCGGGTCGACCTTCCCGCGGATCGCCCGCTTCGCCGTCACCGAAGAGGTCGTTCAGAAAATCGGCAAACTGGTGCGCTTCGTCGCCTGGCAGCTCATCGTCGAAGCCCGGCGGCATCCCGGATTCAGCCGGGCCCGGGTCGGCCTGGGCATCCGGCGGTGGCGGCGCGGGCGGCGGGTTTTCGATGGCCGCCATCACCCGCCGGTAAGCCTGGGCCGGGGAGCCGCCGCCAAACATGATCTCTTCCTCCACCTGCCAGATGAGCGCTTCGTTGGCGGTCACCTTGGCGGTCAATTCGCGCAGTTCCGTGAGCAACGCGCCAAATTGGCCGTTAAACCAGCGCGTGTACTCGGGCACATCCGATCCCTGAAATCGTTCCAGTTGTTCCCGGGCCTGGCCGAGGTCGCGGAGCGCCTTTTCGTAGCCCTGTTTGATCTTTGCCCGGATGGCTGCGCCATCCACCCGCACCAGCGCACGACACCCATTAACCGGTGCGGCCGGTTGGGCGGCATGGCTGTGGGCGTTGGGTTTCCTCCTCGGCACGGGACGTCTCATTGTCAGAGCCCAAAATTATACCGTGCGTCCGCGTGGCGCCAGACTGATTTGCGCGGCGCCGGCGGGCGCCACCACGGGCGGGCGGCCGTGGAAAAAGCATTAGAAATTCTTGCCCTCGTTTAAGAAATCCAGTATTCCGACGATATATCAGTCTAATGAAAATAGGCATTGTTACCGGTGGCGGCGATTGTCCCGGCTTGAACGCAGTCATCCGGGCCGTGGCCAAAACGGCCGCCAAACGCGGGTGGGAAACGATCGGCATCATCGGCGGTTACGACGGCCTGCTGCCGCCCCAGAATTTTCGCGTGCTGGATTACAAGGCGCTGGACGGTCTGCTGGTTCGCGGCGGCACTATTTTGGGTACGGCCAACCGCGGGCAGTTTTCCGCCAAGACCGGCCACGGCGAAACGCGGCAACTGCCGAAGGAATTGCTGGAAGCCACCAAGAAGGGCATGGAACAACTGGGCATCTCGGCACTCGTTTCCGTGGGCGGTGACGGCTCGCTCACCATCGCGCAGCAACTGCACGAGGCGGGCATTCCCATCGTGGGCGTGCCCAAGACCATCGACAACGACCTGGCGGCCACGACCGTCACGTTTGGTTTTGATTCGGCCGTGGCGTGCGCCACGGACGCGCTCGACCGCCTGCATACCACCGCTGAAAGCCACGGGCGCGTCATGGTCCTGGAAGTCATGGGCCGGTACGCGGGCTGGATTGCCATTTACGCCGGCGTGGCCGGCGGCGCGGATGTGATTCTCATCCCGGAAATTCCCTTTAGTTACGAATCCGTGTGCGAAGCCGTGAATTTGCGGGAGCGGCAGGGGAAGCATTTCACCCTGGTGGTGGCCGCCGAAGGCGCCAAACCGCTCGGGGGGGATTTTGTCACCTCGGGCGCGCAGCAGCAAAATCGCGAAGCGCGGCTGGGCGGCATCGGCCCCGTGGTGGCGGCGGAGATTGAGAAGCGCACGGGCAAGGAAACCCGCTCGATGGTGCTGGGCCATCTCCAGCGCGGTGGCAGCCCCACCTTCATGGACCGCGTGCTCTGCACCTTGTTTGGCGCCAAGGCCGTGGAGCTGATCACCGAGGGCCGCTACGGCCGCATGGTGGCCCACAACGGCCGGTTTGTGGATAGCGTCTCGCTGGCCGAAGCGACCGGACGAATGCGCACCGTGCCGCTGGACGAAGGTTTTGTCCACGCCACGCGCTCATTGGGCATCTGCCTGGGCGATTAATGGGGACCCCGCCCTCACCGCCAACTGCATTTTGAACTTTCGCCGAACCAAAAAATCGTGAACATTTGGAGCTTTCGTTTGTCAGAAATGACGAATTGAAGACATGCGGTTCATCACGAAAATCTGGCTCGTGCTGCTCACCGGCGCGCTGCTCCCCAGCGCGGCGTGGGCCGCCTCGTTTTCTGCCTCGCTCGACCGCGACGCCATGGCCCTGGGCGAGCAGGCCACGCTCTCGCTCGAATTCGACGATGTGCAGCCGGGGAATGCCCCGACACTGCCGCCAATAGATGGCCTGCAATTCCAGTATCTGGGACCGTCCACCTCGTTCAATTACGTCAACGGCCAGACCAGCTCGAAAACCATCTTCAACTACGTCGTCACCGCCCAGCGCGACGGCACCTTCACGATTCCTGGATTGCGGACGACCATCGGCCGCCAGCAGCTCACCTCGCAGCCGTTGAAGCTGGTGGTTTCGAAGGCGACCGCGCCGACGGCTGGCGACGTGGCATCCGGCCGCGAACCTGCTTTCTTAAAGCTCCTGATGCCCAAGAACAAGGTTTACGTGGGCGAACCGATGGTGGCTCAGTTGGAACTTTATCTCCGCGACGACGTGCAGGACCTGCGCGGATTCCAATCCGACAGTTTTCCGACGGAGGGCTTCAGCGCCGGAAAACTGCAAATTCAGCAGCGTCTTCGCCGCCGCGCCCAGGTTGGCAACCGGGTGTACACCGTCTTTCCGCTCACGCTGCCGCTGACGCCGGTGCGTGCCGGCAAGCTGACGCTGGGCCCCGCCACGGCGTCGGTTTCCCTGATCATCTCCGCACCCAACGAGGGGGGCGACCCGTTCTTCGGGCGTTTTTTCAACCAAGGCGATCAGAAGCAAGTGTCGGTGACCACGGACGCGGCCGAGATCGAGGTTTTGCCGTTGCCGGAGCAGAACAAGCCCGCGGATTTCAGCGGCGCCGTCGGCGATTTCACCCTGTCGGCCACGGCCGGTCCCACCAACGTGACGGTCGGTGATCCCATCACGGTGCGGATCCAGATCGCCGGGCACGGGGCTTTTGATACGGTGACGCTGCCGGCGCAGAATGGTTGGAACGGCTTCAAGACCTTTCCCGCGACCACGAAGATGGAGCCGAGCGATCAAAATGGTTTTCAAGGGACCAAGACCTTTGAGCAAATCATCTCGCCGGACAGTGCCGACGTGCGGGAAGTGCCGGCGCTCTCGTTTTCGTTCTTCAATCCCGACGACGGCCAATACCACACGCTGACCGAAGCGGCGGTGCCCCTGGCCGTCAAGGCCGCCGGCGCCACGCCGGTGCCCACGCTGGCGGCCAACAACAAGAGCGCCGCGCCGGAAACGCAGACGCCGGTGGATATCGGCCCCATCAAGCAGAAGCTGGGTTTAATTTCGCGTACGACCATGCCGCTGGTGGCCCGGCCGGGTTTTCTGGCGGCGCAGTCGGTGCCGGTGCTGGCCTTTCTGGCCGCCTTGATCTGGCGCCGGCGGACTAACGCACTGGCGAACAATCCGCGCCTGCGGCGGCATCGCGCCGTGGCGCAGTTGGTGGCGGCCGGACTGGTGGAGCTCAAGCAGCACGCGGCGGCGAACCAGCCGGATGAATTTTTCGTCACCCTGTTCCGCCTGCTGCAGGAGCAACTGGGCGAACGCCTCGATTGCCCGGCCTCCGCCATCACCGAGAACGTGGTGGATGAACACGGGCTGTTGCAAACCGCGCCGGCCGCCCTGCGCGACGCCCTGCGCGAGCAGTTCCAGCTTTGCAACCAGGCGCGCTATGCGCCGGTGCGCGGCGCCAGCGAGCTGAACTCGGTGGCCGCGCAGTTTGAAAAACTCATCCATGAATTGCAGGAGTTGAAAGCATGAACGGGAACGGGCGACTGCCAATGGCGAAATGCCGGTTTAACGTCCTTCGTCGGTGCCACGCGCTGCTGCTGTGGCTGGCGTGGGGTTGCGCGGGAACCACGTTTGCGGCGGACGTGGCTGCCGACTTCACGGCGGCCAACGAGCTTTACGCCCAGGGAAAATTCGCCGCCGCCGCCGCCACCTACGAAAGGATTTTGCAAACCGGCGGTCAATCTCCCGCCCTGCTGTTCAACTGCGGCAATGCGGAATTCAAGGCCGGCCACCTGGGCCGGGCCATCAGCGCCTATCGCCGGGCCGAGCAACTCACGCCGCGCGATGCGGAACTGCGGGCCAACCTGGCCTTTGTGCGCACCCAGGTACCAGGCGCCACCGTGCGCGAGAGCCGCTGGCGCACCTGGCTCGGGGCGCTCACGTTGAACGAGGGTGCCGTGCTGACGGCGGTGATTTTCTGGGTGCTCTTTGCGCTGCTGGCCGCCCGCCAGCTTTGCCCGGCGCTGATTCCGCGGTTGCGCGGCGCCACCCGGCTGGCGGCGGCCTTGACGATGCTCTCGGCGGCGGCACTGGGTTTGCAGGCGGCCGGTCATTTTTATTCGCCGGTGGCCGTGGTGACGGCGGGGGAAGCCGCCGGCCGCACGGGTCCGCTCGACGATGCGCAAACCGCCTTTACCGCGCGTGACGGCGCCGAACTGCGCGTGCTGGACCAGCACGGCGACTGGGTGCAGGCGGCGGACGGCGCCGGGCGCATCGGTTGGTTCAGCACCCGGCAGGTGGAGGTGCTGCCCGGCGCGTGACGGTTTTCGGGGCGCCGGCGCGGAGCGCTTCTGATTTTGCTTGAACACGAATCCGATTTTTTTGTCACAATGTCGTCCAATGCAGAAAAATGATTGAACCATGAGTACCGGAATCAATGCCATTAATGAAGCCGTCAAGCAGGCGAGCGCCTTCACGCAGCCGCTGTTCAGCGAACTCGGCAAGGTCATCATCGGCCAGAATTACCTGACCGAACGCCTGGTCGTGGGCCTGCTGGCCAACGGCCACGTGTTGCTCGAGGGCGTGCCCGGCCTGGCCAAGACCCTCGCCGTGAAATCGCTGGCCAACTGCCTGCGCGTGAAATTCTCGCGCCTGCAGTTCACGCCCGACATGCTGCCCGCCGACGTCGTCGGCACGCAGATTTACAACCCACAATCCGGCGGGTTCAGCACCCGCAAGGGGCCGGTGTTCGCCAACGTGGTTTTGGCCGATGAAATCAACCGCGCCCCCGCCAAGGTGCAGAGCGCGCTGCTCGAAGCCATGCAGGAACGCCAGGTGACCATCGGCGACCAGACGTTCAAGCTGGACGAGCCGTTCCTGGTGCTCGCCACGCAAAATCCCATCGAGCAGGAAGGCACCTACCCGCTGCCGGAAGCCCAGGTGGACCGCTTCATGTTGAAGCTCAAGATCGGCTATCCCACACGCGACGAGGAACGCCAGATTCTCGAAGTCATGGCGAGGACCTCCGGTACGCCGAACGCCAGCCCCGTCGTGGATCCCCAGGACATTCTCAAGGCGCGCGAGGTCATCAACGACATTTACGTGGACGACAAGGTGAAGGATTACATCGTGGACCTCG
>CAYTJG010000313.1:0-7392 GCA_964437865.1 uncultured Bifidobacteriaceae bacterium | reverse complement strand
TTCTTCTGGAAGCACAGTTCAATGATTATTGGTTGAGGGCGCGGACACTGGGACAGGCCGCTTGAGGAACTTGACCGTGCCGTTCACCGCGTCGGCCTTCACTTGAGCCTCGCCGCGGCCCAGGGAGCCATTCAGCTTGTTGCCCACCGGGAATTCCTTGGCCGGCTGCAAGTTGGGAAACTCGCTCGAAATGTCCCCGTTAACGGTACTCACCTCGAACTTGGCGTCAGCGTCGGCGGGCAAGGCCAGTGTCATTTCGCCATTTACCGCATCCAGCGAAATTGATTGTCCCGCGCCCAGCGACTCCAGTTCCGCCTTGATGCTGCCGTTCACCGTCTCCAGTTTCAGGTTGCGGCGGGCATTCTTGATTTCCGTTTCGCCGTTGACGGTGGAGGCCGCAATATCCCCGGCCACGCCCGCGATCTTGATTTCACCATTGACGCTGCTGATATCCGGCAACTGCGCGCCGGACGGCACCCGCACGGTGTAATCCACCGTCGCTTGGTCGTGCGTGGCCTCCCAGAACCAAGTCCAACTCCAATGAAAATCCCGCCAGGGATTCGGCGTATCCGTGTGCACCTTGGCATGCCCCGAGTCCGGATCGACGGTGATTTTGACCGCGTTCACACTTTCAGCAGTTTTGCCATGAATGACCGCCGTGATGGCCACAGCGTTGCTGCTCCACCCCTGGATGTCAGTGCGGCCATTGACGTTATCAATGCTGAACTCACCAGTGGGGTCCAGTGGAAAGGACTGGCTGAAATCCTTGCGGAATTCACCCGCTGACTGACTGATGCCGGCCTTGGCCATGTCGCCGGCGGTCAGCGGCGTCAAGGTGGCTGCCGACGCCTTGGCAAAATGGGGAACGGCAATGACCGCCGCCACCAGACCCAGCACCACGACACCGATAAAGGCCAACACCACACATCCAGCCACCATAGCGAAACGCCGCCAGAAATGGTCAGCCGGCACCGCCACCGGATTGCCTGCCGAAGGAGAGATGCCAAAGGCGGCCCGGGCATCCTGACGCGACAATACCACCAGCGCCCAGATGCCAATCGGGAAGCCAACGAGACTGCACGCCAGAATGGCAAAAATGCCGGCGGCAATGCCCCACGCATAGCTCCGCCGCTGAAGCATCTGATAACCGCCAAACAGAATCAGGCCACCGGGAAAGAGCTTGAATAATATGACGCTGAAGATCGCCAGCGAACTGATGGCGCCAAAAAGATGTCCCAGCCCGAGCATGGATCCCAGTCCGCCGGCCAAGCCCAAGAGAGCCAGCAACCCGAGGCCACCTTTCATAATCATCCACAGCCCGGCCACCATCAACGCCACTGCCGGCGGGGTGACGATGCCGGGATTGGCCGCCACCTGCCCGGGCACAATCCCAGCCACCGGGGCGATGGGCGCCGGTGTGCCGGCAATGGTCTCCACGGCCGTTTTCACCTGGCTGGCCTCCTGGTAACGGCGAGCCGGTTCCTTCTCCAAGGCGTGCAGCACCACTTCGTCGAGGCGCACGTCCACCTGCACCTTTTTCGAGGGCGGGGCAAACTTGCCCAGCGGCAACTCGCCCGTGAGCAACTCGTAAAAAACCACGCCCAGCGAATAAATATCCGCCCGATGGTCCACCGTCTGCGGTTTTTCCACTTGTTCGGGCGCCATATAGACCGGCGTACCCATCACGTCGCGCGCGCCGGTGAGCGACAGCCCCTTGGACTCCACGCCGGCAATCTTGGCAATGCCAAAGTCGGCGATCTTAAGGTGTCCGTGCTTATCCAGCAGAATGTTTTCCGGCTTGATGTCGCGATGCACAATGCCCTGGCTGTGGGCATATTGGAGCGCGTCGCAGATCTTGGGCACCAACTCCAGCGCCTCGGCGGGAGCCATTCGCCCGGCTTGCATCACCTGCCGCAACGTGAGGCCGTCCACATACTCCATCAACAGATAGAATCGTCCCTGCACTTCGCCAAAATCGTAGATGGAGACAATGTTGGGATGGCACAGCCGGGCCAGCACGCGGGCTTCGCGCTCGAACCGCTCGGCGAACTGCGGATCACTCTGCTTTTCCGGTGCGAGAATTTTTAGCGCCACGAACCGGTCCAGCCGCGGCTGGCGCGCCTTGTAGACGGCCCCCATGCCGCCCCGGCCGAGGCATTCCTGGATTTCCAACTGGGGAAACAGCTTGGCCAATTCCTCCAGCGGCGGGGGCACAAACGGAGTCGTACCGGCGGGCGAACCGCTTTCGGTGGCGAAACCGCGCTGCAACAGGCAGGCGGGGCAAAGTCCCTCCGGCGCATCCGCCGGCAGGGCCTTGCCGCACTGCGGACATTGGCGGGACATCACCACGGTCTTGGCGGGCACCGGCGCGGCCTTGGGCACCGCCGGAATGGGTGCCGGCGACTTTGGCGTGGGTACCGGCGCCACTGGTTTGGGTTCCGGCCGTCGTGACCGGGAAACTAAATAAACAATCGCCACGATACCGCCGACCAGAATCGCCAGCGAGCCCAGGGAAACGAGGATCGCAACCACCTCCCACCCGCCGATTAAGGTGGCCTCAGCCTGCATGGGTAAAAAGTTCATAGTCTTCCTACTGATTGCTAAAGCAAATTCCGCCAAAGGTTACAGGGTCCGGGCGAAATCTCATCGGGACAGGGCCAAGCCCGCTTTTCCCCGGGGCTTCCCCGCCGCCGCGCTCAAGTGGACAGGGCTGCGAACAAGCTCCGCAATTCGTCGTCCACTTCCGCCGGGGTGGACACGGTCTGGGCGATTTCGGCGCGGAGCAATTCGCGGTACCGCTGGCGCAGCCGGTGCACCGCCACCTTGACGGCCCCCTCGCTTGTGCCCAGGCGCACCGCGATCTCGGCATAGCGCACCGTGCGGCTGGCCTCCGTCAGCGTGGGTTTCAATTGCTCGAATAAACTCTCCCGGCCGCCCGCGACGTATTCCTGGCGCAGGCGCCGGACCACGCAATCCAACAGCGTCAAGGCCCAGCGGCGCTCGAAAATCTTTTCGGCCGTGATGGGATCGGCCGGTTCAAAACAGCAGCCCGTCTCCGCCGCCGAGGGATCAATCGGAATGGGCACCACGCCCCCGCCCCGCTTTTGCGCGCGCGCCTTGTCCCATTCGTTGGCCAGGAAATTCTTCAGCGAAGTCAGGAGAAACGAGCGGAACCGGCCGCGCGATTCGGTGGCGCCGGCCAGCACGTTCTTGGCGAGCAGACGGGCGAAGAATTCCTGGGTGAGGTCCTGCGCATCCGGCGGCGCATAACCCAGCCGGCGCACATAGGCGTAGAGCGGATGCCAATAGCCCTGGCACAGCCGGGCCAGCGCATCGCGCGCCCGGGTGGTATCCGCCTGGCTGGCGGCCTGCACCACCGACCAGTGCGTGGTCACAAACGCGCCGGAACCGGCCTGAGGCGCCGATGCCATCGGCGTGATCTCGGACGCTCCGGTGTTGCCTCGTGTGCTCACGACCTGACAATACTCAAACCGCCGGAATTACGAAACGGTGAAATGGCTCGTCCAAACGAGACTGGCACTGGGCACAACTGTTCTATAATCTTTCGGCGGCTGGCATTGAGTAGCGGGTTATGAATTACCACTTATATCAGCGCGGCAAGGACCAAGGGATCTTTTCCTTGGAAGAACTCCGTCGCCGGCACGAAGCCGGCGAACTGACAGGCAACGAGCCGGTGTGGACCGAAGGGATGGGCCAGTGGCAGCCCTTGCGGGTCGTCTTGCAAGGAGGCTACGCCCCACTCAACCGCGCGGCGGGAACGGCACCCGCCAGCCGCCCGGGCCGCAGCCCGGTCGTCAACGCCATCCTGGTTTTCGCGGTGCTCCTGGTCCTCGCCACCATGATCGGTATGGGCACCCTCGTCTACCGGGGCATTCGCATGGGCAGAGAAGCCACCGCCAACCTCCCCGGAGAGCGCCAGGTTTCAGCCATGCAGGCCGCCACCAACCCGGTGACCTGGACCTCCAATACGTTGACGGTGGCGGAGGTTCAAAAAAAGCAACGGCTGTTTCGGGTCAGACAATACATTGAGGGATACCAACTGCGCGGCCAGCGCAACCCCGAATGCGATCTGCTCGCCCAACAATTCATGACCAATTGGATCGCCCTTAATTTCGGTGGACCGGCGGACACCAATTTGCCTCCGCTCGGGGACCTCAGGGACCGGCTGGCGAAGGATCCCGCCTGCCAGGACCCGGTGGTGCTCACCGTGGTGGCCGTCACCACGGACGAACTCCACGAGTGCCGTCATCGGCTGGAGCGCGCCCTCAAGGCCTTTGAAAACTCGAAGCACCTGGGCTACCCGAAATTCTATGCGGCGGCCACCCTGGCCAACAAATGGGAGGGCGCGCAAAACGACCGGCTGCCGGCGCTGGACCACCAGGCACTGCAACAACTGGCCGCCGCGCTGACCGATGGCAGCCTCCAGCCCGAGGACGAGGAGCAACTGTGCGACATTTTGGTCAGTGGCTGGGCCAAGACCTTCTTTCAGCGCCAAACCAAGCCCGTGATCGAGCTGATGCACCAACAGGGTGCCGCCTACCAATGGCTGGCCCTGGTGCTGGCCGGGCAGGACGAAATCACGCAAGCCTGGCAGGCACGTGGCAATGGGTATGCGAACACCGTCTCGGCCGAGGCCTGGCGTGGCTTCAGCAACCATCTGAAAGCCGCCCGCAAGGACCTGACCCGCGCATGGCAACTGCATCCGGAACGGGCGCTGGCCCCCGACCTCATGATCCGTGTTTCCCTGGGCGATGCCGACATCAGTGAGATGCGTGAGTGGTTTGATCGCACCACGACCGCGCAATTGGACTATCCCGATGCGTGGGACGAAATGCGGTGGGGCCTGCGGCCCCGCTGGTTTGGCAATTACGACGCCATGCTCGCCTTCGGCGTCACCGCCTTGCACACCCGCCGCTTCGACACCGACGTTCCGCGGAAGTTTTTTGACGTGGTGAACGATCTGGGGGCCGACCAGGGATTGCCCAAGGGAGAATTTCTGTTTGCGGAGGATAATATCTGGCCCCACTTGCAGGAACTCTATCAAGGTTACGTGGCCCAGCCGTCGTTGCCTCCCTATGACCGCGACGGCTGGCGCAGCAGCTACGCGGTGGTGGCGAGTCTGGCCGGCAAGTACGACGTGGCCGCCGAACAATTGCAGGCACTCCACTGGGAACCGCACCCCGAAAACCTGACCGGTTGGTATCATGACCTGACGCTGCTGCCCCAGGAAATCGCCGCGCGCACCCGTTCCCAGTCGGCCCAGGTCAACGCGGCGGAAGCCAGTTACGAGGCGGGCAATTTGGCGGCGGCATGGCAAGTATATCACGGGCTGCTGGGGGCGACCAATTTGGACGCGCTCACGGAAAGCTTCGTGCGGAACCGGGCGGCCGCCTTGGAACAGGAACAACGACTGGATGCCGGCGGCTGGATCGACTTCCTGCCCGCGGACGACCAGTTCACCGGCTGGCACGTGGACCGCGGCCACTTCCAGCGTCTGCCGGATGGCGCGCTTGAAGTACACGCAGATCAGGCTGGCCACTTGATTTACTCACGCGCCCAGATCGGCACGGAATTTGAGGTCCGTGGTCAATTTGAGGTGGTGCGCAGCACTACCGCCGCCTTCCAAGGGGGATTGGTCATGGGCATTCCCCAATGGCAGAACGACGACTGGTACGCTTTCCGGATGAAACGCAATTCCGACGAGGGTGACTTGGCCTCCTTTTCCCAGCATTGGACGGAACGCCAGATCACCGCTCCCCTCAAACTCGACAGTGCCACCAATTCTTTCGACGTGCGCTTCCAACACGGACGATTTTCCGCCGCAGTCAATGGCCAGGAAGTTTTTAAACAGGCCCGACCGCCCCGGGGCAGTTTCGTGGGCACCAATGAATTCATGCTGGGGCTAGGGGCCTTTAACGATTCCAATTCCACAGTCATCCGGTACCGGAACGTACAGGCTCGCCGGCTTTGATCCGGAGGCGGACCGGTTCAGTTCGCCCGGCATTGCCAGACCAGTTTCCGGCGCGTTTGCGGCGTCAGCTTGAAGCCCTCGCCAATGCGCAAGCCATCCACCCAGAAGATATTTCCCTCCCGGGTCGTCGCCAGCACCAGTTCACGCCGGCGCGCCGCCGCGATCCGCGCATTCACGAACAGATCCTGAAGCTTCACCGCCGATGGCAATCCGATCGGTTGAAACCGGTCGCCCGGCCGCCAATGGCGCAAGATGATCTCCCCGCCCACCCGGTCCGCATCGAAGAATTCGCGCACCACCGCGGCCCGCCCGACCGGCCGCTTCACCGGCAACTGGAACCGCCGCATCAGTTCCACCCGCCATTGAAACGAATTCAGACCAAAGGACACCGCGCCGGGCCGGGACGATAATTTCACCGTGATTTGGGCGGGATCGAATTCGCGCTCGCCCTCTTCCCGGCAATGCAGCTTGCCCGCGTTATCGCGCACCACCCCCAAACCGGCGCAGACGCTAATCCGTTTTTCCGGCTCGCGGCGGAGTTGTTCGATCAATTCAAAATCGGGCAGCAGGCCGAACCCGGCCAGTTGCTGCTGCAAAAACTTGCGCTGCACGGCCACCGGCAAATCATTAAAATCCCCGCCGACGAAAGGTCGCTGCGTTTTCCGGGCGTGCTCTGGGCGAAACTGCCGGGCCATTTCGCCCGCAAACTCGCCCTCCGCACCGACAATATCCATCAACCGCAGAACCAGGGCATCGATGCCCGGCTGATACTTCGTGCGCAACAACGGCAACAGCTCGTGACGAACCCGGTTGCGCAAAATGTCGGTGGCGGCATTCGTGGCGTCTTCCCGGAACTCGATGTGGTGTGCGCCCGCGAAAGCGAGCAATTCCTGCTTGGTCACGTCCAGCAACGGCCGGGCGAGGAAAAGGGCCGGGTCGGCCGGCGAGGGTCCGCGCCATTTCATGCCGGCGAGGCCTTCGCCACCCGTCCCCCGCAACAGCCGCAGAAAAAACAACTCCACCTGGTCGTCGGCATGGTGCGCCAGCGCAATGGTGGCCTCCTGGTGGCGTCGCGCCGCCTGCGCCAGGAACTCGTGGCGCAATTTGCGCGCGGCCATCTCGAGGGAAAGCCCGGTGCGCGCCGCGGCCTCCCGCACCTCGGCGCCGCCCACCACACAAGGACAACCCAGGCGCTCAGCCGTCCGGCGCACCAACCGCTCATCCGCGTCGCTCGCCCGGCCGCGGAGCCGATGGTTGAAGTGGGCCACCACGATTTGCCAACCGTGTTCGGGCGCCAGCGCGTGCAAGAGCTGCAGCAGGACCATGGAGTCCACACCCCCGGAAACCGCGGCGAGGATATTTTGGCCGCGGGCAAACAAATGCCGCCCGGCCACGGCCGC
>CAYTJG010000312.1:0-7405 GCA_964437865.1 uncultured Bifidobacteriaceae bacterium | reverse complement strand
AGCAGTGGACACACCATTCGTTGCCCAAAGGGTGCCAAAAAATGTAAATTAAATCCGATTCAGCATTCGGCGGTGTCGCCGATAAGTAACTATACGCCGCCACGTCTGACTTACCTTCGACGATTCCGGCGTCTAACGTCACTTAAATAGTACAAAATATTACATCCGGGCAGGTGGGAGGGCCGGATGCGTGGTTGTAAATTATGAATGTTAAAGAACCCACCTCCGGCCCGGCCGCCGGCAAACCCCACCCCTGCAAACCGCAAACCGAATTTTTAATTGAATTACTATGAAGAATTGGACCATTACAAGACGTATCGTATTGGGCTATTTGGTGATTGGGTTGCTGAGCGCCGTCATGGGAACCATCGCGTGGATTTCCATGCGCCACATTGAAACTGCCGCGGACAATGTGAGCAGCGACAGTGTGCCTGGCCTGGCGTCCTCGGCTGAACTCATGCAAAACCTGGCGCAGGCCCACTTGCTGCTCATCCGGCATGTGCTGACCACCAATTTGGATGATAAAAAGGCCTACGAGGGGCAGTTGGAGGAAATTGGCAAGGTCATTACCGGTAAGGCCGACACTCTGGCCAAGCTGGCCAACAGCCCGGAAGAGCGACAACTTTTTGAAAAAATGAAACAGGCGCGGCAGGTTTACCTCGAGACCCGCGCGCCGATTCTGCAATTGAGCGAGGCGGGCAAGCACGAGGAGGCGCTGTCGCAGATGCTGGGCGCCGGTCGGACCGCCTATAACGCGTATGATGAACTGGCCGGAAAATTCAATGCGTTGGAAACCCGGTCGGCGATCGACGCCGCCAGTTCGATCCAACAGGACGCCCGTCATTCCAAAATGACCTTGGGCGCGATTCTGCTGGGCGAGTTGGCCATCAGTGTGCTTTTGGCAGGCTTGGTGGTCGTGGGATTAAAGCGCGTGCTCCAGCGGGTCTCTTCGTCGCTGCATGACGGCGCCAACCAGGTGGCGTCCGCCGCCGGCCAGGTATCCTCCGCCAGCCAGAGCCTGGCGCAGGGTTCCGGCGAGCAGGCGGCCTCGCTGGAGGAGACCAGTTCCTCGCTGGAAGAGATGGCCAGCATGACCAAACGCAATGCCGAAAATGCCGAAAAGGTCAATGAGCTGGCCAAGCAGGCCCGCCAATCGGCCGACAAGGGCGTCACCGATATGAAGGACATGAGTCAGGCCATGCAAGCGATCAAAATCTCCAGCGATGACGTGGCCAAGATCATCCGGACGATTGATGAAATCGCTTTTCAGACGAACATTCTGGCGTTGAACGCCGCGGTGGAGGCGGCCCGGGCCGGCGAGGCCGGCATGGGTTTTGCCGTGGTGGCCGAAGAGGTCCGCAACCTGGCCCAACGCAGCGCGCAGGCGGCCAAGGAAACCGCCGCCAAGATTGAAGGCGCCATTGGCAAGACGGGCCAAGGGGTGGAACTCAGCGATAAGGTGGCCAAGACGCTCAACGAGATTGTCTCCAAGGTGCATCAAGTGGACGAGCTGGCTTCGGAAGTGTCCAATGCCTCGCGCGAACAAACCCAGGGCATCACCCAAATCAACACCGCGGTTGGCGAGATGGACAAAGTGACGCAATCCACCGCGGCGAGCGCGGAAGAATCGGCCTCGGCGGCGGAGGAACTGAACGCCCAAGCGGACGTAATGAGAGATGTCGTGGGCGAACTCGTTCGCTTGGTGGATGGCGCCGGGCGAAGGAACGGTCCGACGGCCACGACCACCCCGCGCGCCCGCAATATCCAGGACGGATTCAACCCTCCCAGCCGCCTGGCGTCGGTCCGGCCGGTCGGTGCCAATGGCCATGCCTCGGCGAAAGCCGAATCGGTCAATTAGGACGGTCCGGCCGCTGAGAGGTGCAAGAAGGGTGGCCGCTCGAGACGTGGAAGAGACGTACTTGAGCGGCTGTTCGTTGCGGAGCGTTTCTGGCGGGAGAGGGGGAACAAGGCTGGTTTACACGCGCTGTTTCTATTGTATAATGCGGGTCTGTGAGTCTGCCAAAACAACGTCAGCGCGTGGTCTGTGGCATGAGCGGGGGAGTGGATTCCTCCGCCACGGCGGCCTTGTTGCTCGCCCAGGGCTACGAGGTCATCGGCATTACGCTCAAGCTCTGGCCGCAGGATTGTGTGAACCGCGCGGAAGACAAATGCTGCGGGCCGCAGGCCGTGACCGATGCCCGCTCCGTGTGCAACAAACTGGATATTCCCTATTACCTCGTCGATGAATCGGCGGATTTCCAGCGGCATGTCATCCGTTATTTTGCGGATGAATACAAGGCGGGGCGCACGCCCAATCCGTGCGTGATGTGCAACCAGAATCTCAAGTTTGGCCGCCTGATCGACCGCGCGGACCAACTGGGGGCGGACTTTATTGCCACGGGGCATTTCGCCCGGGTGGAACGGGCCACTTTGAGTGCGGAGTGCGGAGTGCGGAGTGCGGAATCCGGAGGGAAGAATGCGGAGAGCAGGGTGCGGCCTGCGGAATCGGCCGGTCCGGGCGCGACCGCGCCGGCGGCGGGGCGATATCTACTCAAGCGCGGGCGCGATCCGCGGAAGGACCAGAGCTATTTTCTGTTTTCCCTGCGGCAGGATCAGTTGGCGCGCACGATTTTTCCGCTGGGCGAAAAGACCAAGAGCGACACGCGGGCCGTGGCGCGGCAGTGCCAGCTCAAGACCGCCGACAAGGAGGAAAGCATGGAAATCTGTTTTGTGCCGGATAACAATTACGGCGGCTTTCTCCAGGCGGCGAACCTCGTCCAGAAGCACCGGGGGGACATTACCGATCTTTACGGGCAGGTCCTGGGGCACCATGATGGCATCGAGTTTTTCACCATCGGCCAGCGGCGCGGCCTGGGCATCACCACGGCCAAGCCGGTTTATGTGGTGGCATTGGACGCGGAAAACAATCGCGTGGTGGTGGGCGATGATTCGGCACTGGATCGCGATGAGTTCACCGCCGAGCGCTGCAATTGGCATCCCTTTGAGACGCTGACGACGCCCGTCGAGGTGACGGCCAAGATTCGTTACAATCATCCGGGAACGGCGGCCACGCTGACGCCGGTTGGCAAGGGGGTGGTGAAGGTGAAGCTGCACACGCCGCAGCGGGCCATCACGCCGGGCCAGGCCGCGGTGTTTTACCAGGATGACCTGGTGCTGGGCGGCGGCTGGATCGCACGGTAGGCGGGTGGGCAGGTGCGGCCACAGATGGACGCAGATTCACACAGATAAAAAAACGAGACACGAATTGCCGCTCAGGCCTTGGCCGCTGGCGCGCCTAGATAGTCCATGCCTACCAGGCACACGTCGTCGTCAAACTGTCCATTCACGGCGAAGTTCCGAATCACACTGAGCAATTCGTCAAAGAGCACCGCGGGCGGGTGGGCGAGAAAGCTTTTCACGTCCAACATCAGCCGTTCCTGGGAATACAGCTCCTCGTTTTGGCCCTGTACCTCGTACAGACCATCGGTGAACAGCATCAGGAAATCGCCGGGCGCCAGGGTGATTTCGGAGGATTGATAGGGCGGATCATCGAACAGGCCCAGGGCTGGCTGGCTGCGGCCGCTGGTGTTGGCCAGTGGTTCCACCTGGCCGAGGGAACGGCGCACCAACAGGGGCTTGGGATGGCCGGCGTTCGCAAAGCGTAATTTCCCGGTCTGGTAATCCGCCACGCCGTAAAAGGCCGTGGTCAGCATCGGCGAGCCGGTGTTCTTGAGAATGCTGCACAGATCGAAATTCAACTTGCGCAGGAAGTTGCCCGGCTCGCGCGCCACCGGCTTGAGTTCCTCGGCCAGCGCCCGGATCATGGCCGTCACCAACGCCGCCCGCACGCCGTGGCCGGTGACATCGCAAATGAACACGGCCGCCTCCGTATCGGAGATGGCGGTCACGCTGAAGAAATCGCCGCTCACGGACTCGGCTGGTTCGTAGCGGTGGACAAATTGAAACGCGCTTTCTGTGGCCGGTGCCGCCGGTGGAAAGCTGGGATACTGCTGGGGCAGCATCGTGAGTTGGATTTCGCGCGCGGTGCGCAGGCTTTCCTCCATCAGGGAATTCTTGGTGCGCAATTCCTCGCGGCTGCGCGAGAGCTCGCCGGTGGCCCGGCGGATCAGTTCCTCCGCCCGTTTTCGTTCGGTGATGTCCTCCACCGTGCCCTCGTAGTAGAGGACTTTGCCCTGGGCATCGCGGACGGCCCGGCAATTCTCAGAAATCCAGATGATGCTGCCGTCCTTGCGGTAGATGCGGGATTCGAAGCCGCTCAGGGTGTCGTTTTCCTGCATGAGCCGCATGAATTCCTCGCGCCGGCCATGCTCCACGTAGAGGGTGTCGGCGATGTCCTTGATGCTGGCCATGAGCTGCACCGGCGAGTCATAGCCATAGATGCGGGCCAGGGCGATGTTGGCCAGCAGGTAATGGCCGCTGAGCGTGGTGCGGAAAATACCCTCCACCAGATGGTCGAAAATGTCGTAGTAATTGTTCTTTTCCGCGACCAGGGTGAGTTGTTCCTGTTGCCGGGCCACTGAACAGTGGATGGCATGTTCGAGGATGGCCGGCGAAAGTTGTTCCCGCCCGAGGTACTCTTGGGCGCCGCTGAAGACGGCCTCGGCCAGGTAGGCGTCATCCTCGTGCGGACCGATGACCAGGACGGGCAAACCCGGCGCCCGGATGGTGAGCGAAGTGGTTTGGAAAAGGGCGGCGGCATTGGCCTCGGGGACTTCAAACAGGACCGCGTCAAAGCTGTTGGTGGCCACCAAGGCGAGCGCGGCGTCCAACGTGGGCTCCACCATGACCTCGGCCCCAGGAATCGCGGCAGTCACCAGCTCGCAGATCCGGCGCGCGGAGGCTTCCTCACCACTGATCAACAAAAACTTGTGGAGACCATTTTGCATATTGTCCTGTCGGGCATCTCTCCGTCGGGCGGATCCGGGCGGGCGGGGGGCGCCGGCCGCCGGTTCGGCCGTGAGGGCGATGCCACCGCCCACCGCCTATTCACTGGCGGCAAAATACAATTTTTGCGCCCGCCCGCAAGCATGGAGCAGGGCGGCAGGTTAAAATTTTGTTAAATTACCGAAGTTTGGTCTTGCCAAGCTTGCCCTGATCGGTTTGAAATGCAGTTCAGCCATAAGCCCGTTTGCTAAACACCAACGCCCGTAAACTAGCCTTATGAAAAACTACCCTCCCGCTGAAATTCGCAACTTTGCCATCGTCGGCCACGCCTCCTCGGGGAAAACCCTGTTGACCGAGGCGATGCTTCTCTGCGCCGGTGTGATTACGCGCATGGGACGCATCGCCGACGGCACGACCGTATCCGATTACCATGTCAGTGAAAAGCAGCGGCAGATTTCCGTCTCGGCCACGTTGTTGCATGCCGACTGGATGGGCAAGAAGTTCAACCTGATCGACACTCCCGGCTATCTGGATTTTATCAGCGAAGGTCTGGGCGCCCTGCGGGTGGGTGATTTTGCGTTGGTGGTCATTCATGCCCAGCATGGCTTGGGCGTGGGCACCGACCGGGTCTGGGACTACGCCACCAATTACGGCATCCCCAAGATGATCGTGGTCAACGCGCTCGACAAGGAGAACGTGGATTTCGACCGGGTGGTGAAGGGGACCCAGGAACATTTCGGCCGGCACGTGTTTCCCCTGTCGCTGCCGGTGAATGCCGGCCCCGGCTTCAACCGCACGCTCGACGTGCTCCGCAATGAGATCGTCACCTATGCGACCGACGGTTCGGGCAAATACACCGAGGAACCCGCCACCGGCGAATGGGGGGAAAAGGTCAAGCAGCTCCACCGGGAACTCATCGAGCACATCGCCGAGTCCGATGACGAACTGATGAGCAAGTTTTTCGACCAGGGCACGCTCACGGAGGATGAATTCCGCGCCGGTATCCATATGGCGGTCCAACGGGAGTTGTTCATTCCGCTCTTTTCGGTCTCGGCCGAGAAGAATGTGGGGGTGGCCCGCGTCATGGATTTCATAGCCAAATACGGTTCGTCGCCCGTGGATCGCAAGCGGGTGGCGGCGGTGGATGCGGCCGGCAACCCCGTGGAGGTGGCGCTCGAAAGTCCCGAAACGGTGGCGTATGTCTTCAAGACGATGTCCGAGGCGCATTTTGGGGAGCTGTCCTTTTTCCGGGTTTATTCCGGCGCGGTCACCAGCGGCACGGACTTGTTCAATAGCGACCGCAAGATCACCGAGCGAATTGGCCAGATGTACTTGTTGAACGGCCAGATGCGGGAGATGGTGAACACGCTCGGCGCGGGCGACATTGGCGCGGTGGTCAAGCTCAAGGACACGCACACCGGCAATACGCTGTGCACTCCCAAGCGCCCCGTGACGCTGCCCAAGGTGGTGTATCCCAAGCCCAACATTCACGCGGCGCTGGTTGCGGACGTCAAGGGCGAAGAGGAGAAGATTGCCTCGGGCTTGGCGGCGTTGCGCAGCGAGGACCCCACTTTCCTATACGTGGTGGATTCGGAACTCCACCAGACGATCATTTCCGCGCAGGGCGAACTGCATCTGGAAGTGGTGGCCGACCGGCTGCGTCGGCGTTATAACGTGCACGTCACCCTGGCCGAGCCGCGCGTGAAATATCGCGAGACCATCAAGGGGAAGGGTGATTCCAAGTATCGCCACAAGAAGCAGACCGGCGGCGCGGGCCAGTTCGCCGAGGTCTGGATGCGCGTCGAGCCCAGGCAGCGCGACAGCGGCGTGGAATTCACCCAGTCGCTGGTCGGGCAGAATGTCGACCGCAATTTCGTGCCATCCGTGGAGAAGGGGGTGCAGCAGGCCTGTACCGAAGGCATCCTCGCCGGCTGCCGCGTCACGGATGTGAAGATTGTTTTCTATGACGGCAAGATGCACCCGGTGGACTCCAAGGATATCGCCTTTCAGATCGCCGGTTATTTTGCCTTCAAGGAGGCGTTCACCGCCGCCAAACCGGTGTTGCTGGAGCCGATTGACACCGTGGAGATTCGCGTGCCCGAGGATTTCATGGGCAAGGTGATGGGCGATCTTTCCTCCCGCCGCGGCAAGATCCTGGGCATGGATACGGATGGCGTGTTTCAGGTGATCAAGGCGAACGTGCCGGCGAAGGAACTATACCATTATTCCAGCACCTTGCGGTCGCTGACGGGCGGGCGCGGGGTGCATGCCGAGGAATTCAGCCATTATGAGGAAATGCCGCGGGAAGCGGCGGACAAGGTGATTGCCGAAGCCGCCAAGCGGAAGGCGGCCCATGACAATGGCTCGGCCGCCAAGGCTGGCGCCACCGCCTAGCGACCCGCCAGCCCGAAAGAAAGGCATTGAACTTTTCCGTAAGATTGGCAGAATACCGGCTTTGTAGTCATTACCACAATTTATTACGACACATGAGCAATAAAGG
>CAYTJG010000311.1:0-7408 GCA_964437865.1 uncultured Bifidobacteriaceae bacterium | reverse complement strand
CCCGCTCCCGGCGCGGCCGCCAGCATTAGCCATTTGCGACCACTGCATCATTGTTACTGTTTAAGTCAAATACTGATTATCATTGATTCTTCTAAGGTGATGAGTTAAAGTGGTAGCCATGAAAACAGCCATTGGCAGAACCCACATCACCGACGACATGGGTAATGACGTGGTGACCGTCTCCCCGTCCGACACGGAATATTCCGCCCTCCTCGCCGTGGCGGAAGCGGCCGAGCAGGAACACCGGGCACATTGCCTCCTGCTCACGGAAACCTGTCCGCTGTGCCAGGCGCTGGCGGAGCTGGACGAAATCCGCCAGGAACAGGTTCAGCCGCACCGGAACTAACGCGGTTGGAAGGGTTAAGGCAGTCGAATCGGCGCCGAAGGCCGTGAACTTCGCCGTCGTGCGGGTGGGCTACAATGTGGGCGCGCCTTTTTCGCCCGCGCAACTTGGCTTACCGGTCAACTGAGCCAGGGGCGGTCTTCCCATAGCTTGTTGCGGCCCTTCTCTTTACCCCAGGCAAGCCCGGGCATTTTGCGACCAAAATCGACTGTCAGCGTGGGAACCGGACTTGGCGTGGTGGCGGCGGGGGGCGGCCCGGGGGTTGCCCGCGGACGTCCGGTGGTTTATTTTTAAGCGCAGTGACAACCGAAACTAACACGTCCGGCGCCGAACCGGGCTGGCTGCAAATTGTGCTGATCGGGCGCCGGCCCAAATGGACCCTGATCCGTATTCTGGTCTTGGTGTCCCTGGTGACGGTGACCACCAAGTTTGTGCTGCTGCCCATCCGCGTCGAGGGCATTTCCATGGAACCCACCTACCGCAATCACAAGATCGATTGTGTCAACCGGCTGGCCTATATGCTCCATGAACCGCAGCGCGGCGACGTGGTGGCCATCCGCTATTCCGAGCCCGGCCAATTTTCCGAGCCGAAGCAGTTGCTGATGAAGCGGATCATCGGTTTGCCGGGCGAGAGCGTGGCCTTTCACGAAGGCCACGTCTATATCAATGGACGTCTGTTGGACGAGCCATACCTGGCGAAATCGAGCTGCGACTGGGAGCACGCCCCCATCCAGTGCGGCCCGGACCAATACTACGTGGTGGGCGATAACCGGACGATGCCGTTCGAATATCACGTGCAGGGCCGCGCCGAACGCAATCGCATCATCGGCAAGGTGCTCCTTTGAAAGCAGCGCTTCGCCTGGCCCTGGCCCTGGTGCTGCTGGGGCTCCTTTACTGGCTGTACACGGTCCTCTTTCCGAGCCCGGAAAAAGCCGTCCTGAAAAGAATTGCGAGCCTGGCCGCCACCGCCACCATCCCCGCCGGCACCAACCCCCTGCTGCGCGCCAACAAAGTTGGCACGGTGATCGCCTATTTCTCCCCGGATGCCGAAATCACTTATGACCTCGTTGGCGTCGGCGCCCACACCCTGTCCGGTCGGGATGAAATCCGGGAGGCGGCGGCCGGCGGGTTCGCGGGGGCCACTTCGCTAAGCGTGCGATTTCAGGACGTCACCGTGCGGCTGGGCCCGGACAAACTGAGCGCCGAAGTGAGTTGCACCGCCAAGGTCAGCGCCAACGGCGACCAGGACACAGGCATCCAGGAAATGCGCTTCCAACTGCGGAAGCTGGACGGTGACTGGCTGATCACCCGCGCGGAAACCGTGAAGACGTTGCAGTGAAGCCGTTCGCAGCCGGGTCAGGTCAATCTTCTCTTTCTCCTGCACGTACTTGGACGCGAACAAAATGCAAAGCTCCGGCTGGCGCAGGCGCCATTCCGCGGCCGGTTGCGGCCCGCTTCGCCAGGGCAGATCACATCGGTGGCCAGGGTGCGAAGAGCGGTTACCGGGCGTACCAGACCAACCGCAGACCTTCCAGCGTCAAATCCGGTTCCACGGCCACGATGGCCGGCAACCCGGCGGCGATCAATTTGGCATAGCCGCCGGTGGCCACCACCGGCATTTTCGGGGCGTGCAGCTCGCGCTTTAGTTCATTGATCAACTCGCGCACCAGGCCGCGATAACCGTGGACGGCGCCCACCAGCATGGCTTCCTCCGTGCTCTTGCCAATCGCCGTGCGGATCTCCCGAATCTGAATTTTGGGCAGCAGCGCCGTTTTTTCGTGGAGATAGTGGGTCATCACCGACAAGCCCGGCGCAATGATGCCGCCCACGTAACAGCCCCGCCCGTCCACCACGTCAAAGGTGACGGCCGTGCCGAAATCCACCACCACCACCGGCGCCCCAAACCGCTGGCGCGCCGCCACCGCATTCGCCAGCCGGTCCGGCCCGATGGATTTGGGCTTGGGATAGTCGATGCCCACGCCCCGAACCGTCGAGGCCTGCAATTCCAGGACCTCGAACTTCCACTGGGTCCGGGCAAATTTTTTCACCAGGGGTGTCACCGCCGGCACCACGCTGCACACGGCCGCTCCCTCGATCGGGCTGTGGCCGATAAAGTTCTTCACCCGCCCGGCTGCCCCGCCTGCCAGCCAGGAGTACGTGGGGATGTCCCCCTGCTTCACCACCCGCTGCGCGTCGGCCAGGCCGACGTGCGTGTGCGTATTGCCGATGTCAAAAAGTAAAAGCATGATTACAACTCCGAGATTCGAACACTGAAAGCCGAAAATTGATCCGGAACCTCCGGACCGACTCCCCACGCCGCGGCCGGAGCCAACCTGATGGCAGCCGGCCAGGCTCGAACAGCTTGCGAATGGCGGCTGGACGACCTCATTTTTCCAGCCGGACGTCGCCGCCGATCACACGTTCCAAATGGCCGTGCTCCGTGCGGATCAGCAGCGCGCCGTCGTCATCCAGCGCCTCCGCATAGCCGCGGAATTGCCGATCCCCCACGTGTACTGCCACGTTGCGGCCGATGGTGATGCAGGCCGCCTCCCACTCATCCGCCAGCTCGGGAAACCGGCCCGCGCCAATCAGCGCATAATCGGCGTCCAGTTGCCGCAAGACTTCCGCGGCCAGTTCCGCCCGGGACACCGGCGCGCCGGCTTCCACCCGCAACGACGTGGCGAGCGGCCGCAGCTCTGCCGGAAACCCCGCCGCGTCCTGGTTCACATCCACCCCGATGCCGAGAATCACATACCGCACCCGGTCCAATTCCGCGCTCAGCTCCGTCAGGATGCCCGCCACCTTCCGGCCGCCGATGAACAGGTCATTGGGCCACTTGATCGCTGCGTCCAGACCGGTCACCAGCTTGATGGCGCGCCGCAACGAGGTGGCCGAAATCACCGTCAACTGCGTGGTCTCTTGCGGTCGCAGCTTCGGCCGCAACAAGACGGAAAACCAAAGTCCCTTCCGCTCGGGCGACATCCACACGCGCCCCAGCCGGCCGCGCCCCTTGGTCTGCGCCTCCGCAAACACCACCACGCCTTCCGGCACGCCGTCCCGCGCCAACCGCTCCACCACGTCGTTCGTCGAGGTCGTTTGCTCAAACACCTGGATATCGCGCCCCACCACCCGGGTGGTCCCCAGGCGCGCCAGCAGATCATCCGCCAGCAGCGCGTCCGGTTCATCCACCAGTCGGTAACCCCGGTGCGGCCCAGCCTCGATATCGAATCCCACGCGGCGCAACTCCTCCATGCGCGCCCACACCGCCGCGCGGCTGAGGCCCAACTGGCCGGCCAGGTGCGCGCCCGACACCCCATCCGGATTGGCGCGCAGGGCGGCCAAAATCTTGGCGTCCGTGGTCATCGGTGATCGCGGCCGGCCCGCCGCCGGAGCGTGGCCGCGAAATTCCTGGGCAGGGCTGGGTTACGGCTCATGCTTCAAAATCCAGTCCGATATCCACCGCGCGCGCTGAATGGGTGATGGCGCCCACCGAGATGAAATCCACGCCGGAGGAAGCAATGGCGGCCACGGTCTTCAGGTTCACGCCGCCGCTGGCCTCGGTTTGGGCCCGGCCGGCCACAATATCCACCGCCAGTCGCAAACGCGCCGGAGCCATGTTGTCGAGCAGGATGAAATCGGCGCCGGCCTCGGCCGCCTGGCTGACCTGCTCCAAATTGTCCGCCTCCACCTCCACCTTCAGTTTGGGGTAATGCTGGCGTGCCCGGACCACCGCTGCCGCGATGGCGTTGGGTTTTTCAGCCCGCAACGCCACCAGGTGGTTGTCCTTGATCAGCACCATGTCATGCAATCCCAATCGGTGATTCCGGCCGCCGCCGCAGGCCACGGCGTACTTTTCAAATCGCCGCCAGCCGGGCGTGGTCTTGCGCGTATCCAGGATTTCCGCCCGGCTGCCTTCGATGGCTGCGGCAAACTGCGCAGTGGCCGTGGCCACGCCTGACAGGCGCTGAACGAAATTGAGCGCCACCCGCTCGGCGCTCAGCAACGCGCGGCTTGGCCCGCTGATCCGTAGCATCCGGGCCCCCGCCTGCACCCGGGCGCCATCCTGCACAAATCGTTCGACCTTGATTTTGGGGGATAAGATCCGGAAGGCGGCTTCGGCAAACTGGAGACCCGCCACGACCAGCGGCTCGCGCGCGTTCATGAGCGCCACGGATTGTGCCTTCGCCGGCACGGTGGCCAGCGTGGTCACATCCCCGTCGCCCACGTCTTCCTGGAGGGCGGCCCGCACCGCCCGGCGAATTTCGATCTGGGTTAGTTCCACCCGCATAAGATGAGCGCCCCAAGAAAAAGGGAAAAGGAAAAAGCAAGCCTCCGGAGCAAATCCCATGCGCTCCGGTCCGCGCCCGTCTCGGGCGCTGAGCTGTGATTCTGAACCAACCGTGCACCCCAAAACGAACGGCCGCTTTGCCGTGCCTCGCTCAATTTTTCCAGCGGCCGCAACGCCCGCATGTCTCAGCGCGATGCATCCAAAGGAGCGGCCGTGAAGCGCGCCAGCGTCTTGGAGTGCGCCCGGCCCTCCGGCGCTGTGGCCCAACGCAAATCCTGCCAAGCAGCGGGTGAATGAATTTTCCCCCGGCGCAGCTATTGGCGAACGTCTCACGGCTCGCGCAGAGCCACCGCCCGAGTGAACGAACCATGGTTGCTTGGGTTGGAAATGAAGACGTGTTCCAAAGCGGTGGAGGGCCACCGCACTCCGATGACGCTCGCGCGTTCGCCAAGCGCGGTGCAGTCGCGAAGGCCCCGGGTCCGCGCCCGTCTCGGGCGCTGCGACGCGATTCCGAACCAGCCATCACCCACCCATGCACCCCAAAACGAACAGCCGCCCAACTCCCCAACGGCCGCAACGCCCGCATGTCAAAGCGCCCGCGGACCGCCTCCTCCTACCAGTATTCCTCCACGTGAATCGTGGTCGCACCGGCGCCGCCTTTGGTCGCGTAGCCCTTGCCTTGTAACAGGGTGGTGGCCAGCTGGACCATGTCCGGGTTGCCGCACAGGAAGACTTCCGCCTGGGCCGGATCCAGCACGATGCCCGATTCCCGCTCCACCACGCCCTGCTCCAACAGCGTCTGGATGCGCCCGGTATAACCAATGAAGTGCGGATCCTGGTCGGGCCGGGTAATGCTGGGAATATACGTGAAATTGGGCCGGAGCCGGGCCAGGCTTTCCAGCTCGCCGCGATAGCCGAGGTCCCAACTGTAACGCGCGCCGTGCAGCACCACGAACCGCCGGTGGCTGTCGTTCACGAGCAGCGTGCGCAGCATGGAAACATAGGGGGCCAGGCCCGTGCCGGTGGCAATGAGCACCACGGCCTTTTCCGGCGCCACGCGATCGATGGTAAACACCCCGCTGGCCTTGGGCCCGAGAAACAGCCGCCCGCCATGGGCCAGCGCAAACAGGCGCGGCGTGAGCGCCCCGCTGGTGATCAGCGTCAGATAGAATTCCAAATACCGGCGCTCCACGCTGGCCGAGGCAATGCTGTAGGCGCGGCGGACCAGCTTGTCCGGTTCACCGGGCGCGTCTTCCGGGACGGCCTCGGCCACCCGCGGCGCGCTGCCCAGCATGCCCAGCACGGCAAACTGGCCCGGGCGAAACTCAAATAAATCCGCATCCGGGCGCACCCGTAATATCAAAAGCTGCGGATTGATTTCCTCGCGACCGACGACGGTGGCGTTGTAAGGGTCGGATTGATTGGCGCTCATGACAAAAATACCTCTTGATCTTGCAATGCGCCGCAAATCATAAGGATGTCGCCCCCTAATATCAACGATTCGTTGTCATTTCCCTTCGTCCGCGGGACCGCATGGAAAATCCTTTGCGCGGGCGCCGTCTTTGCGTGAAAATGCCGGTATGAGCGTAGTCGCCGAATCCACCTTGCCCGACGCCCAGGGCCATTTTGGGCCCTATGGCGGACGTTACGTGCCGGAAACCTTGATGCATCCCTTGCAGGAGCTCGAGGCTGAATACTTCCGGGCGCAGCACGACCCCGAGTTCCAACGCGAGTTGTCCTACTACCTGAAGGACTTCTGCGGCCGGCCCTCGCCCCTCTATTTCGCCGAGCGCCTCACGCGCGAACTCGGCGGCGCCAAAATCTATCTCAAGCGCGAAGACCTCAACCACACCGGCGCCCACAAGATCAATAACGCCATCGGCCAGGTCCTCCTCGCCCGCCGCATGGGCAAAACCCGCGTCATTGCCGAAACCGGCGCCGGCCAGCACGGCGTGGCCTCGGCCACCGTCGCCGCCATGTTCGGCCTCCAGTGCGTCGTTTACATGGGCGCCGTCGACTGCGAGCGCCAGGAACTGAACGTTTACCGCATGAAAATGCTCGGCGCCGAGGTCGTGCCCGTCCACGCCGGCCAGAAAACCCTGAAGGAAGCGGTCAACGAAGCCATGCGCGACTGGGTGGCCCACCTCCAGTCCACCCATTACATTCTCGGCACCGCCTACGGCGCGCACCCGTATCCCCTCATGGTCCGCAACTTCCAGCGCATCATCGGTGACGAGGCGCGCGCGCAAATCCTGGAAAAGGAAAAGCGCCTGCCCGATCTCCTGCTGGCCTGCGTCGGCGGCGGCTCCAATGCCATCGGCCTGTTTTATCCGTTCCTCGGGGACGCCACCGTGAAAATGGTGGGCGTGGAAGCCGGCGGCCGCGGCCTCCAGCCCGAACAGCACGCCGCCCGGTTCCACGGCGGCTCGCTCGGCGTGTTGCAGGGCACCCGCAGCTATATTTTGCAGGATTCGTTCGGCCAGATTCAACTCACCCACAGTGTCAGCGCCGGGCTCGACTACGCGGCCGTGGGCCCCGAGCACGCCTGGCTGCATGACCAAAAGCGCGTGGAGTACACCTACGCCACCGACGACCAGGCCCTCGCGGCGTTCATGAAGCTGGCGCGATTGGAAGGCATCATTCCCGCGCTCGAAAGCTCCCATGCCGTGGCCGAATGCATCGTCCGCGCCCCGAAAATGAGCAAGGATTCCCTGATCATCGTCAATCTCTCCGGCCGCGGTGATAAGGACGTGGCCCAAGTGGCCGCCAAGGTCGGG
>CAYTJG010000310.1:0-7422 GCA_964437865.1 uncultured Bifidobacteriaceae bacterium | reverse complement strand
GAGCGTCTCGTGGCTCGCGCAAAGATGCGGTCAGAGGGGACGAACCATGGTTGCCTGGGTTGGCAGGCGGGGACGTGTTCCAAAACGGTGGAGGGCCACCGTAGTCCAAGACGCTGGCGCGTTCGCCGTGCGCGGGGCAGTCGCGCAGCGTCGTGGAGTGCGTCCGGCCCTCCGGCGCTGTGGCGCAGCGCGGCTGTTGCCAACCAGCGGGCGAATGGATTTTCCCCGGGCACGGCTCTGGGCGAGCGCCTCACGGCTCGGGTTGCGTTTTCCACCCAATCCAGCCTCGACCGGCAAACGAATTCTCTTGACCGCCGCCCACAACTGTCCTACTGTAATAGGACAGTAAGCCCTTATGCGATGGCAAATTGATTTCCGGTCCGGCACGCCGGTGTACTTGCAACTGGTGGAGCAGGTGCGCCACGCAGCCGCCTCGGGCGGCCTGCGCACGGGCGAATCCTTGCCGTCCATCCGCCCCCTGGCCGAGGAGTTGCGGGTGAACCGCAACACCATCGCCAAAGCCTACGCGGAACTCGAAAACCAGGGCGTCATCGAAACCCTTCCCGGCAAGGGCTGTTTCCTCAAGGAAGTCGGCTCGCTGCTCACCAAATCCGCCCGCAATGACCTGCTCACGCAGGAAATCGACCGCGCCGTCGTGGCCGCCCATCACCTCCAGATCGGCGACGATGAGCTGCTGGCCCTGGTCAAAAAGCGCCTCGAGGCCTTCGACCGGCATTACCAGGACGCGAACCATTCAAAGGATCATTCATGAACAACGAGTCGCCCGTCATCGAAATCCAGAATCTGGTGCGCCGCTACGGCAAGCACGAGGCCGTGAACGGCCTTTCGCTGTCCGTGCCGGCCGGTAAATGTTACGGCTTCTTCGGCCGCAACGGCGCCGGCAAGACCACCACCATCAAATGCCTGCTGAACCTGCTCCAACCGGACGACGGCAGCGTGCGCGTCTTCGGGCTGGACCCGCGCCGGCAGGAAGTCGCCGTCAAATCTCGGCTGGCCTACGTGCCGGACCAGGTGGCGTTTTATCCCTGGATGACCGTGCAGGACACGCTCGAATACCTGGCCTCGTTTCGGACGACTTGGAACCGCGAGATCGAAGCCGATTTGCTGCGGCGCTTCCAACTGGATTCGAGCAAGAAGACCAGCAGCCTTTCCAAGGGCCAGCGCACGCAACTGGCGTTGATCGGCGCGATTTGTCCCGAACCCGAACTGCTCGTGCTCGATGAGCCCACCAGCGGCCTGGACCCCATTGTACGCCGCGAGTTTATTGAGACGGTCATCGGCGCCTATCAATCCGGCGACCCGGGCCGCCGCACGGTGTTTGTCTCCACGCACCTGATCGCCGAATTCGAGGGCTTGATCGATGAATTCACCATCATCGAGGAGGGGCGCGAGCTGTTGACGATGAACGCCGACGCCGCGCGCAACCGGTTTAAAAAAATTCGCGCGCGATTTTCGCAGGAGCCGGCGTTGAAACTCGTCGGCGCGCTCGAGGTGAAGCGGGCGGGCCGTGAGGTGGAGATCCTGGCCAACGGCAACAGCGAGGCGTTGCTGGCGGAGCTGAAAGCGCAGTCGCCCGAGGAACTGCGCGCCGAATCCCTGACGCTGGAGGAAATTTTTGTCGCCTCCAAAGTTTTGAAACCCACGCCGTAAACCGCGGGAATTTTCAACCACGGATGAATACCGATGGACACAGATTGAGATGGTGTAACGAACACCTCACCCCGGCCCGCCTTTCTCCCAGAATCCCTCACCCGGCCTATCGGCCACCCTCTCCCACTCCCGTGGGCGAGGGACCATCGGCTCCGCAGACTCCGCCGACGCGGAGAGGGGGAAACGCTCCCTGCGTCTTGGCGATTTTTCACGCAAGCTCAGAGCGGTGCTATTCACCCGCAGCGGCAACAATGTCTCCCTCTCCTGGGGGAGAGGGCCGGGGTGAGGGCGGGCTTGGATTTTTCACCCGGTTTTCAAATTCCAGATCCCCCCTATGAACGCCCTCGTCAAAAAGGAAATCCGCCTCCTGCTGCCGGGATTCGCCGCCGCCTGTGTCCTGGCCCTCACGAATCTGTGCGCCCCCAGCCACGCGGACGGGATCAAAAGCCTTTGGCAGTTGCTGCCATTCGTGATTTGTCCGCTGTGCGTCATCACGATGGCGCTGGGATCGTTCGGGGCGGAAGTGGGGGGCGGCACGTTTGCGCTGCTGCTCGCGCAACCGGTTCCGCGTCAGAAAACCTGGAATGTAAAAATCTTTCTCCTGGCGTTGGCCTTCCTCGCAGTGGGGTTCCTCTGGTGCGTCAGTTGGGCTTGGCAGGCCTGGATGAACAACCAAATGTTTCAATGGGTGGATTTGTTGACCGCCGTCGGTTTGTCCGGGCTGGTGATTTTTTCGGGCGGACTTTGGACAGTATTGTTGCTGCGGCAGGTGGCGGCAGCTTTTTGGTTTACGGTGTTGACGCCCGGCTTGCCGATCATCCTCTGGCTGTCGCTGGCCGGCGAGCAGTCCAACATCTTCACGCTTCACATCTTGGAGGCCGGGCTGCTGGTGTACAGCGTGGTGGGAATTCTCTTTGCGCGCCGGTTGTTTTTGCGGGCCCAGGATGCGCCCTGGCTGGGCGGGGAGATCGCGCTCCCGCATTGGGGCGGACTCACGCTCGGCCATACTGCGTCGGAGGGTTGGCGCGGTTGGCGTCCGCGCGCGGCGCTGGAATTCAAGGAGCTGCAACTGCACCAATCGCAGTTCGTGATAGCGGGGGTGCTGGCGTTGTTGCATCTGGGCGTCGTCGCCTGGCGGACGATTTTCCTCATCCAGCGGAATTCCACGCAGGAGTTCATCGTACAACAGTTTTGGTGGTTGTGGTTGGCATTGCCTTTGTTGGTGGGGTGCACGGCCGCCGCCGAGGAGCGCCGCTTGGGCACCTTGGCGGCGCAGCTTTGCCTGCCGGTCCGGCGCCGCACGCAGTTTGCGATCAAACTCGGCAGCGTGCTGGTGTTGTCCGTGCTGTTCGGGGCCATCGTGCCGGCTTTGCTGGAACTGCCGCGGGTTTTATCGGCGGCGCGGTCGCTGCTGGCCGAAGCTCCGGTGGACGGACTGGCTTGGAAATTGGCCGGCAGCGGCCAGATATATTTGTTTTTCGCTCTGCAAGCCTTGTGGGAGTTGGGCGGGGTGCTGATGTTCCCGGCGCTCGCCGCCAGTATCGGCTTGGTGTCGTTTTATGGTTCTACCCTGTCGCGCAGCACGCTGCAAGCGCTGGCGCCGGCCCTGCTCGGCCTGGCCCTGCTCTATGTCTCGGCTGTCGTTATCCTCCAGCCCCACGTGGCGCTGCCGGATGGCCACGTCTTGTGGCGGGGCCTGTTGGTGGTGCTGATCGGCGTGCCGGTGTTGGTGGCAGTCTTGTGCGGGTTGGCCAGCCGCAACTGGCAGCGCACCAGTATCGGGCGGCAGGCCGGTCTGGCCAACTTGGTGGCGCTGCTGGCCATGGTGGCCGGGATCGTGACGGCCACCACGGCGATTTATCACCGCGCCTGGGAAAAACTCACGCCCTTTGAACCGTCGCACGGCCCGGCGCGATTGACCGCATCCCACCCAGTGGCCATCCGCGACGTCGGTGATCTGATTACCGTGAGGTTGCCGGATGGTACGGCTTGGGCCGGGCGATTGGAGACGAGGGATTCGGCTTTTTCACTTTCGCATTTTGCCGAAGCGTTCCCGGTCAATTTGGCGCCAGCGATCCAAGGGCGGCATGTGAGCGGTTCCAATTGGACTGGGGTCACTCGCGATTACGAGGACGATGAGGTAGGTCTCAAGGCTGATGGAACTTTGTGGGTCTCGGCGCTAACCCGATACGTGGCAGACCGACTCCAGTTGGCCGGGCGGAAGCAGGTAGCAGATGAATTTGTCCAGTATGGTGCGGACACCAACTGGAGCAGCCTGGGGGCGTGGGGTTATTGGCTGGTGAAGCAGGATGGAACGCTGTGGCAATGGGATACCGCCGGGTGGAACTCACGTTCCAATCGCTGGCCTGGCTTGGCGGCCTTTCCGCTGCAACGCGTGGGTACGAAGTCGGATTGGGCGGCGGCTGATTCGGTCGAGGATGGTCGGTTGTGGCTCCGCAAGCGGGATGGCAGTCTTTGGACGAGGAGAGGTCCCGAGTTTTCCGCGCCGACCCCTGCCAACGCGGACCCGGACATTCCGGCTTGGCGTGCTTCGATGCTGGAGCCGGTCGATTGGCACAGTTTAATGATTTGGTATGGTTATGGGGGTGACTATGCGCTCGTGGTAGGGAACGACGGCGCCATTCGCATATTGGCGGAAGGCCATTGGATCGGCAACGGACGCACGTCTCAGCGCGAGTGGAGCAGAAAGAATGTCCGGCTGGGTGGTGAGACCAATTGGCTGGCCGTGGCCGGATGGGGGACGAGCATCGTCACTTTGAAACAAGATGGGTCGCTTTGGTTCTGGGACCTTTCCATGGACACGCCGGGGCGGTTCCGGTTGGAACGGTCTCGCGCTCATGTGCTGGAAGTTTTGCAACGCGCCCAACCGGTCCGTCTGGGCAATCATACGGACTGGATTGCCATGGCCAGCACGGACCATGGGCTGATTACTCTGGCCGCCGACGGCGGCCTCTGGTACTGGCGGTTGCCGGATGAGAATGAGAGCGAGGATCGCGATCCGACGTTGCTGGAGCCATCCCGCAAGCCGCAGTTCCTGGGCAATGTTTTTGCAACCGGAGGAGCCTCATGACCATGCTCGTTAAAAAAGAAGTCCGCCTGCTGTTCCCCAGTTGGGCATTGGCGATAGTGCTGGCCACGGTACAATGTTTCACCCGCCCGTATGATTTTTATGTGGCGATCCTGCTTTTCTTCGGGCTCACGATCATGGCGTTGACGACCATCGGGCGCGAGGTGAGTCTGAACGCGTTCTCCTCACTTCTGGCCCAGCCCGCGGAACGGCTACGAATCTGGACCGTCAAATTGTCGGTCCTGGCCCTGGCGTTTGCGACGGTCTGCTTGGTTTGGTTGGTCGCATTTTTTTCCGCCTGTTTGCGGTCCGGCGGGGATGTCCTCCACCAACACGGTTCCTATGAGCTGGTCATTGCCATTTGTTTGATTGCCGCCGCCACGTTTACCGGCGGGCTGTGGACCACGTTGTTGTTGCGGCAAGTGGCGGGTGCGTTCTGGCTCACGCTGCTGGTGCCGGTGACCCTTTCCGGTCTTTCTGGAATTTTCCTGGCCGACAGCGAATCGGATAGTCTGTTCATTGCCATCCTGAGCACTGCGATCGGCGTGTATTCGCTCGCCGGATTTCTGTTTGCCCGGCGGTTGTTTTTTCGCGCTCAGGATTCGGGATGGTCGGGCGGTGTGATCAATTTGCCGCAGTGGAGCTTTCTCTTCGCTGGCGTCGGTTCGCGCGCGGTCATCCGGAAACGACAGCCGCTGACCGGGCTGATCAAGAAGGAGATTCTGTTGCAGCAGGGGGTGCTGACGGGAGCGGCCTTTTTGTTCGTGCTGCACGCCAGTGTGATCGTTTTGAGAGTCATCCATAAATTTTCCGATGATTCTCTCGGTCTGGCGCTGACCTCGTATGTATGGATATTTTGGCTCATGCTGCCGGTTCTGATCGGCAGCTTGGCGGTGGCTGAGGAGCGGCGGCTGGGCGTCATGGAAGGCCAGTTGTGCCTGCCGGTTTCCCGGCGCCGGCAATTTATTGCCAAGGCGGGCCTCACTCTCTTGCTGGGCACATTCCTGGGCGGTGTCTTGCCGGTGATCCTCGAAAGCATCGGGCTGACCCTCGGTGCTCCCGGCGATGCCTTCATGTCGAACCATCATCCGTTGGATCGTTGGGGAGTGCTGGGATTTCTTGCAGCTACAACGGTGGCCGCCGGCGTGCTGACTTTGATCTGCTTCTTTGCCTCGAGCTTGGTCAAGAGCTTTCTGCCGGCCGTCGGTCTCGGCTTGGTCGGTTCCGTGGCCTTGGGATTCCTGGCTCCAGCCGGTTTGGTCCGGCTGTGCAGTTGGTTTATACCGATGCCCGTTGTTCCGATCCTGGTCACCGTGTTCGTGCTCGTCGTGACCGTGTTCTGGCTGACCTATCTCAACTTTGTGCGATTCCGCGAAGGCTGGCTGCTGTGGCGGCGGCACTTGATCGGCTTTCTCTGTGCCACCATCCTCGTCTGCTTCGGCAGCACGGCCGTCTATTACCGCGCTTGGGAGGGTTTGCTGCCGACCGAACCGGCTCATAGCCCGGCCAGGCTGTCACTCGCCCAGCCGCCGACATTCGACCAGGAAACCACCGATAATCTGCTGGTCCGTCTCCCGGACGGCCGGGTGTGGTTCGACCATCTGTCTTCCCGTCCCACCGTCGGCGGACTCGTTGGCACGCTCGCCTTGGCTTTCAATCCCTTGCCGCACAGCGCGGGTCCGGCCCGATACTTGGCGGGCACAAATTGGACCAAGGTAAGCGCCCGTTATTTGGATGCCATTTTTCCCAATGGCCCGCATAATCAGGCTCGGCTTGAGGGGTACACTGAAACCGTCGGTCTTCAAGCGGACGGCACCCTCTGGGCTTCGCAGAAATCGGACCCGCAACAATGGACGGCGGACCAACCGCAGCCGTTGGACCGGGAGTCCGGCTGGCGGCAGCTCGCCGTGAATCGTGATTTTACTTCCGTGTTGCTCTTGAAACAAGATGGCACGTTGTGGCGCTGGGGAACCAATGGTTTTGCTTTTGGAGATTGGCCTGGGAATTGGCCCGGGCTGAGCGCTTTTCAACCCCGTCGCCTTGGCGCCGACGCCGATTGGGCAAAGATCTATTCCACTCCGGGAAGCGGTTTCTTTGCCCGCAAAACCGACGGCAGCTTCTGGCAGGTGGGCAGCGAGACGAACGGCGTGGGTCAAGTGCGTCGGGTGCCCAACGACTATTACGGTGCCTTCCTTGCCGCCAAATACACTTCCGGCGCGATGTGGGGGGGCTCCTTTGTCAGCACGAATGGCACGTGGTGGGTGATGTTTAACTCACAGCCTAACCGTGTTTTTGTCGGTACCCCAGCTTTGCAAATCGGCACGGAAACCGACTGGGTGGCGGTGGCTAACCAAGGACCTTTGCTGGTGGCGCTCAAGGCCGACGGGACACTCTGGCTCCCGGTGGATTATAGCAAACCGAATTGGATAAACCAGCCGCCGGTCCGCTTGGGCACGCATCACGATTGGGTGGCGGTCACCGCCGTCAACGAGGGCGTGGTATCCCTGGCGGCGGACGGCAGCCTGTGGCTCTGGCCCAACCCGTTTGGCTACCTCCAATCAGAATTGGTGCTCGCCCTTCCCAAAGGACCGCAATTCATCGCGAATATCTTTGAGCCGGCCAATTGAGGGAGGAGCGATGGATGTGGCCACCGCGGGGCTTGC
>CAYTJG010000309.1:0-7430 GCA_964437865.1 uncultured Bifidobacteriaceae bacterium | reverse complement strand
TGCCGTGGCTCAATCGCCGGGATGTGGTGGTGTATGTCAATGGCAACCGCCGCCTCACCCTGATGGAAGATACGCAGGTGCCGGATGGCGACCTGGTCAAGGAACACTTTCCCAACGATTCCGGCGGCTACTTGTATAAAATGCAGCCGTGGTTTGAGCTGGCGCCCTTTCTATCCGGCTACACGTTCGGCACCGACCTCGAAGCCTGGTGTTACCTCAACAATTACACGACGACCGGTGGCGCCAAAAAGACACTGCGCTATCGCTGGAATTTTGAAATGCGCCGCACGGCGGATGATTGGAACAGTTTCACCAATGTCTTTTCGCTGATTGACGCGGCGAATTCTTATGGCACGCCCAATTATGTGGCAAATATGGAAAACATCGCCGACATGGAAAACTGGATGCGGGTTTTTGCCGCCAACCATGCCGGGGGCAATTGGGATTCGTTCGGTGCGGAAAACGAGCAGAATCTCTACGGCTATATTGGCACCCTGGGAACCAAGTATTCATTGCTGATGTGGGACTTCAACATCTCCATCGGCAACTCGGGCGCCGGTTACGCCTCCTGGACTCCGGGGGAGGATCTATTTTATGTGAACCCGGCTGATCCGTACACGCAGGACATTTATAACACGCCGGTATTTCTGCGGATGTATTGGCGGGCGTTGCAAGAGCTGGTCGACGGGCCGCTCAACACCGCCAACAGCGGGCCGTTGATCGAGTCCAAGTACCAGGCGTTTGTGGCCAACGGGCTGAGTGCGGAAGACCCCGCCATGAACATTGAGCCCTGGCTGACCCAGGCGCGATTCAGCATCGCCGCGCAGTTGGCCGCGGTCAACGCCACCAACTTTGCCGTCGACGCGGTGACCATCAGCAATAACGTGGCCCACCTCACCGGCGAGGCGCCCGTGAACGTGGATACCATTTGGATCAACGGCGTGGCCTACCCCGTGGTGTGGACCAGCCTCACCAATTGGAGCCTCACGATCCCGCTGACCCACGGCACCAATCAATTGGCCGTGGTGGCGGTGGATCACACCGGCCAGGCGATCACGGGCGACAGCAACCGCGTGAGCATCGTGTATGGCGGCACCAATGCCTCGCCCGTCGGCCAGGTGGTGCTCAGCGAAATCATGTATGCCCCGGCGGTCAACAATGCCCAGTTTATCGAACTCTACAACCGTTCCACCAACACGACGTTTGATTTGTCGGGCTGGCAGTTGCCGGCCTTGGATTATGCGTTTCCCAACGGCTCGCTCCTGGCGCCCAGGAGTTATCTGGTGCTGGCCGCCAACGGCGCGGCCTTCGCCGGCGCTTACGGGGCCACCAATCCGGTGTTTGACACCTTTGACGGGACGCTGCAACCACCCCAACTCCTGGTCTTGATGGCGCCCGACGTCAACGGCTTTACGAATGTGACGGTGACCGAAGTGGCATATGACAGCCAGTTGCCCTGGCCCACAAACGCCAACGGCACCGGCGCCTCACTGCAATTGATCGATCCGCGCCAGGACAACTGGCGCGTGGGCAACTGGTCGGAGACGCTCTCCGTCGCCACCCCGGATGCAACCAACAGCGTAGCCGCCTCCCTGACTCCCTTTCCGTCGCTTTGGATCAATGAAGTGCAGCCCGACAACCTCACCGGCATCACCAATCGCGGCGGCCAACACGCCGGCTGGCTGGAACTTTACAATCCCGGCACCAATCTCATTTCCCTGAACCGGCTGTACTTGACCGATAATTACGCCGACCTCTTGCTCTGGGCCTTCCCCACCAACGCCACCATCACCCCCGCCCAGTTCCTGGTGATCATTGCCGATGGCCAGACCAACCTCTCCACCACCAACGAATTGCATGCGAGCTTCACCCTGCCCGCCAGCACCGGATCGCTGGCCTTGACCTGGCTGGCCACAAACGGGCAGCAACAGGTGCTCGATTATGTGGATTACCCAAACATCAGCCCCAACGATTCCTACGGTTCGTATCCGGACGGGCAGAGCTTTCTCCGCCAGGAATTCTTCCAGGCCACGCCCGGCGCCGCCAACAACGGCACCGCCACCCCGGCGCCATCGTTCGTGGATTATGCTACCTCCGGGTCCGTCTATGTTCAGACCTTTGATGCCTTGCCCGATCCCGGCACGGCCTCGGTAAACACAGCCAATCCAGTCACCCTAAACGGCATCACCTATTCCCTGGCCAATCCTTACGACTTCGCCTATCCAGCCGAGGCGACTGGCAGCGGCGGCTTGAACCTCCCGGCCCTGGCCGGCTGGTACGGCACCAGCGCCTTGCTCGCGCGCTTTGGCGCCACCGACGGCGACCAGACCACCGGCGGGCAGATTAGTTTCGGTTCGGCCGGCAGTCCAGATCGGGCGCTCGGCCTGCTCGCCACCAGTTCGACCGGCGCCACCGCTTTCGGCGTGCGCCTCCTCAACGACACCGGCCTCGCCCTCACCCGAATGAATCTCCAATTCACCGGTGAAATCTGGCGTCAATCCAACCTGCCCAAGACCTTGGAGTTCTATTACACCGTTGACCCCGCCGGCACCGCCGCCTTCCCCACTAATGCCACGGCGTATCTCCCGGGCTTAGACGTGAATTTCCCCACGGCGTCCGCCGATACCGGTGGCGCGGCGGTGAATGGCACGTTGGCGGTCAATCAGACGAATCTAAGCGTGTTGGACCAGCCCATCACCAACTGGGCACCCGGCGCGGCGTTGTGGCTGGTCTGGCAGATGACCGATGACACCGGCAAGGCCCAGGGGCTGGCGATCGACAACCTGAGTTTCTCGGCCAGCGTACCTCTGCCGGTGCCCTTGGGCATCCAAGTTTCAGGCCAAGGTCTCTCGCTCAACTGGGCCGCCGTCGCCGGCCAAATCTATCAACTGGAATACAAAGACGATCTCACGGCGCCCACTTGGACGCCGCTGGGCAGTCCCGTAACCGGCACCGGCGGCACCTTGACCTTGACCAACGATCTCAGCGTCTCCGCAGGCCGCTTCTTCCGCCTGCGGCTGGTGAACTAGAAATTTATTGCGAAGGCGTGCCGTCGTAGGACCAGTTGACATCCGGAACGGCGGGATCGCCGATCTTGGCGCCCTCCGGATAGGCCAGATAGGTGTATTTGAAATAAGCCGCGTGGCCATCGAGGAAGGTGAGGTTCGCGCCGGCGGCGTGGCGGGAGGAGACATGGTTGAGCGAGCCACGCGCGGCTCCCAGATCGTGGAGCGGATTCGCACCGTAAAACGGGGTTTCACCGGAATTGGCCCGCACATCGGAAAAAAAGACGAACGCCGAGGGATGCGCCACCGCCGTGGCCTTGAAGGGCACACCGGTGGGCACCACGCCGTTGGTCCCCTTGAAATTGATGCCGTAACTGAAAGCCACGCGGTCCAGCGGATCCACCTCGCCGGGCAGGAAACGGGCGGTAGGACAATTAAAAATGCTGCGACCGTCCACGAAATTCGTGGGGTTGGCCGCATATTCCCACAGGGCCTTTTGTGAAACGTAGGGCGGCAGGGCATTGAACCAAGCGCTGTTCCCGTGGTCGCCGGCGGCAAAAATGGCGAGATCCGTCCAATGGATATTATCCTGGTCATAACCGCTGGGCGCGCCGGGGGTGTTGTTGGCAATGCTGAAATCAGGCAACACCTGATTGTGGTCGTCCAAATACATACCCAGGGCCAGGCCCCATTGCCGGAGATTGCTGAGACAGGCGATGCGGTTGGCTTTTTCCTTCGCCTTGGCCAGCGCGGGCAACAACATCGCGGCCAGAATGGCAATGATGGCGATGACCACCAAAAGTTCGATCAGCGTGAATCCACGTTTTGTTCTCATAACGGCAGGAGCATCTCACAGCACGCTATGGTCTGCTGCCGGTCGCTTGCCATAAATTGACGGTGCCTTGCGTTGGGGACTCGTGGCGTCTGGAAGATACTCCCGCCCTGGTCCAATACGCGGTGACGTCTTGACCACGCTTTAAGGGCTGAAAGCCCGAGCTATGACAGCTTGGGGTGAAGCCCCCAGGTAAAAATACCCTCTGGAAATCTCCAAGCCCTGTGAGGGCGTCCCATCTCAAGTGACCACCGGCAGGGATCGCTTCAAGTCGAACACACTGCCATGCTCGGCAGAACGGAACCTGAAAACTGATAGGGCGCCGACCGGGCATTTGCCGCCAATACTTGACACAGCACTTTTCTTAATATATTGTATCAAAATGTTTACACTATTATCAATAGTGATAAACAAAACAAGGAACAAGATTGGATTCCGTCCCAACCGTATGAATATCAGCTCCTTTAGCTCCTCGCCCGGGCGTTCATTCCGGCAATATGCGGTGTTGGCTCTGCTCGCGATGACTATTTCCTGGGTCGCGCCCGCAAATTCGCAGACGACCGTCACGAATTTCCTCTATGAAGACCTGTTTTCTGGCTCGTCCAATCTTCAGGGATGGACGCCCGACACGGTGGACGCGTACGGCTCCGGAACAAACACTTGGATCGCCAGCGGCTGGAGCATGGACGGAACCGAAGCCGTCGAGCAGAGCGGCCTGGATGACGCTTTCTTGCCCTTTGTACCGTTGCCCGGCCGCGTTTACACGTTGTCCGCTTCTTTACAGTGCGCCAGCGGCTCATGGGTCGCCCTGGGTTTTACGGCCTCGGATAACACGACGGCCTATTTCGCCAGCGGCTTGAATGCGGTTGGGTGGCAACTGGCGGGCCCGGGTGCGGGCGCCGGTCCCAACACGCAACAGACGTTTATTGGGCCCAATACGCTTGGGCAGGTTTACGCTGACGTCAGCTATCCGGGGCCTTTCGGCACCTACGCCACCATTCTGGATACCCGGCCGACGAATACGGCCGACTGGACTTTCACCTTTCTGATCAATGGCACGGCCGTGGCGCCGGCGCAAGCCTTCGGCTCTTCCGGCCCGGTCATCAAGTATGTGGGCATGGGCAGCGGCAATGCCAGTGATGATGACGAGGTGCAGGACTTCACGCTGACCGAGCAGGTGGCCACCCAGCCGCCCCTGATCGTCACGCAACCGCAGCCGCCCGCCGCGGGAACCAATTTCCCGGGCGACATCGTGACGCTGAGCGTGGCGGCCAGCGGATATCCCGGTCCATATTACCAGTGGCGCTTGAACTCCACCAACCTCCCCGGCGCGACCAACAGCAGCCTCTTGCTGGGCAATCTTGAGCCGACCAATGCAGGCTTCTATATGGTGGTGGTCAGCAGTTTGAGTTTGAGCGTGACCAGCACCCCCGTGTCGGTGGTGGTAGTGACGCCCGTAACGAATACCCTATACCATGACGAATTTGCCGGCGCGACTGGCCCGTTGAACGGCCGGGTGCCGGACACCGTGGGCGCCCCCAATGAGTGGATGGCCAATCCCTACTGGACCGCGGGGAACAACGGCACCACCAACGCGGCCATGGCGACCGGCGACGCGGGCGGTCCCAATGCTTTTCTGCCGTTCGTCCCGATCCCGGGCCAAGTCTACGTTTTATCCGCCGTCCTGGATGATCAAGCGGGGGGCGATCAATGGCTGGCCTTGGGATATTCTGGAGCAGATGAAACCAACGGCGGGTTAAATCAGGGGACCACTTACGGTTGGATTCTGGCCCGGGACGATGGCGATGCCAACGCAAACCAAGTTTTTGTGGGTCCCGGCACGGATGGCGGGGCGAGCCTCGACGACTTCTCCACCGGCCCGGCCACTTACACCACTATTTTAGATACCCGCCCGGTGGTACGATCCCAGTGGAGTTTCTCCTTCAAAGTGAACGGGGCCACGGTGTTACCGCCGACGCCTTTTGGCGGCTCAGGTCCGCCGGTTGCCTACGTGGGCATGGGCATCGGGGCGGGCGGGGCGGACACGGCGACGGCGCAACATTTTACCCTCACCGCGCTCTCCGAGCCAGTGGCGCCGTACTTGGTGACGTCGCCGCAGGGGGGAACCTATTTTGTAGGCCAGAAAGTGACTTTCAGCTCGTCGGCCGGTGGCGCGTTGCCATTGGCCTACCAGTGGCAGTTGAACTCAAATAATATCCCCGGAGCGACCGGCAGCAGCCTGACGTTCAGCAATCTCGTCCTGACGAATGCTGGCGACTATCAGTTGATTGTCAATAATGCGCTGGGAAGCACGACCAGTTCGCCGGTGTGGTTGCTGGTTTCAAATGCGCCAACGGTGGTGGACGCCTCGTCCAATCTGGTGCTGCACCTTACCTTTACCGGCAGCTTCCTGGATTCCTCCGGCCGCGGCAACAACGCCACCAGTGTCGGCTCTTCCCTTCAGCCGGGCATTGTTGGCGGGGCGATGACTTATGGCAGTACCGCCTCCGGCAGCGATTTGGGGTATGCGACGCTGGGAACGCCGTCTGATCTGCTGTTCAGCAACAACGTGAATTTCACGGTGTCTTATTGGATCCAATATACAAACGTGGCGGACAACGAGTTGGATGGCGCCTATCCGCCTTATGCGTTTCCGGACTGTGACCTGCCGATTATTGGCAATGCCGTGGGCGCCACGTATCAGCCGGGCTGGGTCATCGCCCAGGGCGGCGAGGGCTGCGAGGGCAATCCGGGGGCCTTTATTTGGACGCTGAACGACACCTCCTACACCGTGGCCGCCGCGGGTCCCGCCCATTCCGAGGATGATGGCAACTGGCATCACTTGGCCCACGTTTTTGACTGGGGCCAGGGCTTTGGCACCACCTATCTGGACGGAGTGGAGGTGGATGCAACTGACATTCAAGGCATCCGCACCGTGGACCAGACGAACTCGATCACGATTGGGCAGGACCCCACCGGCACCTACACGAGCCCGGGAGCGGGGAATCTGTCCGATTTTGCGATCTGGCGGCGGGCATTGTCTGGAAATGAGGTGCGCTCGATTTACGAGGCGGGCGCAAGCAATCACGTGAGCATTGCCAGCCAGCCGCTGCCCCTTGCGGCCGCGGTTTCCGGCGGCCAATTGCGGGTAAGGTGGTTCACCGGTATCCTGCAACAAGCCGGCAGCCTGACCGGCCCCTGGACCACGGTGACAAACGCCAGCACGCCTGCTTACACCGTGCCAGTGACAGCCTCACGGCAATTTTATCGCGCCGTGCAGTGATGATCTGTCGCGGCAGTCTCGAAGCGTGACAGGTCAGCCTGCCAAGCGATGCATCCTACCTGCGTTGGATTTAGTTCGTGCCATACAGGATTCGTGGTCGAGTTTGACCCGCAGATGGTTAAGAGTTAGCCGTGCCGGAAGATGCGAAAACAGTTGAGGTCGCACAAAAGATCGGGCTAGGATACCCGGCAATTCTTGAAGCTATCGCCTCACCGCAGCCTGGTTGTCGCATGGATTTTGGTTCTGTTGGCGGCGGGATTAAATCTGTGTGACGGACAGGGTGTCGTCGCCATCACCAACGTGACCTTGA
>CAYTJG010000308.1:0-7431 GCA_964437865.1 uncultured Bifidobacteriaceae bacterium | reverse complement strand
TTGGTTTTCTGACGGCGGTAGAGGAGGCGGCGGCCGTGCTCGACCGCGCGCACGTAGAGGCCCGTAGCGTGCAAAACGGCATTGCGTTGGTAAAAGTGATGGGGCGCCACGCCGGTTTCATCGCGGTTGGAGCCACGGTCGCTAGCCAGGAGGTGAACTTCTGCCTCATACCGGAAGTGCCCTTCAAGCTGGACAGCTTTCTGGTCGCGCTGAAGCAGCGGATCGTCAAGCGTGCGCACGCCGTGGTCGTCGTGGCCGAGGGGGTCGGGCAGGAGTGGCTGGGCAAAGGTGACGCCGTGCGCGATGCGTCCGGCAACGTCAAACTCGGCGACATCGGCTCGTTCCTGCGCGGTCAGATCGAAGCGTATTTCGAAGCGGAGAAAATACCCATCGTGATGCGCTACTTCGATCCCAGCTATCACGTGCGCAGCGGCCCGGCCAACAGCGAAGACGCCATCCTCTGCGACCTGTTCGCACGCAACGCTGTCCATGCCGCCATGGCCGGCAAGACCGGATTGGTGATCGGTTTCTTGCACGACGAATTCATTCATGTGCCGGTCGAACTGCTCGCAGGTCGCAAAAAATCGATCGACCCTGCGGGGCCCGTTTGGCGCAGCACGCTGGCCGCCACAGGCCAGCCGGAGCAATTATGACAATCCCGGAGCGCTGAGGCGCCGTGCGATCGACCAGAACATGGCGGGCTCTGCCTTAGGTGACGAAGGGCAATGGGATGCCCTTCGTGACTTGTTTCCTGCACGTCGTCAATCCAAGTCTGAACCCGGCTGGGAGCAAGCCTGGATTGAGTCTCTTAAACCATCTGCAAAGGCAATAGCCTTGACGTTAAAATTTCCCATTAATTTCCTGCTGCTGGCGCTATTTGTGATCGCGGCTACTTGTGCTATTGTTCTTTCCGTGGTGCGGCAAAGACAAGACGCCGGAATATGTCCGACACCAAGAGGCGGATGAAAAAGAATATTGCCTTAAAACTACTGACGATTGGCCTGCTGCTTGGTCTGTCGCTCGTTGCCCTGCCCGCGCAAACAAATTTGGTGGCGAATGGCAGTTTTGAGGCGGGGCCGGTCGGCCAGAATATTTTCACGGCTTGGCCCTTGGTTGCCGGAGCCAGCGACAACAGCGATTATGGCGTTACCACCAATTCGAAGCCGCCGGATGTGGCGGAGCAGGGAAATTACTACGCCTATTTTCGTGGGCATCCGACGGACAGTTCGCAGGATTGCCTGGGCACGTACGTCAGCCTGGAAGTAGGCGGCGTTTACAACATCAGTTACTATTTGGGCACAGACGGGCCATTAACCAATGGCGCGGCGATGTGGGCGCAGATTGGTCCTTCGTATGGACTTGATCCGAACCAAGATGTGATATTGACGGCGTATTTTCCAGATTCTGCCAGCGCGCTGCCGTACCAGAAGTTCAGCACGAATTATGTGGCTGCGTCGACGGCGCCCATTTTGTCATTTCACGCGGTAAATGCCACGAACGGGATTGCGGCCACCAACGCCATCCTGTTGGACAACATCTCGGTGGTGCAAACGTACCCGCCCATGAACTTCAGCCTGACCGGGAGCGACACGCTGGTTTTCTCCTGGCCGTTCACCAACAGTCCGTATCGCCTCCAATCCAATGCCTCCCTCGGCACGACGAACTGGGTAACGCTGACGAATTTGCCGGTGAACGTGGGCCCCAACAACCAGATCGCGCTCGCCCTGTCCACGAACCGGGTGGCGTTTTACCGACTCACGCTGCCCTAGGACCCGGATCTGCGGACGGAATGAGGATTTGTCGAAGGAAACGGGCGGTATGAAGAAAGAGTCAGCCTGCCTTCGTTGTCTACAGGGGATTTCGGTTGCAAGCCGGTGCCAGATTGAACGGGTGATGGTTGCCGTGAATGCTGGTACCTGAAACCGCCAATTGGATTGTGCGCGATCAGCGAACGACGACCGGCAATCCGCCGCCAGCAACCAGCCCGGCATGAGATGTTCAGGCAATCGCGATCGACCCTGTGTGTTTTTCCGTGTGTTCGCCCGCTGGCGTCTGTCCCCCGCGGCGTCATGTCCGATTGACACCTCGCCGAAAAGCACGATGTTGTTGGGCCGCCCCCGCGGCCCGAATAGGACAACGAACCTGAAAATCGCTTGCTTATTGCGCTGTTGGTGCTAGAACGATTGCGCTCAGTTAACCTGGTGGAGTGGCCGCGTGCCGAGAACCATGAATGATTAACTTTTATGGGCAACACAGAAAGTCTCAATACTTTGTGCCCGGCCTGCGATGGGCCGATCAGTTTTGAAGCCTATCGGTTGGGCGAGCGGGTCAACTGCCCACACTGCCAGGAAATGATCGAGCTCGGATCCGTTGCGCCGCTTCCCGCACAACCAGCCGCACCTTTCCAAACCACGGTCGCCGCCCCAAGCACCGGGAGTGGGTTTAAGCTGCTTGCCTGCGCCGCTGCCTTGGTGGTGCTCCTGGCCGGCGGCGTCTTCTTCGGGCGGAGAGTGGCGGCGAACCAGCCGAAGCCAAAATCCCAGGTGCTGGAAGTGGTAGCCAAGGCCAAGGAGACATCCCCAGTCCAGCCACCGGTTGCCTTGCCAACGCCGCCGGCCATGCTCACGCCGCCACCCCCGAAAACGGACGATGCCTTGGCCGAGCAGGCTCGCCAGCAACAGGAACAAGCCAATCAACAGCAGCTCATTGCCGAACTGCGCCGGGCAAATGACCTCGCCGAAGCAAATGCCAGATGGCAGCAATGGAAGGACATTCAAAGCAGAGCGATCGCGGAAAGTCAGCCGCGCGAAATCATCGAGCCCGTTGAAGTTTTCGAGCCGGTCGAAATGGATGTGCCGATCCCGGCATTCCAGCAGATCGAAATCATCCAGTCGCCGATCGGCGGTGTCTATAACGGCGGCCTGAAATCTGGCCGGCCAATCGTGCGCGGCCTGCCGGGTTCGGTTGGCCAGCGAGGCCATGGCGTCACTACGCTCACCGTCAATGCGACGCCGCGCACGCTGCCCTACGGGAATTGAAACCTATGGGCGTAAGTAACGCTCGGCGAAAGTGATTGGCGATAGGGCTCAAGGACCACCGGTCTGAAAACCAGGTTTGTCGGCACCCAAGGTCCAATTTTCCCAGCCCCTCCCCAGACCTCTTGCCATCCCGATAATTATGGAAGGTGGTGGATGGCCCTGCTAGTCGACAAAAAGGCTTTGCAACCAGTGACACCTAAAGTCCGCCGACGGACAAAACCAAGGTATTATCGCGGCGATTGTTTAGCCAGCGAAGGCATCTTACACGCGGCGTGGTACAGAGCGTCGGCAATTCATGCGCAATGACCCTCGTGGTCGGACTTGTTGCCAGTAATTCATTCAGCCAGAAAAGCACATATCTAAGTTGTTTTAGAATAACGCGTTATAAAGCATACACCAACCCATTGTTGCAAATATTCTAAAATGATTTATGATCCCGCTAACACTCAGATAGGCCCCGAGTAATTCAAATATCAGATGTGCGTCGCCGTCGTGGCAAGGCAGCCTTTTGTCTTACCATATTGTCAAGGCTCTCGGCGTTAAGTCCGTGCAGAGGAGATAAATAAGTGTAACTAGCTATCTATATGGAAATGAATCAAGAAAACTCATGCGTATCCACCGGGAGCAATACTCCCACTCGGCCCAATGGCAATCAGCGTGCCCGGACCTTGGCAGGCCCAATGGCATTGCTAATACTGTGGCTGGTGTCGCTTTCCAGTTACGCATCGGAGTCTCTGAATTTGATCAAACAGCCCGATTTTGTGGCGGCCGGCGATTCCATGAGCGGCGCGGCCTACGGCAACGGGTGTTATGTGTCCGTCGGATATTATAATTGCATCATCCGTTCCACCGACGGGTTCCATTGGTCCGTGATTCAGGCGCCGAACAATGCCGGGAACGTTTTCATCAGTGATGTCGCGTTTGGAAACGGCCTGTTCGTGGCCGTGGATAGCACCGGCGGCATCCGGACTTCCGCCGATGGCCTGACGTGGGCCGCGCAGGCGTCCGGCACGGCCAATTACTTGGTCAACATCAGGTATTTAAATGGCAACTTCGTGGTGCCTGGCAATAACGGCACATTGCTCCTTTCCACCAACGGCACCAATTGGACGTCAATTGCCACGGGCGTCACCGGCAACCTGGCCGGCCGCGTCGCCTATAACGGCTCCAACTACCTGCTGCGGGACTATGAATCCAGCGAGTGCGTGATTTTGCGGGCGACTTCGCTTTCGGGCTCTTGGAGCAGCGCGGGAAATCCGAGTGGGGGGGACTTTCTCAACTTCGTTGATTGGCTCAATAATAAATACTGGCTTTTCACCAGCGGGGGCAAGATCTACACCTCGGTCGATGGCACGACTTGGACGCAATACACGTCCGCACCCATCTCCGGCACCGGCAAACAGGTTTTTGGTGGCGTTTACGCCAATTCCACCTACGTTTTCTTTGGTTTTGATGGCACCAGCTACGGAGCCATATGGACCTCCGCCAATGGAACCAGCTTTACCGAGGTCAGCCCCCGTCCGAATAGCACCGTGGCGCAGTCGCTGGAATACCTGAATGGCGATTATGTCGAATGCGGTAACGACGGCGAAGCCACGGGCACCAATTATAACCGATTTTATTTCCAGGGCGGCAATCTTAATGGCGTCAGCTACGGCGGGGGGAATTATGTGATCGTGGGCACCGCCGGCAGTGATGGCTATATCACCACCTCCAGTGATTGGACGAATTGGTCGAACGTCTCGCCTCAATTGTTGCCGTCGGCCTATGCCGTGACTTACGGTAGCGGGGTTTTTGTTGCGGTCGGCGACTTGGGGACCAGCGCCTACTCCATGACCGCCACCTCGCCGGATGGCACGACTTGGACGGTCGGAAATTCCGGCAACGCCAACGCCTTGTACGCCGTCGCCACGGATGGCAATGGCACTTTCATCGCCGTGGGCGGCAACGGCACCATCGTCAAGTCGGTAAATGCCGGCTCGTCCTGGACCACGGTGGCGTCGGGAACCAACTATATCGATGCAGTGACATATGCGAACGGCCTTTTCGTGGCCGTTGGGGATAGTGGTTCGGTTTTCTATTCCACTACGGGAGACTCTTGGAACCGGGCCGATTACACCATCGATTCCGGTTCCACACTGTACGGGGTCACCTACGGCCCTGGCGGCTATGTGATCAGCGGTGCGGACAGCAATTACAACCTGCTCTTTGCCTCGCGGGCCAGCTTAACCTCGGGTTCATGGTCGCGCTCTCCGTTTATAGCCACCAATGGACTATCATACCTCGCTTTGGTGACCACCAATGCCTCGGGTTATGTGGCTGCCTATAATGACACTAATGAAGAAGCCTACGTTCTGACCTCCCCTGACGGCATCAATTGGAACCAAATCGACACCGGTGACGATTATAGCATCAATGATATATCCTATTTAAACAATGCGGTTCGGATTGTTGGCAGTGGCGACTATAAGCTGGAAGCCGTAACGACTTCATCGCAAGTGAACCAAAGCGCCTTGGTATTCAATCCCACCACGCCGCAGGCCTATAATACCACCAACACACTCACAACCACGGGTGGCTCCGGCACCGGCGCGGTCAGTTACGCCGTCTTGAGCGGTCCCGGCTCCATTGTGAACAATACCCAACTTGTGGTGACCGCGGGTTCCGGCGTCATCACGATCGTGGCCACGAAGGCTGCGGATGCTTCTTACTATGCCATCAGCGCCACCAACTCGGTCGCGGCGGCGCCAGCCAGTCAGGCCGCGTTGACCTTCACGCCCGCCACGCCGCAAGTCTATAATACCACCGACGCGCTATCGGCCACGGGCGGCTCCGGGAGTGGCGCGGTTACGTATACTGTCTTGAGTGGGCCGGGCACGATTGTCAACGGCACCCAGTTGCTGGCCACCGCTGGCACCGGTGTCATCACCGTCGTGGCGAGCAAGGCCGGTGACGGCGATTACAGTCCCATCAACGCCACCAACACCGTCACGGCAGCGCTGGCTGGGCAGGCCGCGTTGACCTTCACCCCGGCCACACCGCAAGTCTATAACACCACCAACGCGCTTTCGGCCACGGGCGGATCCGGGAGTGGCGCGCTCACCTACACCGTTTTGAGTGGGCCCGGCACGATTGTCAACGGCACCCAGTTGCTGGCCACCGCTGGCACCGGCATCATTACCATCGTGGCGAACAAGGCCGGTGATGGCGATTACAGTCCCATCAGCGCCACCAACACCGTCACGGCAGCGTTGGCCAGTCAGACCGCGTTGACCTTCACGCCCGCCACACCGCAAGTCTATAACACCACCAACGCACTTTCGGCCACGGGCGGATCCGGGAGTGGCGCGCTCACCTACACCGTTTTGAGTGGGCCCGGCACGATTGTCAACGGCACCCAGTTGCTAGCCACCGCTGGCACCGGCATCATTACCGTCGTGGCGAACAAGGCCGGTGACAGCGATTACAGTCCCATCAGCGCCACCAACACCGTCACAGCAGCGTTGGCCAGTCAGGCCGCGTTGATCTTCACTCCGGCCACGCCGCAAGTCTTTAATACCACCAACGCGCTGTCGACTACGGGCGGTTCCGGGAGTGGTGCGGTTACTTACACTGTCTTGAGTGGGCCCGGTACGATCATCAACGGCACCCAATTGCTGGCGACCGCAGGCACCGGCGTCATCACCATCGTGGCGAACAAGGCCGGTGATGGCGATTACAGTTCCATCAGCGCGACCAACACGGTGGTGGTGGGCGGGGCGCCGCTGACGTTGATGGCAGTCAGTTACACCAAAACCTACGGCGACACCAACCCGGTGTTCACAGTGACTGGTAACGGCTTTGTAGCTGGCGACAGCATCAGCAATCTTTCTGGTACGTTGAGCTTCTCGTTTACGGATACCAACGGTGCAACCGTGACGTTGGACACCAACACCCCGGTCGGCATTTATAACCTTGTTCCGTCTGGTCTGACGTCAGCTAATTACAGCATCACCTTCAGCAACGGCACCTTGACCGTGGCGCCGGCAAGCCTGACCGTGACGGCCACCAGCCTGACTAAGACTTACGGGGCTGGTCTGCCGACGCTGACCTGGAGCTACCAGGGATTTGTCAATGGCGAGGACACCAACATACTTTCGGGGGCGCCGGTGCTGAGCACCACGGCCAGCGCCAGCAGCAGCGTGACCAATAATCCGTACGTGATTGCCATTACGAATGGGACCTTGACGGCCAGCAATTATGTCTTCGACTTCCAAAACGGCAGCCTCACGGTGCTGCCGGTGGCCTTGACGGTGACGGCCACCAACCAGAGTGTGGTTTACGGCTCAGCCTTCCCGGCCTTCACCGGGTCGCTGGTGGGCGTGACCAACAATGACAATTTGACGGTTTCCTT
>CAYTJG010000307.1:0-7457 GCA_964437865.1 uncultured Bifidobacteriaceae bacterium | reverse complement strand
AACCATGAATACAACCAACGGTATGAACACAGGCCAAGAAACCAACCCTGGGAACGGCGCCCCTGGCTGCGCCTCCCAAAAAAACCTTCAACCTTCAACGTTCAACGCCAAAGGTCGAAGGAACAGGGGCGAATTGGAAGCGGGGGGTGGCACGTTGAAAGCCGCAGGTATTCACCGTTGGGGCAGCGTCCTGCTGGCGGCCGGCTTGATGGTTGTTTCGGCGTCGGCGGCCCCGTTCTCCGGCTCGGATAGCCAGGCCCGCGCGCTGTTGGCGCAGATGACGCTGGATGAAAAAATCGGCCAAATGGTGCAGGCCGACTCCGCCGCGCTGACCAATAAGGCCGATGTGCGCGATTATTTCCTGGGTTCCGTCCTCTCCGGCGGCAACTCCGATCCGGCCGCCGGCAACACCGCCCAGGACTGGCTGGCCTTCGCCGACAGTTTTCAAGCCTACGCGCTGCAAACCCGGCTGCACATCCCCATCCTCTACGGCATCGACGCCGTCCATGGCCACAACAACATTGACGGCGCCACGGTCTTTCCGCATCACATTGGGCTGGGCGCCACGCACGACGCCGCGCTCATCCAGCGGGCCGAACGCGTCACCGCGGAGGAAATCGCCGGCACCGGCATCCGGTGGGCCTTTGCCCCATGCATCGCCGTGCCGCAAGACCCGCGCTGGGGCCGCACTTACGAGGGGTTCAGCGACCACACCAGCCTGGTGGCCGAGCTGGGCGCGGCGGCGGTCATCGGTTTCCAGGGCAAAACCCTCTCTGCCAAACCCACCAGCGTGCTGGCCTGCGCAAAACATTTCATCGGTGACGGCGGCACTCAAAATGGCGTGGACCAGGGCAACGCCGTAGGCGACGAGGCCACGCTTCGCGAGCGTTTTCTGCCGCCCTATGCCGCGGCCATCCAAGCCGGGGTCGGTTCCATCATGGTTTCCTACAACAGTTGGAACGGCGCCAAAATGCACGGCAATCATCATTTGCTCACCGACGTGCTGAAAAACGAACTCGGCTTTCGCGGCTTCCTGGTGTCCGACTGGGCCGCCATCGACCAAATCGACACCAACAATTACGCGCATTGCGTGGCGACCGCCATCAATGCGGGGCTGGACATGGTCATGATTCCCAACGGCCCCGGCAAACCGAACAATTATGTGGAATTCATCCAGGACCTGAAGGCGCAGGTCGCCTCCGGCCAGGTTTCGCCCGACCGTATCGACGATGCCGTGCTGCGAATCTTGCGGGTGAAATGCCAGATGGGGCTGATGCGCAACACCGCAACCGACCCGGCGCTCACCGCTGCCGTCGGATCCGCCCGGCATCGCGCGGTGGCCCGCCAATGCGTGCGCGAGTCGCTGGTGCTCCTGAAAAACGAAGGCCAGGTCCTGCCCCTTTCGCGCAAGATCAAACACCTGGTCGTGGTGGGCGCGGCCGCGGATGACCTGGGCCGGCAATGTGGCGGCTGGACGGTGGACTGGCAGGGCGGCTTGGGCAACGTGACACAGGGCGGCACCACGCTGCTGGCCGCGATCCGGCAGACGGTGTCATCGGCCACCCAGGTAGTATACTCGCCGGACGCCGCGAATTTGCAGGGCGCTGACGCCATCATCGCGGTGGTGGGCGAATTGCCTTATGCGGAGATGAAAGGCGACCGGGCGCAACTGGATTTATCGCCCGAGGACACCGCCTTGATCGCCCGGGCCAAGGCGGCAGGCGCGCCCGTGGTAACCGTGCTGTATTCCGGCCGGCCGCTGATCCTGGGATCGGCCTTGGCGGACAGCGCGGCATTCGTGGCGGCCTGGCTGCCAGGCACCGAAGGGCTGGGCATGACCGATGTGCTGTTTGGCAGCCATCGGTTCACCGGTCGGCTCTCGCGGGACTGGCCGGCCAGCAACGCACATCTGGTCACGGGTGATCCGGCCGCCGCGCTGCTGTTTCCATTTGGATTCGGACTGGACGATTGATATTGTGCCGCCGGCATGCTTGTCACGGCACGGCTCCTAAACGTGGTCGCCCGCCTGGGTAGGGCAGGACGCCGCTGCGTGTTGCCGGTCTGTACCGCCATCGGAATTCTCGGGGGTGGCCGGGGACTCACCGCCACGGCCGCCAACCCCGACTACTTTTTGCGCACGTGGAAGACCGATCAGGGGCTCCCGGGCAATTCGGTAACCGCGATCACCCAAACCCGCGATGGCTATCTCTGGCTGGCCACCTACGGCGGGTTGGCACGCTTCGACGGCGTGCGTTTCACCGTTTACAGCAGCGCCAACACACCGGCGCTGCAAAGCGACCGGCTCACCAGCCTCTTTGAGGATCCGCAGGGCGATCTATGGATCGGCCACGAACGCGGGGATCTCACGCGTTATCACGATGGCAAATTTGAGTCGCTCACGTTTCACACGCCCGGTGCCCATCGCAAGATCAGCGCCATCAACGTGGACGAGACGGGCGAGGTGTGGATGTTGAATGAGGAAGGCACGCTGATCCGGGTGCGCGATGGGGCCAATTGCGCGCTCTACAATGACAACGGTGTGGTGTGCCTGGCACGGGACCACACCGGCCGCCTGTGGGTGGCCAGCGGTGGCAAGCTCGCCGCCTTGAACCCCCAATCGGTCCTGCTCGAGACCAATGACGTCGGTTCCTATGTGCAGGGAATCTGCGCCAGCCGGGACGGCAGCTTGTGGGTGGCCAGCGGCGGCCGGGTGCGCAAATGGCAGGCCGGCCAATGGACACAGGATGTGGGGACCAATCCCTGTGTCACGCTCATCACCGCCATGCTGGAGACCCGGTCCGGCAACCTGGCACTGGGTGCCGTGGAGAGCGGGCTGTGCCTGCTCACGCCGCCGGCCGGCCTGCTGCATTTCGGCCGGGAGGACGATTTGCCGCACGACTGGATCCGCAGCCTGTGCGAGGACCGCGAAGGCACGTTATGGGTGGGCGCGGGCACCGGGGGCCTGGTGGCGCTGCGCCGTGGCAATGTCCAGATGTTCGCCCCGCCCGACCATTGGCAAGGCCGGGTGACATTGTCGCCAGCCGTGGGCCGGGACGGTTCAGTTTGGGTGACGACCGAAGGCGCGGGGCTGTACCGGTTGCTCAACGGCGCCTGGAGCCACTTCGGGGAAAGCACCGGCCTCTCCAATCAATTTGACTGGTGCACTTCCGAGGACGCGCAAGGCCGGTTGTGGGTGGGCTCCTGGGGCATGGGCGTGTATGTGAAAGCTGACGACCATTTTGACGCCCCGCCCGGCTTGGAAAACGTCAAGGTCCCCATGGCGGCCATCCTGCACGCGCACGATGGCGCCACCTGGATCGGGACCGCCAACGGCTTGCTGCGTTACCAAAACGGCGCCTCGCAATGGTATGGCGAACAACAGGGAATCAAGCTCCCGGACGTGCGAGCCATCGCCGAGACGCCCGACGGCGCGATCTGGTTTGGCACCCTGGGGGGAGGGTTGGGCCGGCTCCAAAACGGCACCGTCACCCAATTCGGCAAGGCGCAGGGTCTCGCCAGCGATTACGTGCAATGCCTGTATCCCAGCGCGGACGGTGCCTTGTGGATTGGCACCTACGGCGGCGGTCTCAGCCGGTTGAAAAACGGGCGCTTCGCCAATCTCAGTTCACGGAACGGCCTGCCGGACAATTTCATTTGCGCCATCGCCGAGGATCGCCAAGCCAACCTGTGGATCAGCACGCACATCGGCATCCTGCGGGTGGCCCGGCAAGCGCTCGATGACTTCGCCGACGGCCGGTCCAGCCAGCTCAAGTGCCGGCTCTTTGGCAAGGGCGAGGGCATGGCGTCGGTGGAATGTTCCGGGGGCTTCCAACCGGCGGTTTGCCAGACGGTGGACGGACGCATCTGGTTCCCGACCAGCGCGGGTCTGGCCGTGTTGAATCCCAACGAACCGCCGCCGCCCCACCGCCCGGTCCCGGTGATCATCGAAGGCCTCCGGGCGGATGGCCGCGATTTGGACGTGGATCGGATGGGGGACGCGCCGCTGCGAATTCCGCCGGGCTGGGAACGGTTTGAATTCCGGTACACCGGCCTGAGCTTTCTCGCCCCGGACCAGATCCAGTTTCAGTATCGCCTGGATAGCTGGGAAAAGCAGTGGGAGGACGCCGGCACGCGACGCGTGGTGGAATACAGTTATCTGCCGCCCGGGAATTACCGGTTTCACGTGCGGGCGAGCAACAACGATGGCATCTGGGATGAAAACGACGCCGAGTTTGCCTTCACGGTGCTCCCGCATTTCTGGCAGACTTGGTGGTTCTTTGCGGGCAGCACGCTGCTGGCCACGGGCGCCATCGCGAGCCTGGCCTGGCAGATCTCGCGCCGGCGCCTGCGCCGCCGGCTGGAGGCCGCCGAGCACCAGCAGGCCGTGGAACGCGAGCGCACCCGTATCGCCAAGGACATCCACGACCATTTGGGCGCCAATCTCACCCGCATTTCCCTGCTGAGCCAGTCCGCCCATGGCGATCTCCAAAACGTCACCCAGGCCGCCGAGCAACTGGACCGCATCTACGACACCTCGCGCGAACTCACCCGCTCCATGGATGAAATTGTCTGGGCCGTGAATCCCCAGCATGACACCTTGGACAGCCTGGCGAGCTATCTGGGCAACTTTGCGCAGGAATACCTCGTGCCCCTGCACATCCGGTGCCGTCTGGAAATGCCGCTCCACCTGCCCCACCTGCCCATCACCGCGGAAACGCGGCACAACATCTTCCTCGCCTTCAAGGAAGCCCTGCATAACGTGGTCAAACATGCCGGGGCCTCCGAGGTATCCATCTTCCTGGATCTTCAGGGGGAGGGATTCACGCTGGCGGTGCGCGACAACGGCAAAGGCTTTGACCCCGCGGCGGTACCGGAACGGCCCGGACGCGGCAATGGCCTGAAAAACATGCGGCAACGGCTGGATAAACTGGGGGGCCGGTGCGAAATTCGCAGCGCGCCGGGGGCCGGCGCTGAGATCCGTTTCAGCATCACCGGCCCCACGGGCAACGCTTGAGCCCGCTTTTTGTCATCAATTAACGGGACAAGACTTTTGCCCGCCCCCGGGCCTAAACTATGCCGCAAACAAAAAATCAGGTGAGTATTGACGTAGCCATTGTGGAAGATGATGTGCCGGCCCGCGAAATTATCGCCGGCTGGATTCGTGATGCCGAGGGTTTCAAACTGGTGGGCGAATACACGGATGCCGAAACCGCGATTACCGATCTGCCCCAGCGGAAACCGTCAGTGGTGCTGTTCGATATCCACTTGCCCGGCATGAACGGGATCGAATGTGTCCGCAAACTCAAGCCCCGCCTGCCGGAGACGCAATTCCTGATGGTGACGGTATACGAGGATGCCAACCACATTTTTGACGCCCTGGCCGTGGGCGCCAGCGGTTATCTCCTGAAGCAAACCCGGCGAAACGAACTGCTGGCGGCCCTGCGGGAGGTCCACGCCGGCGGTTCGCCCATGAGCAGCCAGATTGCGCGCAAGGTCGTCCAATCCTTCCGCCGCACCGAAACCGGCGGCACGGACGGCGAAGCCGCCGAACTTTCCCAGCGCGAGCGGGAGGTGCTCGAATTGCTGGCCCGGGGTTATCTCTACAAGGAAATTGCCGAACAATTGAAAATCAGCGTGCAAACCGTCAACACCTATATCCGCCGCGTTTACGAAAAACTCCACGTGCGCTCCCGCGCACAGGCCGTCGCCAAATATGCCCATCTGCCCATGGGGAACACCCACTGAAGGCCGGGCGATGTCTGCCTTCATCCGCTGGCTCGTTGGGGCCGCCTCGGTGGCGGTGCTCCTGAATTTCCTCCCGGCCTTCGCCGCGGAGCCCCTGGCGCCGTGGCCGCTCAAAGTGGTGGGCACAAATGTGCTCAACAGCCAGGGCGAGGTGGTGCGCCTGCGCGGCGTCAATGTGGCCAGCCTGGAATGGACCAGCGACGGCAATGGCCGCGTGCCCCGCAGCGTGGAGGTAGCGCTCCACGATTGGCATGCCAACATCGTCCGGCTCCCCCTGGCGCAGGATCGCTGGTTCGGCCATGGCCCCGAGCAAACCGATGGCGGCACAGCCTACCACGCGCTCGTGCACCGGATCGTGGATTACTGCCGCACCAATCGCGCCTACATCATCCTCGATCTGCACTGGTCGGACTGCAACGAGTGGGGCCGGAACATTGGTCAACACTCCATGCCGGACACCAACAGCGTCGTCTTTTGGCGCGCTTTCGCCCCGGTTTTCGCGAACGATCCCGCGGTGCTTTACGATTTGTACAATGAGCCGCATGACGTCTCGTGGGAGGTCTGGCTACACGGCGGCACCGTCACCGACAAACCGAATGGCGCGCAGGCCAAGGAGCCGCCGAAGACTTTTGAAGCCGTGGGCATGCAAACACTGCTGGATACCGTCCGCGCCGCCGGCGCCCGGAACGTGGTGGTGGCCGGCGGACTCGATTGGGCCTACGATTTCTCCGGCATTTTGCAGGGCCGCCAACTGGCTGACCCGCACGGCCTGGGCGTCATCTACGCCAACCACTGCTACGACAACAAGCGCGAGAGCGTGGCCACTTGGGTGGCCAACATGGAAGCCGCCAGCGCGCGCCTGCCCATCATCGTGAGCGAATTCGGCGGCCATTCCGGTCCCAGCCTCGAAGTGCCCACGGACAACTGGCTGTTGCACGTCATGCGCTCGCTGGAGGAACATCACTGGTCGTGGGTGGCGTGGAACCTGCACACCGGCGCCCCGCCGAGTCTGATCGCCGACTGGGGCTATACCCCGACTGTCGATTACGGGGTCTATGTGAAACGCGCCCTGGCCGGCGAACCGCTCCCCCAGCCATGACGAACCCCGAAGTTTTCGTAGGGCTCGTGTTTGCAGGGCACGATGTGAGGAGTATTGAAAGGGTTGGATCAATTGGCCAACCAACGCCCTGCCGGCACGACATTCATTGAGCCACGACGCGAAAGAATCCCGGTATACCATTGGTAATTGGAACCGTTATGGTCGTAAGGGCTCCGACGCCGACAAACGTGAAATTGGACAGGGTAACCCAATTGGCGGCGGAGAGATTGGTCGCAATTTGGATCGAACTGGTGTGGCCCGGGAGCGGCTGGAACTGAAAGGAGATATTATTCGCCGCCGCTGGCACGTTGCTCAGGACCGTTGGCGGCCCTGGTTGGTAAATAATATTGCCCACGCCGAAAAACCCCGGATAGTCATACCGCCATTCAACCTTGCAAATGTTGGTGGTGGTTTCTCCAATGCCCAGAAATGACGGCTCGCCGAACTCGTATTGAGGTACCGTGATCGAAGCTGATTCAATTACATTGGTATTTTCATCGTACACGATTTCGGTAACGCTGCCGATGTTGTCAGAATCGAGGCCGAAGGGAAATCCGCCCACTGCCTGTTGGGGCGGGTTGAAGCTGATATCCAGATACGAATATCCGTTCGG
>CAYTJG010000306.1:0-7482 GCA_964437865.1 uncultured Bifidobacteriaceae bacterium | reverse complement strand
CAAGAAGCCGCTCTATGAGTGGTATTTGCACGTCCCGGGCGTGCAGAATCTCTGCCTCGACGTGAGTATTGAGGGCAATTGCCGGCGCGTCTGCGAAGGCGCGGTGGAGGTCTACAACCTGGCGGCCGATATGGGCGGCATGGGCTTCATCGAACGGTTTCGTGTCGAATGCCTGCGCTCAATTCTCATTAACACGAATATGGTTGAGGCGGCCTATCGCGCGGGGACCCGGCGCTACTTTTTCTCCAGCTCGGCTTGCGCCTACAACACATTGCTCCAGCAGGACCCGGACGTTCGCGCGCTGCGGGAATCCGACGCCTATCCGGCTATGGCGGAGCGGGGTTACGGCTGGGAGAAATTGATTTCCGAGCAGTTTTGCCAGGAATACTGGCACGAGCGCGGCATGAAGACAGCCATTGCCCGTTTCCACAATGTTTACGGACCGCACGGCACTTGGGACGGCGGCCGGGAAAAGGCGCCGGCCGCGCTGTGCCGCAAAGTCATCGAAGCGATCGATACCGGCCGGAAAGGAATTACGATCTGGGGCAACGGTGAGCAGACCCGCAGCTTCATGTATATTGACGATTGTGTTCAGGGCATCGACCGGATCATGCACTGTGACGACCTGATCGCGACCCCCATCAACCTCGGTTCCAGCGAGATGGTTTCCATTAACACGCTATTGACCAAGATCGAGGCCATTGCGGGGGTGAAGATGGAGCGCGCCTACGATCCCAATGCGCCCAAGGGCGTGGCCGGCCGCAATTCCGACAACACGTTCATCAAAAAGGTCCTTAAATGGGAACCTGATACGAAATTGGACCAAGGTCTCGCGGAAACTTACGCGTGGATCACGCAGCAATACAAAAAGCGCAAAGCCGGTGAGCGCGTGGGGATTGGCTGATGAGCTCCTCTCCGGTGGAAAAATTGCTCGGCTCGATTCCCAATCGACTGCAACTCGCGGGCGGTTGGATTGATCAGCCGTTCGTGAATCAGCACAATCCGCAGCGATTTGGCTCGATGGTGGTGGTGCAAATCGAACCGAACTTCCGCCCGATGGATCGTTCGGGCATCGCCAGTGGCACCCGCCATATTGCGATGCGAATGTGGAAAGGGAGGCTGCCGGACCGTCCGCCTGAAGAATTGGCGCGCGAGCTGTACGAGGCTGAAAACCGAGGCAAGGCCGAGCCGAGTGGTTCCCAAGACATGATTGGCCTCGTCTATCCCGGCGTGAACCGGTTGGATTACGATTTCAAGGTTCATCTCGGCGTTTTTCCGGCTCATATAGAATCTTGCAACCGGGTCCGGGTGGCGCGTTGGCTGAGCCGGGTGTTGTACTTGATCCCGGTTGAGCCGCGCCCGGAAGGCTACAATCCGCTCGGCTTGAAGAACCTGATGCCGAAGTGGGTTGCCAAGCTCGGCCAATCCGGCCAGAACTGCTACGACGCCATCGTGAAGATGGACGCAACCGCGCTGGGCGCATCGCTCAATTTGACCATGAGCTGTTGGGCGACGCTGCTGCCGCACGTGGTCCGGCATCCCCTGATCCGGTGTGATTTGATGGCGTTGCTGCGGGCCTATCAGCAACAGTATCTGGGGGCGATGTATTCCGGCTGCGGCGGCGGCTACTTGATTATTGTCTCCGACAAGCCGGTTCCCGGCGCCTTCCAAGTGACTGTTCGGGTGGCGCAAAAATGAATTTTCCCCAACACATTATTGTCTCCGGCGGTTTCGACGATATCAAGTCGCGGGACCTGCGGTTTCTTGAAGAAGCGGCCAGACTTGGCGAGGTTACCGCCCTGCTTTGGGGCGACCGGGTGATTGAGCAGTTGGCGGGCAAACCGCCGGTTTTTTCACAAGCCGAGCGGCTTTACTTTCTGAACGCAATCCGTTATGTCAATCGCGTGATCCCAATTGATGGCGATGTGCCGATGGACTTGCTGCCGGAAATTCCGGGCTTGAACCCACAGGTTTGGGCGGATGTCGAAGCGTCCGCCAACAGGGCGCGTGCGCAATTTTGCCGTGAGAGAAAGATCAGCTACCGCGTTTTTCTGGCGGACGAGTTAAATGGTTTTCCCGAGCCGCAACCGATGCCATCGGCGCCGGGCCGGAAAAAGGTCGTTGCCACCGGTTGCTATGACTGGTTTCACACCGGCCACGTCCGATTTTGCGAGGAGGCTTCCGGGTATGGCGATCTGTACGTCTGCCTGGGCAATGATGCCAATGTGCAGCTGCTGAAAGGACCGGGGCATCCGCTGTTGTCACAGGAAGAACGGCGCTACGTGGTCGGCTCCATCAAATACGTGAAGCAGGCCCTCATTACCACCGGTTCCGGCTGGGTGGATGCCGACCCGGAAATCCGGCGTTTGCAGCCGGACATATATGTCGTCAACGAGGATGGCGACAAAGGTGGAAAGCGTGAATACTGCCGGGAACTCGGCATCGAATATTTAGTGCTCAAGCGGACGCCTGCCCCGGGCCTGCCTAAACGGAGCAGCACCGATTTGCGCGGCTTCTGAACCAAATCAATTTACCCATGATTAAAACCGGTTTGCTCAACCCGCAAATTAACTCGCTCCTTAGCCGTATTCGCCACACCAACACCGTGGTCATTGCGGACCGTGGTTTTCCCTTCTGGCCAATGATCGAAACCGTGGACATTTCACTGGTGGATGACGTGCCCACCGTTCAGCAAGTCTTGGCCGCGCTTCGGCCGAATTTCAGCTTTGGCAAAGCGTGGATGGCAGAGGAGTTCTTGAAACACAATGACGCTCGGACTCGCTCAGCGTTTGCCAGGTTGCTTGAGGGGGTGGAACTGTTGCACGAGCCGCACGTCGAATTTAAGAAACGGGTCCCGCAGGCCATCGGCCTGATCCGCACCGGCGATACGATCCAATACGCCAACGTGATTTTAGAGAGCGCTTGAAACCTACGGTGCATTCGTAAATATGACATCAATCAAAATCGCCAGGCACAAAGAAACCATATCAACACTGAGCCTGCTCGTAGTGATCTTCGCCACCGCATTGGCGGCGACTGGCGCCGGGACCGGCACCAACGCCGAATTGAAGCTGCCCATCGTGCCGGGCAAATTTACCGGCACCTTGGAATCGCTGACCAACTACTCCTGTCCGGAATGGTTCCGCGATGCCAAGTTTGGCATCTGGGCCCACTGGGGCCCCCAGGCAGTGCCTATGGAAGGCGATTGGTATGCGCGGCAGATGTATCAGCAAGGCTCGACCGATTACAACGACCACTTGGCTCGCTACGGCCATCCTTCCACGAACGGTTGGAAAGACATCATCCCGCTCTGGAAGGCCGAAAAATGGGACCCGGAAAGGCTCATGGAGCTTTATAAAAAGGCTGGCGCGAGGTACTTCGTCAGCATGGGGAGCCACCATGACGATTTTTTCCTCTGGAATTCCGCGTTGCACAAATGGAATGCCGTGAACTATGGGCCGCACCGCGACGTGGTGGGGGAGTGGGCGCAGGCGGCCCGGAAAAATGGTCTGCCCTTCGGCGTGTCGGAACATTTGGGCGCGAGCTTCACTTGGTTTCAGGACGCGCATAAAGCGGATAAGACTGGGCCCTTTGCAGGAGTGCCGTATGACGGCGCCAATTCCAACAACTGGGATCTTTACCATTTTCCTGCCGAATCCGGTGACACCGGGTGGTATTCCAACAACCCTCGCTGGCAGCAGGAGTGGTATTATGAAATCAAGGAACTAGTGGATAGCTATCATCCAGACCTGCTGTACAGCGATGGCGGTGTGCCTTTTGGCAACGTCGTGGGCTTGAGCCAGATTGCGAATTTTTACAATGACAACCTGCAGCAACATCCCGGCGCGCTGACCGCGGTCTACAATTGCAAGCAGTCATCCGATGGCCGCTGGGTACAGGATTATGAGCGCGGCGGCGGCAGCGGTATTGATCCGTATCCGTGGCAGAACGATACGTCGATTGGGGACTGGTTTTACAATCGGCACTGGAAGTACCAGCCCTTGAGTTGGACGGTGCGCATGCTGGTGGACATCACCAGCAAGAACGGCAACCTCCTGTTGAATGTCGTGCTGCGTCCGGATGGCACGCTTGATCCCGAGGTGGAGACGATGCTGCAGGAGCTGGCCGATTGGACCGCGGTTAATGGCGAGGCGATCTATGGCACCCGCCCGTGGCTGATATACGGTGAAGGCTCTGCGAAGGTGGAGAAGAGCGGTAGTTTTAATGACACGAAAGTCGCCTATAGTGCCAAGGACATCCGATTTACGACCAAAGGTAAAACGCTCTATGCGATTGCACTTGGCTGGCCGGCGGAGAATCAAGTGACCATCCGGTCACTCGCCAAGACGGAAGACCCGGGCGTCAACCACATCAAGCGCATTGAATTGCTTGGGTACAAAGGCCGGTTGACCTTCACCCAGACCACCGATGGATTGGTGGTCCGATTGCCGGACAAAAAAGTCAGTGACCTGACCTGCTCGCTGAAAATCATCGGGAGCAATCTCAAGCCAGCTCAGCCCTGAAGATGGAAATGACGGTCGATCCAACCAGCCACTAAAACCATGATTACGCCTGTGCAAACCTCCAATTCATCAGGTACTTCAGCCGGCGGACTCTTCCGCACGGACGACGGCAGGAACCTCATCATTACTTTCGCCCTGGTCACTTCGCTCTTCCTACTGTGGGGCTTTTGCAACGGGATGATCGACATTCTGAATAAGCACTTCCAGGATTCGCTGCACATCAACAAGGAACAGTCGGGATTGGTGCAGTTCGCCAACTATTTGGGCTATTTTCTGATGGCGATTCCTGCCGGCTTGATCGCCCGGCGGTTTGGCTACAAAGGCGGCATTCTGTTGGGGCTCATTCTAATTGCCGGCGGAGCCTTCTGGCTTATCCATGCCGCGGGCATCGGAACCTATTCGTCGTTTCTGCTCGGGCTGTTCGTTATCGCCGCCGGGATGACCTGTCTTGAAACCATCGCCAATCCGTACACCACCGTGCTCGGATCGGCGAGTGGCGGTGCCACGCGCATCAACATCGCTCAGACCTTCAATGGCGTTGGCTGGGTGCTTGGGCCGATCATCGGCGGGCATTTCTTGTTTGCTGGCGGCGGGAATGCCAACGCTGGTCTTTCCACGCCCTACCTTGGCATTGGCATTTTTGCGGCCGTTTGGACGCTGGTTTTTGTTTTTGCCCGGGTGCCGGATTTGCGCGCCGAAGAAGAAAGCAAGGGATCGGGCGAACTCGAAGCCAGTATCAAGCCCACCGGAGGTCAGATGATTGGCATCGGCATCGCGTTGGCGATTGTTTGGGGACTACTCTACTTTTTCATTGCGCCGATATTGGGGCTGGTCTGGGTGCTGCTCGCTTTGCCGGCCGGTTTGCTTGACCCGGTTAAAGTCGGTCTGCTCGTTGCCGCCTATGCTGGTTCCTTCTTTGTGGTGACGCAGCATTGGGACATGTTTCGTCGCAAACATTTTACGCTTGGCGTCGTTGCGCAGTTTCTTTATGTCGCAGCACAGACGGGGATTTTCAGTTTTTGCGTGAATTATGTCCTCGAAAACGATGCCAGCGTGACGCCGGCAAGAGCGGCTACGTGGCTGGGCGCCATCGGTTTTGTCTTGTTCACGGCTGGACGGGCGTGCGGCAGCGTGGTCATTAGCCTGTTCAAGCCGCATTTGGTTCTTGCGGCTTATGCGGTGATCAACGTGGGATTGACCGCCGTGGCCATGAAGGGCGGTGAACTGGGTATGGTTGCCTTATTTGGCACCTTCTTTTTCATGTCCGTGATGTATCCGACGATTTTCGCGCTGGGCATTCGTGGCTTGGGCAACCACACCAAGCTGGGATCGTCGCTGATCGTCATGTCCATCGTCGGAGGGGCGATCGCGCCGCCATTCATGGGTCATATCGCCGATGTGCATTCTATGCGCATCGGCTTTGTCGTGCCGCTCGTGTGTTTTGTCTGCATCGCCGTATATGGGGTGATGTGGCGGAAACTGGAGGCAAACGACAGTTCAAATTGAACCGCATCGCTTGATACCGCCAACATCCTTCCACCAGCCGCGGCAGTCAACAATGCTCGCGGTCGGCGGAATCCCAGACGAAGAGAGATTGGCTGTCGGCGTGGGTGGCGCTGGCATGGGGTTTGACAGAGCAGACGCCGCTGTCCTTCCCAATGCTGCGGTTGGAATCGGACCGGCGGCATTCTGCGGTGGCTGGCTGTGTGCGTTCCTGGGGTTTGATCGCACATTGCGGGCGCTTGGTTTGGGCTTGGACCCCTTTGACCTTTGACCTTTGCCCCCACCGCCCAGGCCACACCATGGAGCGCCCCGCCCCGGGCAGGGTTTGTTTCCGCTTTCCGCTTTCGAATCTATGTTTTTTTGTGTTTCTTTGTGTTTCTTTGTTTGGGCCATTTTTTGCCCCCACCGCCCAGGCCAATCCAGGGAGCGCCCCTCCCAGGCACGGCGGCCTTCGCCCTGCGCGACGACTTTTCCATCGCCGCCCGCGCCACCCGCCATACTCGATGTCGGTATAGTCCGCATCCCCGCCAATATAACAGATCCCCGGACCAGGTGAGATGTCGCCGCGACATCTAAAATGCACGTGGCAGACGTTTGTTGTCGCTAAAATCTTCAAGGTGCCTTTCGGCGGTCGCGAAGCGACATTGGATATTAGCCAGACACGCCAGTGTCTGGTCTCGCGCCCAACAAATTCATGCGTCCTGAAGGGACGCCGGATTTCCCCTGTCCCATCAGGACGGTTTCCTTTTCGCCACCAGCCCCAAGGTGGCAGAGCCGTCCCGGCTCTGTTTCTTGCTTGAACTGCCGTGGGACGCCGCGGCCACTATGACACCGTTTATCCCAAGGAGGAATTCGAGGTGTGCCATGATGATATGCTCTAAAAACCTGCAACACCCGCTACAACTTTGATGGTCAACGATTTAAAGTGCAACATTTGCAACAACCGGGGTGCAACAACCCGCAACATTCCTGTCCGGCCGGCCGCCCCCGCAGTTTGTAGGGCGCCGACGGTAGGGCGCGTCTCTCCGAGCGCGCCGGGGCGACAGGGTTTCTTTTGTAGCGCACGAGGTGACGAGTGCTCTTCGACCGCTGACCCCTGACCCCTGACCTCTGACCTCTGACCTCTGACCTCTGACCTCTGCCCCCCCTCGTCGCGCCGTAGCTTTAGCGTAGGCGGATGACCGCCCAATTAGTGCCCATACCTCTCTTCGTTTCCCGCTCAGCCACCAGCAAATAAAAAAAAGTACCTTTACCTGGTTTTACCTGCCTTTACCGTGGCCGTACGAAGATCATTCCGCCGGGGCACTTCCGCCTTCCTATGGCGTTTATTGGTCATGCCACCACTATATAAACACACCTTGGGCGAAGGTGTGATGTCGCCGCGACATCTCCCGTCATTTTAGATGTCGCCGCGACATCTAAAATGCGGGTGGCAGACGTTTGTTGTCGCTAAAAT
>CAYTJG010000305.1:0-7497 GCA_964437865.1 uncultured Bifidobacteriaceae bacterium | reverse complement strand
AACGCCTCGTTACGCTCATGATCGCCCAGGATAGCGAGTCGCCACGCCACGTTCGCGGCGCGCTCGGAGAGACGCGCCCCACCCACGCGGAAACGTCCGGCTTTGATTTCGGGGGCCAATTGCTATCCTTGCCGGGAATGTTGACGACTTTGCGCAAGGCTGAGTACGCCGAGTTGATGATCTTGTTTTTTATCCAGGCGGCCGGCATGGGCATTTGGTTCGTGCCGCTGGGACCCATGCTGGACGCCAACGGTTTGCAGGCGATCAAACCGTATGCCTTTGCGGCCTCGGCTTTGGCGGCTTTCATTTCACCGCTGATGTTCGGGGCCATGGCCGACCGCCAAGTGCCGCCGGCCCGGGTCTTGCGGTGGCTGGCCACCACCTCCGGCGTGCTGATGGCGGGCATTGCCGCGGCCGTTCAGCATCACCTCGGCCCGGGCGTGGTGCTGCTGTTGATCCAGGTTTTCTCCGTGTTCTATGCGCCCATGTTCAGCATCTCCACCGCGCTGGTCTTTGCGCAGTTGGCGGACGCCAAAAAGGAGTTTGGCCCCGTCCGCTCGCTGGCGACCGTGGGTTGGATGGCGGGGGCGTTGTTGATCGGCGGTTTGAGCCTGGACCGGTCGGCGTACGCGGCGTATTTGGGCGCGGTGGTCTGGCTGCTGGTGGCGGGCTTCACCTATTTTCTGCCGGCGCTGGAGATGCCCTCGTCGGCCGCCCATCTTTCGTGGCATGAACGCCTGGGTTTGGATGCCCTGACGCTGCTAAAAGACCGGGACACCCGGGTGGTTTTTGCGGTGGCCGCGCTGTTCAACATTCCCGTGTGCGCCTTTTATCCCTATGCGCCGGCGCATTTGCGGGCGCTGGGTTTCGGACACACCAGCGCGTGGATGAGCCTGGCCCAAGTCACGGAAATCGTGGCCATGTTCAGTCTCGGGTGGCTGTTGCATCATTGGCGTTTGAAATGGATCATTGCGGTCGGTTTGTGTTTTGGCTTGGCCCGGTTTGGTTTGAGCGGCCTGAACACCCCGCTGACCTTGTTGCTGGGCATCACGCTCCACGGCGCCTCTTACGTGCTCGTTTTCATCACCGCGCAGATTTACCTGAACCAACGGATCGATCCGGCGTGGCGCACGCGCGCGCAGGCGCTGCTGGCGTTGCTCAGCGGCGGCGTGGGCAACCTGATTGGTTATCTCGGCAGCGGTTGGTGGCACGACGCCTGTGCCGCTCGCTCGGTCTCGCCGTGGCCCCTGTTTTGGTGGGGGCTCACGGGCATGGTGGCCGTGGTGCTGGGCTATTTCCTGTGGGCTTTCCGGGATCGGCCGGCCGGGGCGCCGGCGCTGGCGGTGGGGCAGAAAGCTTGAATAAGTTAATATCGCCTGCGCGCCCTTTTTGGCATAGTTTCGGCGGGTGTTGTTAAATCCGTTCATCCATTGGATTGAGGCCAAAGGTGTCTTCGCGCCCTGGCTGTTTCTGGCGCTGTTCCTGGTGGCGTCCTTGCTGATGATCTGGCGGTTGGAAGCCATGAGCGCGCGGGGTTTCGAGGGCACGGTGCTGGGAACGCTGGTGATGCCGTACTGTTCGGGGATGGGCAATCTCATTTTTGCGTTCGTGCTGGGTCAGACCAGCGGCAAGGGTTCCGACGTGATGGTGAATTCGTTGGTGAACAACGTCACAAACATGACGCTGGTGCTGGGGGTGCCGGCTTTGGTCTGGGGCATGAACGTGGTGCCACGGAAGAAGGCGGACGCCAAAAAAGAGAAACCCGGCGGCAACCTGCATGAGTTGGACCGGCTCTCGCTGCTGCTGACGCTGGTGGCCGTGATGTTCTTCACCGGGGTGGTCTGGGCCATGGGCCGCAAAGGCCGGCTGGATTTCAATGACGGGCTGGTCCTGGTGGGGCTGTTTTTATTCTGGCAGTGTTTCCATGTCATTGAAGTACTCAAGCAGAATGAGCGGCAGGGCAAGTCGGCGTTGAGCTGGATGCTGCCGGTGGATCTGACCCTGCTGGCGGTTGGAGCGTACGCCACCTATGTGAGCATCGGCTGGTTGGTGGCGTGGGTTTCGCAGTTTCACACGGGCTTCATCAGCGCCAATCATCTTGGCTGGCTGAGCGGCTGGCTGATGGTGCTGCCCAATGCCGTGCTGGCGATTTACTATGGCTGGCGCAAGCAACCGGAAGTGGTTTACACCTCTCAAGTGGGCGACGCCCACATTTCCATCCCCCTTTGTCTGGGAATTTTCGCGCTCTACCGGCCCATGGATTTGCCGCCGTTCTTCCATTTTGGCATGGAACTGTTGCTGGGCGCCACCGCCGTGCATTTTCTGTTTGTGGCGGCGTTGGGGCGTTTGCCGCGGTTGATCGGCCTGGGGTTGGTCGCCGCCTACGGTTATTTTCTGTGGAAGGGATTGCTGGGATGATTCGCGGCCGACGGGCGGATTTCGCGCCGCCTCACTTTTGGTTTCGCCCGCCGCACAATCTTTCTAAACTATTTGAAAATAATGTCTGCACCGGCCAGCACTGCTAAATATTTTTTCTGGGGGCTGAACGCGGTCCTGGGCTTGGTCTTCCTCGTGGAGTTGGCCGCACCGGGCTGTGCCCGGGAATGGGACGTGGCGATCATCGTCCTGGCCGCCCTCGCCAGCGTGGCCGCGCTGGCCCGGCAGTTGCCGCTGCAGAATGTGCTGCCGGCCGCCGCCCTCGCCGCCGGCGTGGGGGGGCTGGCGCAGGCGCTGAGCGCCAATCCGGGTTTTTCCCTGCCGTTTGGACCCATCGTGTTCACTTCCGCCGCGGGCACCCGGATTTTTGACACGATTCCCTGGACCGTGCCGCTGCTCTGGGTGATTGCCATTTTCAACGGACGCGGCCTCGCCCGGCTCATGTTGCGGCCCTGGCGCAAGGTGACGAACTACGGCTTCTGGCTCATCGGTCTTACCGTGGTGCTGGCCACGTTTTTTGAGGTGGCGCTGGAACCCTACGCCTGGCACGTGAAGCATTTCTGGCTCTGGCAGCCGACCCGGTTGGCCGTGACCTGGCAGGGGGTGAGTCTGCTTAATTTCCTGACCTGGCCCTTCGTGGTGCTGTTGATCCTGGTGTTCGCGTCGCCGTTGCTCATTCGCAAGCAGCCCGGCAATCCCTCGGCTCCGGATATTCACCCGCTGCTGGTCTGGCTGGGAGCCTTGGCGCTGTTTGCCGTCGGGGCGGCCCGGCTCAAACAATGGGGTCCGGTCGGAGTGGATGCCGGCCTCGGCATCATCACGGCGACTTTTGCAGTTCGGGGGATGCGCTGGTAGTGGCGGTGTCCGCGGTTTTGACGCGCGTGATCTTCAAGCGCGCCACGCGCAGTCCATCCATGGCCTCCACGTGCAGATCGTAGTCGCCCACGACCAGGTCATCGCCTGTTTTGGGGAATCCACCCAACTGCTGGGTCACCCAGCCACTGGCGGTGGCCACCCCTTCGTCGTGGGCCACCGGACCGATGATCGATTCCAGATCATGCAGGGGCAGGGTGCCCGAAACTTCCCAGACGTTTTCGCTCCGGCGGACGAACTGGGTGGCCTCGGCGTCAAATTCGTCCTGGATTTGACCGACAATCGCCTCGATCACGTTTTCCAGGGTAACGATGCCCAGGGTGCCGCCAAATTCATCCACGACGAAAGCGAAATGGGATTTTTTCTCGAGGAACCGCTGCAAGAGCCGCTCCAGCCGGGCGGTTTCCGGCACGCAGAGGAGCTTGCGCGTCAACGGCAACAGGTCGGCCGCCGTTTTGGCGCGGTCCCGGAAGGCGTACAGGTCCTTGATGTGGATGACGCCGCGGGCCTTGTCCGGGTCGCCATCGTCGCAGATGGGAAACCGTGAATAGCGGGTTTTTTCCGCCAGGGCGATGCAGTCGGCGATGGTGGCGGCGGAATCCAGGACCGTCACTTCGTTGCGCGGGCGCATCACTTCGCGCACCGTGCGATGGCGGAGGTCCAGCGCGTTGAGAATCAGGTTGCGGCGGTCGGGCGAACCTTTGGCGGCGCCGAGGATGATGCGCAGTTCCTCCTCGGATTGTCCCGCCTGCGGTCCGTCGGTGCCCACTCCGAGCCAGGTTACGATCAAGCGCGCCGAGCGGCTCAGCAACCAGATGAATGGGAACGACACCCGGTAAAACCAGGTCAGCGGGCCGGCGGTCAACAGGGCCGTGGAAAGCGTTTTTCGGATGGCGATGGCCTTGGGCACGAGTTCGCCGGCCACGATCAGCAGGTAGCAGTTGATGAAGAAGCCCACGCCCAAGGCGATGTGGTGTTGCAGTGAAACGGACGTGATGCCGAGCAGGTGGAACAGGGGGCTGAGGAGTCCGTTGAACACGGGTTCCACCGCCATGCCCAGCCCGAGGCTGGCCAGCGTGATGCCGAACTGCGTGGCGCCGAGGTAGGCGTCGATATGGGCCAGAATGTGGCGGGCGGTGCGGGCGCGGCGAGTGCGTTTGCCGGAGAGCGCCGCCAATTGGGTGTCGCGGATGCGCACCATGGCCAGCTCGGCGGTCACGAAAAAGGCGTTCATGAGCACCAGCGCCAGCAGCGCGAGGATCTTCAGCACGATCATGAGCAGGGCATCTCCGTTCATGATGCCAGGCCTTTGGACCCCGCGGGGCGAACCGCCGGTGCGCTTGCGGGAGCAGGGTGGATATGGGTTGAAACCAGAGTCACAGTTTCATTTCTCCAAACATGACTTCCAAAATATCCTTGAGCGCGATGATGCCTACTTCCTTGCGTTCGCGGGAGAGCACGATGGCCACGCGCTGGCCGGCCCGTTGCATGAGGCGCAAGGCCACCTCCAGGTGGACGGCTTCATTGACGAAGACGGCGGGGATCATGTAGGCGCTGGCCGGCTTGTCCAGGTCCAGGCCGTCCCGGTAGAGCAGCGGCCCCACGTCGAGCATGCCGGCCACCCGGCGTTGGCGGTCGCGGACTTCCCACACGGGCAGGCGCGAGAGGTTTTTGTCGCGCGCCAGCGCGAGGGCGTCGCGCAAGGGGGTGAGGGCTTCGACGGCCACGATGTTCGCCAGCGGTTTGGCGATTTGGGCCACGGTATAATTTTGCAGGTCGAGGATGCGGTTGACCATGGCGTGTTGGTCATCGGTCAGGGTCTGGCCGGATTCCCGCATGACGGCGCGCATTTCCTCACGATTGCCGAACAATTGTCCCTTGAACACCTGGCCGCCGGTCCATTGCAGCAAGACCCGGGAAACGCTTTCCGCAATGCCCACCAGCGGGATGAGCAGAAAGTTGATGAGCCGAAAGACCCGGGCCACCGAAAGGCACAGGGTATTCGGATTGGCGCGGAAGAGCATCTTGGGCAGGAGATCGAAGAAGGTGTAAAAGAGAAACACGATGACGGCGAAAAGGATCAGGGCGGCCGGTCGCACATTTCGGCTGACGGACCAGTCGTGAAGGCGGACGAGGATCCAGCCGAGGATGATGAAGTTGGCGAGGGTATTGCCCACCAGAATGGTCCAGAGAAACCGTTCCGGTTTTTCGAGGAACCGGTTCAGGATCTGGGCGGAGGGATGGCCGTTGCGCGCCAACCGGCGGATGCGCAGGCGGTTGAGCGCAAAAACACCGGCCTCCATGCCCGACAGGAGGAAGGAGGCGCCAAAGCACAACGCCAGCAGCAAGTATTTCAGAAAGCTGTCATTCATGGTGGGGCGTCATTTGAGCGTTCGGACCAGCAGTTCGGTCACGCGCCGCCCGTCGGTGACCTGGGCGGTCAGTTTCAAGCCGGCGAAGATGGTCGATTCGTTGGCGTCCGGCACCACGCCGAGGAGGTGGGTGAGCAGACCGCCCATGGTATCCACCTCGGGCACGTCCGGCAGGGCCGGGAACTCCCGACGGAAATCATCGAGGCGCATCGTGCCGCTGACATGCCAGCGGCCGGGCGCCAGTTTGGTCATCACGAAGCCTTCCGCCAGGGTGGGGGGACGCTGCCGGCCGACCAATTCACCCAGGATGTCTTCCATGGTAACGATGCCGGTGGTGCCGCCAAACTCGTCCAGCACGATTGCCATGCCGCGCTGCTGTTTTTGCAGGGCGCGGAAGAGCTGGAGCAAATTCATGGTGTCCGGTACAAAGGACGGAAATTCAATGGCATCGGCCAGCTCGATTTTGGGGTCGAGCAGCAGGGCGCGGGTGTTGAGGATGCCCACGATGGTGTCCGGCGTCTCGTCGTAGATGGGCAGGCGGCGGTATTTGTGGAATTTGGCGGCGGCGATCATCTCTTCGAGCGTGGCTTCATCGCTCAAGCTGGCCATGGCGGTGCGCGGGCGCATGACTTCGCGGGCGATGCGCTGGTCCAGGTTGATGATCTGGAGGATGATTTCCTTTTCCGTTTCGGCGAGCGTGCCCTGCTGGAGGGCCATCTCGAGCAGTTCCTGATATTCCGCCTCGGTCAGCTTGGCGGTCGAGGCGGGGGGTATCAGGGCCTTGCGGAAGAGGACCATGTTGAGCCATTGGGCAAAACCATGCAGCGGCCGGGAGACCTTCTCGAGGCCAAACAACAACCAGGCCACGCGCACCGCCCAGCGTTCCGCGCGGCGCACGGCCAGGGTCTTGGGAAAGACCTCACAGCCCATCAGCACCACGGCCAGGAGGGAAATCATGGTCAGCGTGAGCCCCCACTGGCGTTCAAAGACCTCATGGAGCGCCACGGCCAGCACGGCGGCGTTGGCAAACGTGTTGCCGAGCACCAGCGTGGCCAGCAAATCCTCCGGCCGCTTCAGCAGGTCCGCCACCATTTTGCCCCGGCGCGGATGCCGCTGCAGCAGGTGGGCCAATTGCCATTGGCTCAGCGAAAACAAAGCCGTCTCGGCCAGCGCAAAGAAGAAACTCGCGCCGGCGAACAAAACAATGGCCAAAATCGCCTTCTGCACACCGGAATTATGGCCGAAAATCAGGCTTTTAAAAAGCGAAATGAGGGTCCGCCCACCCCGCCGGGCGCACGCCAGATTTCTGGTTCCTCGACGTTTGTAATGGGTAAAGGGAAGTGTCGCGGAGCGACCTTGGATTTTAGCCAGACACGCCAGTGTCTGGTCTCGCGCCAAAAGAATTTATGCGTCCCGAAGGGACGCCGGAATTCCTCTATCCCTTCAGGACGTTTTCATTTTTGCCACAAGTACCCGGCACACTGTGCCGGGCTAATCTCCAGCGTCGCTCCGCGACCGCCGAAAGGCCCCTTGAAGATTTCGCCCACGATAAACATCGAGGACCGCATTGCTCGGCCGGTCCCCGCAATTTGTAGGCGACGACGTTCGGAGTCGTGGGCTGTTCAACCGGGCCCGGCCAGGGTACGCGCAGAAATTGGGCCTTGTAGGGCATGAGGTAACGAATGCTCTTCGGTCCTTTTTCCCTGCTTCAGCCTTTAGTTGTAGGGCACGACGTCAGAAGTGCTCCGCCCCCCGGAGCGCCATTGCTCGGCCGGTCCCCGCAATTTGTAGGCGACGACGTTCGGAGTCGTGGGCT
>CAYTJG010000304.1:0-7499 GCA_964437865.1 uncultured Bifidobacteriaceae bacterium | reverse complement strand
CAGTTTGCGACCCACCTGATGCTGTTCTTTGGGCACCTGGACGCCCAGCGCGGCTGGACCAAGCAGCTCCATTTGGGGGCGCTCCGCAACAACAACACCCGGCAGTTCCGCCAGCTCGGGCCGGATACGGGGTTCGATTCCATCGGCGATTTTCCGCAATGCCAGGCGCTGGCGGCCTATCTGGACCGGCTGGACACGGAGAATGCCCTGCCCAAGACCATCATTTACAACCTGAATCCCGCGGATAACTACGCCCTGGGCACCATGATCGGAAATTTTCAGGATGGCACCATTCCGGGCAAGATCCAATGGGGTTCGGGCTGGTGGTTTCTGGACCAAAAGGAAGGCATGGAATGGCAGCTCAACGCCTTGTCCAACCTGGGCCTGCTTTCGCGGTTTGTGGGCATGATCACCGATTCGCGGTCGTTCATGAGCTATCCGCGCCATGAATACTTCCGCCGTACGCTGTGCAACTTGGTGGGGCGCGATTTGAAGCAGGGCCTGATCCCGGACGATGAAAAGCTGGTGGGCGCCATGATCAAGGACATCTGCTACGCCAACGCCAGAAAGTACCTGGCGTTTCCCGGGGTGAAATGAGTCTGCTCGAGGTCAAAAACCTAAAAGTCCATTACCCCGTACGACCGGGCCTGTTCCGCCGCGACCACGAAACGGTGAAGGCAGTGGATGGCGTAAGCTTGGAGCTGGCCGCGGGCGAAACGCTGGGCCTGGTGGGTGAAAGCGGCTGCGGCAAATCCACGCTCGCCCGGGCCATCCTGCGGCTGGTGGAACCCACGGCCGGCGAGATCTTCCTGGCCGGGGAAAACCTGGGCCAATTGCGCGGCCAAGCCTTGCGCGCCCGGCGGCGCAAATTCCAGATGATCTTCCAGGATCCCTTTGGCTCGCTCGATCCCCGCATGACGGTGGAGGATATCATTGGCGAGGCCCTGGACATCCACCAATTGACTGACACCGCGGCGGCCCGGCGGAAGCGGATTGCGGAATTACTGGCCGCGGTGGGGCTGGATGCCGGCCACGCACGGCGGTATCCCCACGAATTTAGCGGCGGGCAACGCCAGCGGGTGGGCATCGCCCGGGCGCTGGCCGTGGAACCGGAATTGATTGTCTGCGATGAACCGGTGAGCGCGCTGGATGTTTCCGTGCAGGCGCAGATCATCAATTTGCTCCGGGACCTGCAACAGCAGCGGGGCATGGCCTACCTGTTCATTGCCCATGACCTGGCGGTGGTGGAGCATATCAGCCATCGTGTGCTGGTGATGTATCTGGGCAGAATCGTGGAAGCCGCCGCCGCGCGGGAGCTCATCCGCGCCCCCCGCCATCCCTACACGCAGGCGCTGATTTCCGCGGTGCCGGAAGTGGATCCAGACACCCAACAGGAACGCGTGCTCCTGCCGGGAGATGTGCCCTCGCCCCTGCACCCGCCGGGCGGCTGCCCCTTTCATCCGCGCTGCCCGATTGCCGAGCCGCGCTGCCAAACCGAGGTGCCGCCGCTGGCAGAAACCGCACCCGGCCACGCCACGGCGTGCCACCTGGCCGGCAAACCCATCGCGGCGCGCTGACGGAGTCCCGTTATTGCAGCTCGAAATCGTGCTCGCCCCTGGCCCGGCCGGCGGTGATGAACAAGCGGTAGGTTACGTTCGTTTCGAGCGCTTCGGGACGCACCCCCGCGAGGGCCGGCCGCATGCCGTGAATATCAAACCCATAGGAAAACTCATCCACCGGCACCGAGTTCGAGTCGGAAACCAGGTGCCAGACCGGCATGGCATTGGCGTTGGTGGCCAGCGCCGCCACCGGCACCACCTTCAACTCTTTGAGCGGGGTCATCGGGTTTACGCGGAACCGCAGTCCGGGCAGGGCGTTGCCGCGGGCGGCGAGCCGCTCGATGTTCCGGCTGGTGTGGGAAATGCGCAGCGGCGCGGCTTTGAACCAGTCGGTGAACCAAATCGCATAAACCGCCACCAAGACAATGGCCAAAAAAATTAGCGTAAAACTCTTTTTTGTCATAAAATGTGTAACGTTGGAGCGTTCCCGTACGTCGGATTGTTAGGTTAGACGCATCAAAAGGATAATCGGTTATGCAAAATCACGAAGATAATATTTTGGACACCGCCGGATGCAAGTCCCGGACCCAACGGGCTTTTACGCTCATCGAGCTGCTCGTGGTCATCGCCATCATTGCCATTTTGGCGGCGATGCTGCTGCCCGTGCTGGCCAAGGCCAAGGAAGCCGGCCGGCGGATTTCCTGCATGAACAACGTCCGCCAGCTCGCCACGGCCGGGCAATTATACATCGGCGACTTCCAGGGAGTCTATCCCCCCCGGTCGGATACCGACCGCTGGCCGGACAAGATGTTTGAGAATTACGGAAAGAACATCAAGTTGCTGCTGTGTCCCAGCGAGACCACCAACGCCCCCTATTCCAACGGAGATACCAACGCGGCCGACAACGCCCCGCGCAGCTACTTCATCAATGGTTGGAACGATGTGTTTCAAAACGACGGCGCCAACGGGCTCAATCTCGGTGACGCGATGAAGGAAAGCGGCATTCTCCACCCCAGCGAAACGCTCCTATTCGGCGAGAAAACCGCCGGCCACGGGGATTATTACATGGACGTGAACGAGGGTGAGGGCAATGATTTCGAAGGCATCCTCAACCAAAGCGCCCACGACGCCATGCCCAACGACCGCGTGGCCGGTTATGGCTCAGGCGGGGCAAACTATGGCATGACCGACGGCAGCGCGCAGTACTACAAATTCCCCAAGGCTCTGAAACCGCTGAATCTGTGGGCGAATACCGACGCCAACCGGCAGAAATACGCCGGCAACTATTGATTCGGCGGCCGGCAACTGCTTATTGCGCGTTGTAGGTATCGAACAGGCTCCGCACCTTGAGGCCGGCCAGCAGATCGGCTTTGGTAACCGGTTGCGCCAAATGCACCTCCACCCGGGCCGGCGTGCCGGGGGCAATATGGATGAAGTTATCCGAGTAACGGGCTTCGCCAGCCACTTCCACCCAAGTCCACAAGGCCGGATGCCCCGCCTGGATGGTGATTGTCCAATCCGTGCCGTCCCCGCTCACGTCGGTCTTCAACTGCGGATCCAGCAGCGCCAGTTCCTTGGCTTTGGCCAGCGTGACCAGGTTTTGTGATTCGGTCTGACCGTTGACCTCCAAGCTGGCCCAGACCAGCAGGTTGGTGGTGCCGTAACGCTCCACCAGCGGGGCCAAATTCAGCGTCTTGGCCAACTGGCTCTGCTGCGCGGGCAGCGCGGCCTTTTGGGAACCGGCATCAAGCACCTTGCCGGCCAGGTCGGTCACGCTCCAACGCACCGTGCCCTTGACCGGCTGCAGCCGGTCACTGGTCGTCCAAAGGGTGACCGCCTTGGTTTGGTCGTCCCACACACCCGAAACCAGCAGCGGTGAATAGAAATGCCGCGCCCGAAATTGCAGCGCCTTCCAGCGGCCGAAATAATCCACCGACGACCAGGAGGTGCCCGGCCAGGTGTCGTTGAACTGCCAAAACATGCAGCCCATGCTCCGGGGCATCTCCCGCCGCCAGCCCAGCACGCCGAGCTCAATCCCGTAAGCCTGCGTGATCTGGCTCAGCCAGAGCGTGCTTTCAAAATCCTTCGGCTCATGGAAGTACATCCGCACCAGGATCATGATCTTGTCGGTGCCGATCTTGCCATCCTCTTTCACCCCCACATAGCCGCGATTGGAGCGCATGTGATGCATGATCACCTTGGAATAAACGGTGTTGCGATCCTCCGGGGTAGTGAAGGCATCCACCGTGGCCGGCACCGGCCAAGCCTGGAAGCCGAATTCGCTCATGAACCCGTGAATATCGCCGTATTTCTCGAACGGCTTGCCGCCATGCCACACTTCCCAGAAATGCACATCGCCGCAATCCGGCGACCCGGTCACAAAATCAGCCCCGGGGTCGTCCGCGCGAATCACTTCGCCCAGCGTATCCCGGAACAGCGTATAATAATCGGCTTGGCTCATCTTCTCCGAAGTCCACTCATCCTGCCCGCGAAAGAACATGATCTCGTTGTTGCCGCACCAGACGGCGATGCTCGGGTGATGCCGCAGGCGTCGCACGTTGTCGCGGGCCTCCGCCCGCACGCTCTCCAAGAACGCCGGGTCGTAGCTCGGATAGGTGGTGCAGGCGAATTTAAAGTCCAACCACACGCACAGGCCCAATTCATCGCACAAATCAAACAGCTCGTCCTGCTCGTAGTTGCCGCCGCCCCAGAACCGCAGGCTGTTCATGTTCGCCGCCACGGCATCGGTCATGAACCGGCGGAGACTTTCCCTGGTGATGCGGTTGGGAAACACGTCCGGGGGCACCCAGTTGGCGCCTTTGGCAAAGAACGGCACGCCGTTGACCTCAAAATGCAGGGGCGCCTTGTCCGTTTGCTGAATGGCATGCATCGTACGCAGGCCGATGCGCTTGGAAGTGGTATCCAATTCGCCGCCCTGCTGATTCAGCAACGCCACTTTGACGGTGTACAGGGGATGCTCACCCATGCCGGCCGGCCACCACAGGCGCGGTTTGGCGAGGGTGAAATCCGTGGCTCCCTGGCCGGCCGCCAGATCATAATTGGTGGAGGCACAGACATTGCCATCCGGGTCGGCCACGGTCACGCTGGCCTTCAACGGCGGCGGATTGGCCGGCGGGTCAGCCGTCACCTGCACCGTGAGGCGTACTTTGCCCGGCTGCGAGTGGTCTTGCGTGATCAGCACGTTGTCCAACCGCGCGGTGTCAAAGCCCACCAGCACAATGGGCCGCCAGATGCCGCAAGTGATCAGCGTGGGACCCCAATCCCAGCCGAAATTACAGGGCGTCTTGCGCACATAACTGGAGCCGGGGTAATTCCACGTGGGCAAATGCCGCTCCTTTTCCTTGGCATCGATATAGGGCAGTACGGAATCAAAGGTGATTTCGATGGAATTGTTGCCGGCCTGGAGGAGATGCTGCACGTTGAACTCCCAAGTGCGGTACATGTTGTCGGTGTGCGCCACCTGATGGCCATTAATGGTCACGGTGGCCAGCGTGTCCAGACCTTCGCACCGCAAAAGCTGGTGTTCTTTCTTCAGGAACCCGTCCGGCACGTTGAACGTGCGCCGATACGTCCAGGCCCGTTCGCCCACCCATTGCACCGCCACTTCATTCGTGCCAAAGAACGGGTCGGGGATGCGCTTGGCGGCGAGGAGATCCGTGTGGATGCTGCCGGGGACAGAGGCGGCGAACCAGTCGTTGCTACCGGCCGCAGACACCTCCCACGCACCGCCCAAGTCCACGCGAGAGATCTGCGCGGCGGCTGGAAAGGCGAAGAGGGACCAAGTGACGAGGGCCAGCCAGAGAGGCGTTGCGATGGTCTTGAACATAAATTTGCGTGACCGCAAACATCCGGGTTGTTTAGGCGCTTGGGAATCTGCGGGTTGAGACGAGGTTGACAAAAAAGTCGCCGGTTGGGAAGCGCGGAGATGATCCCGCCCTGTCACGACTTTTATGGGCAAAACCGGCAATCGGCATCTTCAATTGCCTCACCCGGCTCCCCAAGGCGGCAACTTGATGGGCGGCTCAAAGGCGGGCGCGCCGACGGCTTTCACGTGGCGCTTGGACAAATGGCCGCCGCTCGTCACGTAAAGTGTATCGAAGCCGGCGCCGCCAAAACTTACGCTCGTGGCCTCACCGGATGGCAGCGGCAGGATGGCGCGTGAGCGGCCGTTGCGATCAAAAATCTGCACGCCCAGCCGCGTGGCCACGTACAAATGCCCTTCCCGATCCATACACGCGTCCCCGGCCCCACTATCGTCGGCCCCGGCGGGCACATGCACCCAGTAAAACCGCTGTTTGGCATCCACCGTGCCATCCGGCCTCACCCGATAGCTGTAGCCCCAGTGTGTTTGATGCTCCAAGACCGCCAGCCAGCAGTCGTCCGGGGACAACGCGATGCCCGTGGGAGCCTGCAGGCCCGAATCCAGCAGGATCTTGGCGCCATCGGGTTTCACCAGCCACACTTGACCGGCCGCGGACTTGGTGGCGTAAAGGTTGCCGTCAGCGGTCACGGTAAGGCAGGCCGCGCCGACTTGCGGAGCGGTCACCACGCGTCCATCCGCCGCGAAGGCAAACGCCTGATCGATTGGAATGCCCGCCGCTTCGGTGATAGCTCCTTTGGTGTCCAATTTGCGCACGCGTTTGGCGGCGCGATCAACGAAAAAGACTTCGCCCTGCGGATTCACGACCAGATGGTCGCACGCATCCCCAGCCTCGCCTACCGGTTGCCAGGGCGAAGAGGAATCGAGCACCGACCGCAAGAGAACATTTTGCGAGGCCGCCGGCCGAGCCGCCACCGGCGCCGGCCAGCCCTGCCACAAATAGCGCATGGCGTCCGGGAAAATCGCCGCCGCGTGGGTGCCATTATGCGTGCCGGTGCCCCACACATGCTTATGATCATAGCCGGCAAATTCCAGGGCGGCGTCGAGATATTGATTGCCCAGCCACCAATCGCCCACTTCGGGGCCACCCATCCATTCGTCATGCGAACCGTCCTGCTGGAAGACGCGCAGCGGTTTGGGCTCCGTTTCGCGCACCAGCACCGGATAACGGTCACCGCCCCGCATATCCACAAACGTGCCAATGGCCGTGAACACCCGCCGGAACAAGTCCGGCCGCTCCCAGGCCAGCGTGAAGGCTCCGATGCCGCCCGTACTGGCCCCGCCCGCACAATGATCGTTGGGATCGCGCGAGAGCCGGATGGGCAGCCCGGCGGCCGTCCGATGCTGTTCCACCGCGGGAAAGATCTCCTCGGTCACGCAGCGCGCGAGCGCATCATCGAGGCCATCGAACTCCAAGCTGCGATTGAACCGGGAATTGCCGTCACCGTTGGCCGGAAGCACTTCGCCCGAAGAAACCCCAATGGCGATGGTCACCGGCATTTCGCCCCGGTGAATCAGGTTGTCAAAGACCACGGGCGCGTCGAAACCCAATCCGTCCAGTCCCACGTAAACGCAAGCCGGCTGGTCGCTTTTATATTCCGCCGGCACGTAGACCGTGATGGCCCGGTGGGCGCCGGGAAAAAACTGCGAGTTGGTCAGCGCAAACGAGAACGTCTCGCCCTGGGGCACGCCCGTCTGGCGCTGGGAATCCGGTCCGGCCGGATAATGGTCGAGGTCCTCGCCGCGCGGCGCGGCGGGCGATTGCGCGTGCAACGCGGCCCCTGCCCACAAGCAGGTGCCGACGAGGATGGCGGCGAACATATTGGCCGGCTGGTTCCAATGGGCGGCGTTCATGATGCAAGACTGGATACAAAAATGCGGGAACATTCAACCTCAAACATTCGCCCGCCAACGTGCCCGATTTTTTGCAGCGAATAAACTTGCGTCGGTGGCCGGGTTGGACAAGAATAACGAACGCTTTTTCTTTGGTTCGGGGCGTAGCGTAGCCTGGCTAGCGCGCTTGTTTCGGGTACAAGAGG
>CAYTJG010000303.1:0-7588 GCA_964437865.1 uncultured Bifidobacteriaceae bacterium | reverse complement strand
AGTCCATCGAAACCACGCTCGAAGTGGTCGAAGGCATGCAGTTCGACAAGGGCTACCTCTCACCTTATTTCGTGACCAGCGCCGAGACCATGGAAGCCAAGCTGGAAGATCCTTACATTCTGATTTTCGAGAAGAAAATCAGCAACCTGAAGGACATGCTGCCGCTGCTCGAAAAGGCCGCGCGCACGGGCAAGCCGCTGTTGATCATCGCCGAGGAAGTGGAAGGCGAAGCGCTCGCCACCCTCGTGGTGAACAAGCTGCGCGGCACGCTCAACGTCTGCGCCGTCAAGGCCCCGGGCTTCGGCGACCGCCGTAAGTCCATGATGGAAGACATCGCGGTGCTCACCGGTGGCAAGTTCATCAGCGAAGACCTCGGCATCAAGCTCGAGACCGTTGAACTCACCGACCTCGGCCGCGCCAAGACCGTGGTCGTGGACAAGGAAAACACCACCATCGTCGAAGGCGGCGGCAAGAACAGCGATATCCAGGGCCGCGTCAACCAGATCCGCCGTCAGATCGAGGAAACCACCTCGGATTACGACCGCGAGAAGCTCCAGGAACGTCTGGCCAAGCTGGCCGGCGGCGTGGCCGTCATCAATGTCGGCGCCGCGACCGAGACCGAGATGAAGGAAAAGAAAATGCGCGTGGAAGACGCGCTGCATGCCACCCGCGCGGCGGTGGAAGAAGGCATCGTGGCGGGTGGCGGTGTCGCCCTCCTGCGCTGCATCCCGGCCATTGACACGGTCAAGCCGGCCAACGAAGACGAAGCCATCGGCGTGGGCATTGTGAAACGCGCCGTGGAAGCCCCGCTGCGCCTGCTCGCGCAGAACGCCGGCGTGGAAGGCAGCGTCATCGTCGAGGCCGTCAAGAAAGCCAAGGGCAATGAAGGCTACAACGTGGCCACCGGCGAATACGAGGACCTCGTGAAAGCCGGCATCGTGGATCCCAAGAAAGTCACCCGCAGTGCGTTGCAGAACGCGGCGTCCATCGCCGGCCTGCTCCTCACCACCGAGTGCCTGATCACCGACCTCCCCGAGAAGGAAAAGCCGGCCCCCGGCGGCGGCCATGGCGCTCCGGGCATGGGCGGCATGGATTATTGATCCGCTAAACTGTCAGAGGAACTGAGATTATCAGACGCGGCTGGAAGCAATTCCAGCCGCGTTTTTTTGTCTGCACCCTCCGGTCTAATTGCGACCGCCGCCCGTTCTAATTCGCCCCTTCGCCGAGCGGCGCCGGCTGGACCCGCTTGGGCTCGGGCAACTGGTCCGGCGGTACCACGTGGCAACGCTTGGCCCATTCGTCGTATAGCCCCGACAGTTCCCTGACCTTCTCCGGCTGCGCGCCGGCAAGATTGTTCAACTCGGTGCGGTCCGCATTCATGTCGTACAACTCCCACGCGTCCGGATAGCGCGACACGAGCTTCCATTGGCCCAGCCGCACGGCCCGGTTGCCTTCATGTTCCCAGAAGATGGGCTTGAGGCGCGGCGCTTCGCGGCCCTCAAAAACCGGCTCCAGGCTCTGGCCTTCGAGCGGCAACAAGGTGTGGGCATGAGCTGTTGCCGGGTAACTCGTGCGGGCCACTTCCAGTAGCGTGGGCATGAGATCCGTAATATGCCCGATCTGGGTGGTCAAAGTCCCGCGGCTCTTGACCACCGTCGGCCAGTGGACAATGAAGGGCGTGGAGATGCCCCCCTCGTGAGTCCAATGCTTGTACAGGCGAAAAGGCGTATCGCTGACATTGGCCCAAGGCGTGCCGTAACTTTGCCAGACATCCACCGGCCCGGCCAAGACCTTCTCGTCCTCGTTGCCCACCTTCACCGTCCGGCCGTCGCGCGTCCGGCTGGGAACATCGTACCAGCCCGGCTCCACCGATTCGTTGCACGCGCCGTTGTCGGACAGGAAAATGACCAGCGTATTATCCTCGATGTGCTTGCGTTTCAGCTCCGCCACCACGTTCCCCACGCCCTGGTCCAGGTGTTGGACCATGGCGGCGTAGGTGGCCATCCGGTTGGCCTGCCAATCCTGGTTGACCACGTTGGTCCAGGGCATTACCCGGGGATCGCGCGGCGACAAGGCCCACTCTTTGTGGATGAGTCCCAAGGCCAGTTCACGCTGATACCGGTTCTCGCGAATGACATCCCAGCCGGCCAGATAGGTGGCGCGATTCCGGGCGATGTCCGCCGCCGGCGCCTGCAAGGGCCAGTGCGGCGCCGTGTAGGCCAGGTACATGAAGAACGGCCGGTCGCCGCCGGCGCACTGGTCAATCTCCGCCACGGCATGCTCACTGAGGGAGTCTGTGTAGTAGAAATTCGTCGCGGGCGCGCGGATGGGCACGTTGTTGCTCACTAGCGAGAACGGATCGTAATAGCTGCTCACCCCGTGAATGGTGCCGTAGTACTCCTCGAAACCGCGTTGCAGCGGCCAGTCCCGCTTGCTGTCCCAGAACGGCTCGTTGGTTTCAAAATTCAATTGTTTCTTGCCGTCAAAGAAGATGTGGCTGAGGTGCCATTTGCCCACCATCACGGTACGGTAGCCGGCGCCGCGCAGCGCTTCCGCCAGCGTGATACAGTGGTCGCTCAACTCGCCATGATATCCGGGAATGCCCCGATCCTCCATCATGGCGCCCACGCCCGCTTCCTGCGGGTAGAGGCCGGTCAACAGCGCCGCCCGCGAAGGACAGCACCGCGGGGTGTTGTAAAACTGCGTGAAGCGCAACCCGTTCGCCGCCAGATGGTCAAGATTGGGCGTGGCAATCTCCGATCCGTAGCAGCCGAGGTCCGAATAGCCCATATCATCGGCCAGGATCAGGATGATGTTGGGCCGCGGCGCATCGCTCCCGGCGCGGCACGGTAGGAGTGCCACCGGGCAAAACATCAATACCAACAAACGCAATATGGTCTTGGTCATGAATAGGGTATCCGCCCACACGCGGCTCCCGCCACCAATATGCCTGCCCGGACCGGGATCGCCATCGGCCAAAGGGGTTAGCTGCCTGGAAACCGGCGCGCCGGATTGCGCCCAAACTGCCCTTTTATTTCAGAAATTTCAATACCGCTTCGGTCCGCGAGCGCACGTCCCTGAATTTTCGCGCTAGGCGTTCCCGGGCAAAACTGCTAAACAAGACGGTGTTGTGACCGGCGCAGAAAACAAGCAACTAACCACCGGAACCCGGGTGGTAATGCTCACGGCATTGTATTTTCTCGGCGGACTCCTGGGTAAGGAAACCTCCTTCCTTTCCCATACTGTCTCGCTCGCCTGGCCTCCATCCGGGATCGCGCTGGCGGCCATTCTGCTGTTTGGCTACCGCTTCTGGCCGGGCATTGCCCTCGGGGCGCTGCTGTGTTCTTTCATCGATCGCCATGGCGAACCGTTCGGCTTTTTCACCATTGGCACCGCCGTGGGCAACACCTTTGGCGCCATCATCTGCGCCTATCTCCTGGAACGCATCGTCAAGTTCGACAACGCCATGGAACGTACGCGCGACGGTGCGGGCTTCATCTTGCTGGCCTGCGGCCTGGGCACCACCGTCAACGCCCTGTTTAATGTCTTCAGCCTCGTTTACGACAAACAAATCAGCCCCGACGACGTGCTGCCCAACGTGGTGGCCTGGTGGGTGCCCAACGCGCTGGCCGCCCTGGTCATCACCCCGCTCATCATCACTTGGGGCACCCCGTCCTCCATACGCTTGAACCAGTGGCGGATTGTTGAAGCCATCGTCTGCACGATCGGCCTCGTCGGCGGCACCCTCATTTCCTTCAATACCTGGTACGTTTACGGTCTGCAGCAATATCCCCTGGCCTATCTGCCCTATCCCTTCCTCGCTTGGAGCGCCCTGCGCTTCGGCCCCCGCGGCGCCGCCACCGGCACCGTGCTCGTCGCCACCCTCGCCATTTATTCGCTCCTCCAACAACGCGGCCCCTTCGTCACCGGCAACGAAGCCGACAGCCTGCGCTTGATCGGCAGTTACCTCGGCATCATCGCCGTCTCCAACCTCCTGCTCGCCTCCGCCTCCACCGAACGCCGCCGCGCCATGGCCCATGTCATCGCCAACGAAAAACGTCTTCGCACGGTGATGGCCGATCAAACCGACTTGATCTGCCGCTTCAAGCCCGATGGCATCATCACCTTTGCCAATCCCGCCTACTGTGCCTTCCACGGCAAGACCGAGGCGGAACTGCTGGGCCAGAATTTCTACAAGCTATTGTCCCGAGGGGATCTGCGCGCCACCGGGTCCCCGGCGTTGACGCCCGAAACCCCCGTCATGAGCTTCGACCACAAGGTGGAAGCGGCCGATGGCCACGTGGAATGGCAGCAATGCAACCTGCGCCGGCTCGAGCGCGGCGGCGCCGAACCCGAGGAGTTCCAGGCCGTCATGCAGGACGTCACGCTGCGCAAGCGGGCGGAGATGGAAGTCAAGGAGGCCAAGCTCTCGCTGGAGCAAATGAACCGGCAGCTCGAAGCCGCCGTGGCCGAGGCGCGCAACCTGGCCGAACAGGCCAATCGCGCCAATAACGCCAAAAGCGAATTCCTGGCCAACATGAGCCACGAAATCCGCACGCCCTTGAGCGGCATCCTCGGCATGGTCGAATTGCTGGCCCAAACCCGCCTGGAACCGCGCCAGCGCGAATTCGCCCAGGCCGCCGTGGACAGCGCCAACGCCCTTCTGCATGTCATCAACGACGTCCTCGATTTCTCCAAGATCGAGGCCGGCAAAATGTCCCTCGCCCAGGAGGATTTCTCGGTCCGCGCCGTGGTGGAATCCGTCTTGGAGAATGCCGCCACCCGGGTGGCTTCCAAGAAGGTTGCCCTCGCCGCCGTGGTCGCCCGCGAAATTCCCCAGCGGCTCACCGGCGACCCCGCCCGCCTGCGCCAGGTGCTCGTCAACCTCGTCAGCAACGGCGTCAAATTCACCGACCAGGGCGAAGTCGTCGTCCGCGTCCAGATTTATTACCACGCCTCGGCCAAGCTCCTCCTGCGTTTCGAGGTGGTGGATACCGGCATCGGCCTGGCTGCCCCCGACGTCCAAAAACTCTTCCAGCCGTTTGTGCAGGCGGACACCTCCTCCTCGCGCAAATATGGCGGCACGGGATTGGGACTGGCCATTTCGCGCAAGATTGTCGAACTGATGGGCGGCCGGATCGGCGTCCAAAGCCAGCCCGGCGCCGGCTCCACGTTCTGGTTTGAAGTGCCCTTTGCCGTGCCGCCGCAGCCGCCCATCGAGGGCGTCTTCCCCGGACTGGTCTTCCTCCAGGCGCTCGTGGCCGTACCCAACGCCAACCAGCGCCAGTCGCTCCTGGATCAATTGCACGGCTGGGGCGTGGTCGCCCGCGGCTTGGCCACGGCCGCCGACCTCACCCGGGTCTTGCGGCACGATTTCCGCGCCGCGGTCATCCCGCTGGTGATTTGCGATGACGAAATCCTGGCGCAGGGCGGCCCGGAATTGACCCGTCTCCTGATGGATAACAAGGAGAATGTGCAGTGGATTCTGCTGGCCAGTCCGGTCGGCTCCCTGAGTGCCGATGCCGCCGGGCCGGACGCCCCGGCCCAGGTGCTGCTCAAACCCGTGCGGGAACAACCGTTGCTCGAGGCGCTCGTGGCCGCCGTGGGCGGCATCAAGTCCACGCCCACCCGGCCCGCCAACGCCCCGGCCGCCCCGGCGGGCGCGCCCGTAAAGGAAACCAGGCCGGGCCAACGCACCGCCATTTCCGACTTGCGCATCCTCGTCGCCGAGGATCATCCCTTCAACCGCAAGCTCTGCCAGTTGATGCTCGAAAACTTCGGCGCGTCCGCCGTCTGGGCCGTCAACGGACGCGAGGCGGTCGAGAAATTTGTCCCCGGCCAGTGCGACGCCATCCTGATGGACTGCAACATGCCGGAACTGGACGGTTTTGGCGCCACGGCCGCCATTCGCAAGATCGAAATCGACCGCCAAGTGACCCCGCACGTGCGCATCATTGCGCTCACGGCCAATGCGCTGGCGGGCGAACGCGAACGCTGCCTCGCGGCCGGCATGGATGACTACATCTCCAAGCCCTTCACCTCGCAGCAGCTTTACCAGGCGTTGCTGGGCGCCGTGCCCGCCCCGGGACCGGCAACCGGCGCCACCGGCGAAACCTTCAATCCCGCCCGGCTCGAACAGCTTTCCGCCGAACTCGACCGCCCGTCCGTCATGGAAATGCTCGGCGATTTCCTGGCGGATTTTCCCCTCCGGCTGGAGGAGATTCAGCGTCTCTACCACGCCGCCCAATGGCAGGATCTCGAACGCGCCGCCCATTCGCTCAAGGGCCTGGCGGCACTGTTTGGCTCGCAAAAGCTCTCGGAGCACTTCCTGACCATTGAAGACGCGGCCGAAGCCGCCGATCCGACGCGTGTGAAAGCGTCGCTGGTGGGATTGGACGCCGTGGCCAAAACCGCCACCGAACAGCTTCGCGCCTGGCTCAAAAACGGCAGCAACGGAACGGAACGATGAACCGCCCGCCACCCAACTCAGGCCGGCACCCGCTTCCAATGCCATGCAGCATCAAATTCCCGTTTTGATGTGCCAGCATATTGATTGACACCGGTTTTGAGGAATAGCATTGTTTTGGTTCCTCGACGTTGGTAATGGGTAAAGGGAGGTGTCGCGGAGCGACGGAGGAATTTAGCCAGACACGCCAGTGTCTGGTCTCGCGCCAAACGAATTTATGCGTCCTGGAGGGACGCCGGATTTCCCCTTTGTTGTCTTCGGGTTCGGAGCCAGGCTGATGCAAATCGAAACGGCCAAGACGTCACGATTTCAGGCTTACCATCGCGATTACCGAGCCGGAGAATTCGTCACGGGGACCCAGCGCAGCTTGCGGATATCATCTCCTTTTACCAAATCCACCGAGCCGTCGACGTAACCCACATGCAAATAGGAATAATGCCGCGCCACGGCAATTTCCGGTCCGCCAACAGCGTTCCAGCCAGCGTCGCTCTCGAAGATCATGACTGTGTCGTTGGGGATTGTATAGGTGTTCTTCACGTCCTTTAAATTGATGTTCATGGCAAAACCACACGCCTGTTGTTGAGGCGCGGCCGGACAATGAAATTTTGCAGCCGGTAGATTGGTTCCTGCAATGGCATCGCACCAATGCCTGAGCGGAGGCAACTCGTCGCTGTTGTTGCCCTCATAAACCTGGATTTCCAGGCTCATTTCCTTCACCTGATTGCGACATTGGATTTCCTCGGCCATCATTTTTGCCGCCGATAAGGGCTGTTCAATCAAAAAAACCATCAAGGCGAGCATGGCGCTCGAAAACAACAGGCCGAAAACCGCTTTGTACGGGGCCACCCGGCTGCCACCGTACCGCCGCAGGGCAATCAAGGCGCGGACGGCATAAATGATCGATGGCAGCGCCGTGATACCACAGAGGGGGCTCGTCAAGCCCAGCGTAAAAGCATTATGAGCCAGCTTTTCCACTTTTGAACCGTCGCCCGTCAACTGATCCGCCATGCGGATCTGCTACGCAAAGATGGGAGTGGCGCCAAGGAAATTCCAGTTTCTCACCGGACGCCGGGTGTGAGACAAAATTCTTCTTGGTTCAACCGCGCAGCGGTTGTTTTCGGG
>CAYTJG010000302.1:0-7596 GCA_964437865.1 uncultured Bifidobacteriaceae bacterium | reverse complement strand
GCAAAAACCAAGAGAATCATGCAGAGAAAATGAACCGAACTAAGGCCCCTTCCACGCTCCGACAACTGTCCAACAATCCCGGACCGGTGTCCGACAATTATCGGATGGCTGTCCATCAATTTCGGATTAGGTGTCCAAAATCATCGGAATGCGCAGCGCTGATGACCGATGATACGAGGATGATTATTTATCGGGCTAAGCAATTTTTCTGCGCGAAGCCTTCACTTAGAGAAAAGTGTGAAAACCTAGCTTACAGGGTTCTTACACGATAGAACTGAACGAGATGATTCATCGACTCTGTCTCGCTGAAATTACTGGTACCATTGAACAAACAGTTTGTGGCTATTGGCGTCCAATTCTGCAAATTGGTAGAAGCTAACACAACCACAGAAACATTTGGAACCCAGGAGATGATGAAATTAAATCGATTGCTCTGTGCGTCCATATCACAACTAGCGTCCAGAATTTGAGGCTGCATTTGATCCCATTGCGCCGTGGGCCAGCTACCAAAAGTACTGTCCCATCCAGTCGCGCCGGACAAGTAATATACCGTGCCCATTTCGTTTTCAAAAACAGACGTGTCCTGCGATCCAGCTTCACCATTTACGCTAGGCGCGTTGCCGAGGAAAAAAACATTTGACAGACTGGAGCACCCTTCGAACGTAGCGTAACCAATACTCGCCACGCTGTTGGGAATGGTCACGCTCGCCAGACTGGAGCAATCAAGAAACGCACCGTAACTGATATTGGTCACGTTGTTCGGAATGATCACGTTCGTTAAGTTGGAACAAGCATAGAAAACACTGTCACTGATACTGGCCACGCTATTCGGAATGATCACACTCCTCAAGCCACTGTTGTCGAAAGCTCCCCAAGCAATGCTGGTTACGCTACTCGGAATGGTGACACTCTCCAAACTAGAGGAATACGAGAACGCCATATCCCAGATATTGGTGACACTGTTGGGAATGGAGTAAGCATTATTGGTGGCTCCGGTGGGGTATTGGATCAAAGTGGAAATTGCTTTATCAAATAAAACGCCGTCAACGCTGGTATAGTTTGAGTTGCCAACACTTACAGAAATATTCATCAGACCGGAGCAATACCAGAACGCCCCGTCGCCGATGCTGGTTACGCTTTCGGGAATAGTCGTACCCGTCAAACTGGAGCAATACCAGAATGCCATACTGTCAATGTTAGTCACGCTGTTGGGGATGGTTACATTTGTCAGACTGGAGCAGCCATAAAAAGTACCGCTGACTATATTGCTCACGCTATTGGGAATGGCTACGCTCGTCAGGCCGGAACAATTCCAAAACACATCGCCATCGATGCTGGAAACGCTGTTAGGAATAGTTACGCTTGCCAGCCCTGAACAATTACGGAACGCCCCGACGCCGATACTGATCACGCCGTCAGGAATGGTTACACTCGTCAGCGTTTCACAATACGCGAAGGCAGCGGCCCCGATATTCGTCACGCTGTCAGGAATGGTCACGCTGGTCGGTCCCCACCAACTGAAGAACGCATAATCACCAATACTGGTCACCGAATAGCCGTTTATGGAATCGGGAATGACGACAGCACCGCCGGAGCCGAAGTAACCGCTGATGGTTATAGTGCCGTTGTTAGTAACGTAACTGAATTGGCCCATCGAGTTTACGGGCAGTGCCAACAACATACATAGTAGCAGGCTCGCTTTTAAGAGTTTACTGCTTTTCATAATCGACCAGGGCTTTCCCATATGGTTACTGTTCACTTCCGGAATACGTTCTGATATCACTTTATCTTTACTGCACTGGGGGGGTCAAGGCAAATCCCAGATATGTCGTTGCGTCTCAATTTCCTGGGACAGTTATTCTGTAAAGGGGTCAGTTAATGAGATTGCTATATTGCTTGTGGGCTAGGTCATGTCATGTCGACTGGGCGTGAATGCGCGGCTTTCGCTGGCTTAACAGCCAAGCCAGATAGCCCCGGCTGCCCATGCCCAAACGCCCGGCGATCCAGCTCAGCGGCTTCGTCGTTGCGGCGCGCAGTTTCTTCGCCAAGGCCACCTTGGTCCGATCGCCTTTGCGCCTTTGCTGCAGCAACGCGTCGTTCCAACCCAACCGTTTGAGCCCGGCCACCACCAACCGCTCCGCCCGGGCTTCGGCGGCCTCCTGCACCGCCTCCCCAAAATGGCTGACCCCGGGAGCCATACTCACCTGGGACAGCAATTCCTGGCGGAATTGCTCGTCACCCAGATACCAGCCTCGCTCCACGGGCTTGAATTCCGCCGTCAGGTTTTCCCGCCGCCGCTGTTCCAGCCGCTCGCCAAACACCCGCCGTCCGGCTACGCTGTCCTTGGGAATCCCCCATTCCCCCAGCAAGCGGTCGGTCCGCAGCCAGTCCGGCCGCTGGCCGGGGGCCGCCAGATACCACGGATAGCTGCTCTAGCTAAAGTCCGCCAGCGGTTGGCGGCGCGCCGGGTTGAGATGCACGTAGTCGCAGACTGTCTTGAGATACCCGTTTCCACTCCCATCCACCACCAGCGCTTTGTAACGGCCGCTGAACAGATGCCCGAATTCCTTGTGCCGGCGGTTGTGCCGGCTGGTATAGGTGCCCAAAAGCCACTTCATGCCCACTGACCCCTTTCCGATGTTAACAAACTTTACTGCGCAGGTTTACGAAGTTGACAGCCGGGTTAAATGAGGCTATCCTGCGGTCATGGCTGAAACCGCAACCATGGAGCAGGTGCCGCCCGCCTTGAAACGCGACACGATGAAGAATTTACGGGTTGTTCTCCGCAATCTGGGAAAGATCCGGCAAATGACCGGCGTGATGGAGCTTGTGACTTTGGGCCAGTTCCTGACCGAAGCTGGTTTGCAGGAAACTGCAGCGCCCGCCACGGATCCGCGACTGGCTGCGGCGGTCGCCAGAGGGGAAAACGTGCGGCGAAAATTGATGGAGGCCGAGGGAGGCAGCTATTCGGCGGAGGAGGCCGCCCGTGAACTGGGGATGTCCAAAGTTGCGGTACTCAAGCGGTATCAGCATGGCCGGCTCCTGGCCTGGCGGGAGGAACGCCAGAAAGCCGTGCGGTTTCCAAAATGGCAGTTTCAGGACGGCAAAGTACTGGACGGTTTCGAATCTGTGTTAGCCACATTAAGCAGTGCAGCCCGATTGGACGATTTTGGGCGCCTGCTATTTTTCCTTTCCAACAGCAGATTCCTGGGGGGCAAGCGCCCGTTGGATTGTCTTCGTGCGGGCGATATACACAAGGCGCAGCAGGCTGCTCAAGGCTATGCCGCCTAATCGTACGCTGCGTCTGCCGCCGGCAGACTTGTCCGCGCGAACGTTGCTCCGAACGAGGCAAACAGCGCGTCCTTGGTTTCGCGTGCACCAAAGCGCGCACCACGCCATTAATTTCAGCCTGAACCCGACCCATCGGTTTTCGCATCCGAGTTGTGCTTGCAAAATCCTGTATGTGGCCATTGATCCGCAAACCTGCTTCTGGGAGTGTTTTGGTGATCGGCTGTACGACGGGGGCCACTCGCTTCCCAAGACGGTGTGGGATGACGCATCCCTCTCGACTATAGACGTACCGCCGCTTGAGGTTTGCGATTTGGCAAGTGCTGCCACGCGAGGTTCTTTGGTCGTCGATTTGACCGCGCTAATGAATGATGATCTGGCCATTCCCCAAGCGTGGGGTTTGGCCATTCAAAACCATCCCTCACAGGTGCCGGCCATCAAATTCAAAAGTCGGTTTACGGGTTCAGCCTGCCTGGCCATCTTCGAGCGCGCCCCGGTGCCGGCGCAGCTCACGGAATCCCTGGTGGCACCACTTAATCAATGCCCCGCCGCTTTGGATTGGCTGGCGAAAACGAAAGTGGCCTTGGTTTAATTGCCTGCCGCTTGGCAATGCGACGACCCAATTGTCGCGACAATCCTCTCTTCTGGGAAAACCCCTAAAAGGGTCGAGAAAGATGACACTCTTTGCCTTTCCCAAAAGTTCAGGGGGCAGCGGTCAGGGGGCAGGCTGCAGCGGGGGTCCTACAAGGCCCAATTTCCGCGCACACCCGGGACGGGCCGGTGAAGGTCCCCGTGAGCCCGCACTCCTAACGTCGTGCCCTACAAAAAAAGGCTGAAGGCTAAATGCTAAGGGCTGAAGTTCCCGAACCTGGCCGAGTGTGACCCGGTTGATGGTCCCCCATGAGCCCGCACTCATTATCTCGTGCCCTACACAAAAAAGGCTGAATGCTGAAGTTTCCGAGCCGGGCCGAGCACGACCTGGTCGAAGGTCCCCCATGTGCCCGCACTCCTGACGTCGTGCCCTACAGGGCGGACGATTGGGGCCGTGACTGGAGTCGTCGCCTACAAATGAGACCCTTGCGCCCATCTAGGCCGCGCCTAACGGCGCTTGAAATTATTTTCGTTTGTTTCTACCAATAGGCCGCGCCTACGGTGCTGGGGCGGGCGATGTTGCAGGTTGTTGCACCCCGGTTGTTCCCAATGTTGCACATTAAGTTGTTGACCATCAATGTTGTAGCGGGTGTTGCGGGTTTTTAGACTATATCATCATTGCACACCTCGAATTCACCCTGGGATAGTTGGATGGGCCAAGGGGGATGGCGAGATAACGGATTATGGTACGGGCCGTTGGCCCTGATGAATTTAATGCGGCGTGAACTTGGGCCGGTGGCCCAGACTGGTATGAGACGCGCCGTTGGCGCTGGGCAGGAGGATTGCCCATTAGAAAGGTCTGCCACCCGCATTTTAGATGTCGCGGCGACATCTCGCCTGGTCCGAGGATCTGATATATTGGCGGGGATGCGGATTACACCGACATTGAGGGTGGCGGGTGGCGCGGGCGGCGCGGCGTCGGGCGAAGGCCGCCGTGCCCGGGCCGGGAGCTCCCGGGATTGGCCTGGGGGGTGGGGGCAAAAAAGGACGTAAAACCACTTTTTTAAAAAAAGCGGTCCGGCCAGGGAACGGAGAACACTAATGGACCCAGAAGAATTCTGTCTTACGCCCGGCGGGGGGACACCCCAAAATGGGTCATGGCGCTGCCCGGCGCAACGTGTTATAATGCTCGAGTTAGTACAAGGTGAAGGAAACTTGAGCCCATTGATTGCGGTTTGCGAGCCATGAATGACGTTACCCATAATCGCCAAACGTGTTCGCCAAAAGACCCGGCTGGCGCGGCGTTTACCCTGATTGAGTTGTTGGTGGTTATTGCCATCATTGCCATCCTGGCGGCCATGCTGTTGCCGGTGCTGGCCAAGGCCAAGGAAAAGGCCAAGGCCATCCAGTGCACGAACAATGAAAAGCAAATCGTCCTGGGCTACACCATGTACGCCTCGGACTTCCGGGACTTTTTGCCCGTGGCCGGACAAGCCCGGGGCGACGGCACGGTCTGGCCGGCGGAGTGGTATGCGGAAATCTCGCCTTATTTCGGCAAAGGCACCACCAACATCGCCACCCTCCACGCCGAGGGAACCCTGCAGGCCTGCCCGTCGTTCGACACCAACAAGCTCGCCCACATCGGTCTGACCACCGACCCTAATTTCCTGTCCTACGGCGGTTACGGTCACAACTGGAATTACTTGGGATATTACGACGGCTACCCCACCGACGGACGCCAAAAGATCACCGCGATCACCAAACCGGCGGATACCGTGCTGAACAACGACACCTTTGACCCTCTCCCTTCGGACGCGTCCTCGGCGCGCATCGAGACTTTTGGCTACTCCTACCCGCCATCTCTGATTCCCACCTACCTGCCAACGCCGCCAGGCCGGGGCTATACGCGCCACAGTGCGGGCGCGAATTATTCCTGGGCCGACGGCCACGCCCGCTACTCTCCGTGGAAATACATGACACCCAACGGCAACCCCAACCTGGATTGGTATTGGGAAAAGACGAAGTAACAATCGGATACCACAAAAGGGGGATTCCACTGTTTGCCGGCAGAGCATACTCTCACCAATAACTGAATCTGGAACCGCAGGCTGCGGCCGGGCTCGCCGACGCAAACCAAGTTGCCGGTCGCCTCGCCAGCCGGGCAGGTGCATGATCTCGACGCGATTTTCTTGCTCATCTCCCAAAAGCAAGCAGGGCGGTCGTCGTGAGCCCAACGTTTCCATTTCACCAATTTGACATGAAACGACTTATATTTTTGGTTTGCAGCCTGTTGGCGTTGGGCAATGCCCAGGCGGGCTTGCGGGTGCCCGCCTTCACGGCTTATCTGGACCCGGATCCCGATGGGGCCGAGGTCTCCCCCGAAGCCGGCATCACCGGCTGGCAGGACCCGGCGCTCAAGGTGCTGTGGTTCGGCAATTTGAGTTGCACGGGGCGGCTGGATTGCGCGCTGGAATTGCGCCTGCCGACCGGCACCCAAGACAAGTTGCGGCTGACCGTGGGGGGACAATCACGGGAAGTATCGGCGGCCGGCGCCGGTGACGCGCCGGTGACTGCCCGCTTCGGCTCGTTTGATATTTCCGCCACCGGTTATCAAAAATTCATCCTCGAATCGTTGAATGCCGCCGGCCAGTCGGCCGGGGCGCTGCAAACCCTGGTGCTTGACGGCCCCGCCGCTGAAGCCGCCCATTTCAATCTCAATCCGCGCCGGAATGCCGCCTCCGTCCACCTGAGCTATCCCACGTCCGCTTACACGAATATCGATGCGTTCTATTGTGAAGTCACCGCCTTGGATGCCCCGCTTTGGACATATTTCGAGGCTTGCGGCTGGCAGCGCGGTTATTTCGGCATGCAGGTCAACAGCCCGACCGAACGGCGGATCATTTTCAGTGTGTGGGACAGCGGCAGCGAAGCGGTGGACCGTAATCGGGTGCCGGCCGATAGCCGCGTGACCTTGGTGGCCAAGGGCGAGGGCGTCTATAGCGGCGATTTTGGCAACGAGGGCACCGGCGGTCACAGCCATCTGGTGTACGACTGGCAAACCGGCTCCAAACAGCGTTTTCTGGTCACCGCCCGGCCGGCGGATGCCACCCATACGATTTATGCCGGTTACTGGTTCCAGCCCGCGCCACAAAAGTGGCTGCTGATTTCGAGCTGGAAGGCGCCGCAGGACGGCGGGTATTTGCGGGGTTTGTACAGTTTCAACGAGAACTTTGGCGGCAGCAACGGACAGCTTCAACGCAAGGCGCGTTTCGGCAATCAGTGGTTTCGCACCGCGGACGGCCAATGGCACGAACAAACCACCGCGAGCTTCAGTCACGATCCGACCGGCCGAGCTGACCGCCTGGACCGTTTCATGGGCTTGGAAGACGGCCAATTCTTCCTCTCGAATGGCGGTTTCATTCCCGGCTTCACCAAATATGGCGAACTATTCACCCGCCCGGCCACCGGCCGCCCGCCGACGGATTTTGACCGGCCACCGTTTTTGCCAGAGTAGGCACTGGGCCGGCGGTTCATGAATAAGCCGCCAGACGAAACTTTTTTGCATCGCCGCCTGCTCCCGCTTGCATTTGCCGGTGGCGGCAGTATCGTCGGGACTGCCCGCCGTGGATTCGATTAGGTATGCAATCAAATACATCTCCATTGTGTTTTTTTAGAAAACGTATTCGGCATTTTGGTCCGGGTTGGTTGCCTGTCTTG
>CAYTJG010000301.1:0-7620 GCA_964437865.1 uncultured Bifidobacteriaceae bacterium | reverse complement strand
GTGGCTGGTTTTCATTCGCTCTCCACTGGCTGGTTTTGACCGCTCGCTGACAATTTGCGGGAGCAAATGCAGGTCATCGAGCTGAAAACGGAAGCCATGCGCTCTCGTGGCATGGGTTCTCCCGTTGAGGACGTCATTCCGGATTTGCAGGCGAAGGTTGACGGGTTTAACAAAGCTGAATCCGATGCCCAAAATAAACTTCGAAGTTTTTTGAAATCGATTGACTTCTTTGATGGCCTAAATGTTCCGGAGGCGCGCCCGACCCGATCAGACATGTATGGAAAATTCTCCATTCAACCGGATAGTTCGAAGCAAAGAGTTTTCGGGAAATGGAAAAACCGACTTCGCGGAACGAACATCTATTGGGTCCAAGATTTGCCGGAAAAGCAGGGCTACAAGATTGTATTAACACTTCGGAATGCGTTTGTCCCCCCATTTCTGGATGGACAAGATATTTCTTCCGTCATCTCTGGGCTTGAAGCGCAACCGGGTGTCGGACTCTAGGCTTCAAGATCCGCCCGGAAATTCGCCACACTCGCTAGGACGCGTTTTGTTCGCCGGGGGATGGATGACGCGGGGCAAGTCGTCCCGAGGGCAATCAAAGGGGTTTGCGGCGTTTCGCGGGCCAGTTGATTATGGCGCATTCATTCCGTTGCATACCTACCGATTGCAAAATACTTTTGGAAAGGCGTTTATCAATAATATAAAGTGCGTTTTAGGCTGTTTTCATTGCATACCTATACATGGGGTAATACGGAAGGGAAAATGTCAGTGGTCGTGCATGTAGGGGATGGGGGGTGGGGCACACTTTATTTTTCACCGTTGCATACCATTGCATACCGGATGTGATACCACGGGCCTTTAATCGGTGTTAAATGGTATCACTGGACAGCATGAAGCGGGGGCGGGCCGGGGGCATTTGTGCGGTGAACTCACGAAAAAACATCCTGTGTGAAGTGAAGGAAAATCGGTCTGAAAATTACAAATCAGCTGCTCTACCACTGAGCTAAGCTGGCCGCTTGCACAAAAACTCTGCCAGCAGTTCGGGACACCGTCAAGGTGGAAGGCAGAAAGTTTGCCGGCCGGGGTGGGTGATGAAAATCTTCTTGGCTCAACCGCGCGGCGGTTGGTTGTGGGCGCGTGCGAAGCCGACGTTCGGCCTCCGCTGGTCGCGCCGTGGCCTTGCGAAGGCGGATGCCTGCCGCGCCTGCCAACCATGGTGCGCAAGCCCACCCAAAGCACCGCCCTGAAAGCACGCTCCGCCCGATCCGCTCCGCGTCAGCAACGCCACCTTTCACTCGTGGTCGCCGAGGTCCGCGAAACGCCACGCTACGTTCGCGGCGTGCTCGGAGAGACGCGCCCTACCCACGCTGGTATCGACACAGAAAACGTACCACCGAGCCACCGCCCCCATCCTATGGGCGCTCTGCGGAGACGAGGAGAATTTTGTCTCACACCCCGCCGGCCGGCGCATGAGAAACATTAAAATTTATTCATGTTCACTCTTAAAAATGCGCCCGTTCCTGACGGACCGCCAGCGCCGCCGACGCCATGGCAGCAGGCCTCGGCTCCTCCACGAGCCAATTAAGTTCGCACAACGCCAACTAATCTTCACGCACCCTATATTGTCTATTGACGGGCTAAATTTGTGTGCAATAGTTGATCGTTGATCGCAAATTTTCCAGTCGTGGGTGGGAGTCTCATCAATTTTCAGATCAGGAATGATTCCGGCTCCGAGTTGTATGGTTGGAAACGAGTGAACTCAAGCCAAGCGCAACTGAGGCATCTTTCACCCGCAATGATTGGATGATGGATGGCTGCCCTGATCCATCGATGGCGGGCGCGGAAGGCTGTCCGTAGAGTCCACCCACCGGTGGGGGGGAGAGAAGTATGAACATCAACCGATTAATAAGCATATTTGATCCTGCTTCGGCCGGGGTAAAATCAGATGGCTTACCGGCGGCGGATTTCACCGCCGCGAGGCGCCACTGGACGGCGCACAAAACACCTCCTCCAAAAGTCACTCATAGTCTGTTGTAGCGTCTGTTACTATTGCCACATCACGAACGAGTTAACCCATTCTGCCGTGGATAAAATTGACAACAAGAAATCGTTTGGGAGCACCGTGAAGGCTTGGAGAAAACGGCTGGGCATTTCACAGGAAGAACTGGCTGAGCGCGCCAACCTGCATCGGACTTATGTTTCCGATGTGGAGCGCGGGGCGCGCAATCTTTCACTCGAGAGCATCACGCGCATGGCCCACGCGCTGCAGGTCTGCGTGGCCGACCTGTTTCCCACGGAAGCAGCGGGCCTCCCAGGACGCGCCAACGGCCACAGCCGGGATCAGGTCGACGTGCTGCTGGTGGAGGACAATCGCGATGATGTGGCCCTGACCCTGCATGCGTTCCAGCAGGCGCGCTTTGCCAACCGGGTGCACGTGGTTTCCGACGGCCAGGAGGCGCTGGACTACCTGTTCAGCGAAGACAAATTTGCCGGCCGGGCCACCGAACGTCCGCAACTGGTCCTGCTGGATTTGTATCTCCCCAAGGTGAGCGGCTTGGACGTGCTGCGGCACCTGAAGGCCGACGAGCGAACGCGGTCGGTACCGGTCGTCATCCTCACGATTTCGCAAGTGTTCAGCGATTTTGCCGAATGCCAGCGGCTGGGAGCCGAGACGTATCTCATCAAGCCCCTGAATTTCCAAAGGTTGAGCCAAATCACACCCCGCCTGAGTCTGGACTGGGCACTGGTAAAACCCTCACTCCCGCCGCCGGTGCTGGCGCCGATGCAAACGTGATGATTCACCGGCTGCGTGGCGGCACCAGATCGAACATACCTTGGTGAGAATCGCCCGACGAGAAGCGATGGCCGCCGATAAACAACTGGTTCAGCCGGCACAGGAACTGCACGAGCTGAAAGCCGCCCTCGATGAGCACGCCATCGTGGCCATTACCGACCCCCAGGGCAGGATCACTTACGTCAATGACAAGTTCTGCCAGATTTCCCAATATTCGCGGGCCGAATTGCTTGGGCAGGACCACCGGCTGATCAATTCCGGTTTTCATTCCAAGGAGTTCATCCGCGGCCTCTGGCACACCATCACCCACGGCAAGGTCTGGCACGGGGAAATCCGTAACCGGGCCAAGGACGGTTCCTACTACTGGGTGGATACGACAATCGTGCCGTTCCTGGGCACGGATGGCAAAACACGCGAGTATGTGGCCATTCGGACCGACATCACGGAACGCAAGCGCGCGCAGGAGGCACTGGAGCGGCTGGCGGCCATCGTCAATTCATCCGAGGACGCCATCATTGGCAAGACCCTGACTGCGACCATCACGGATTGGAATCCCGGCGCGGAGGCCCTGCTGGGTTACACCGCCGCCGAGGCCGTGGGACGGCACATGAGCATCCTTTACCCGCCGGAACGCAAAGCCGAGGAAGCGGAAATGCTGGCGCGCATTGCCCGGGGCGAGAGCGTGAAGCACTACGAAACGGTGCGGGTGTGCAAGGACGGACGCCACGTGGAGGTTTCGGTGACCATCTCGCCCATCCGCGACCCCTCGGGCCGGATCGTGGGTGCGTCCAAGGTGATGCGCGATATTACGGCGCGGAAAGCGGCGGAGGAAGCGCTACGCAAGAGTCAGGAGCAGCTTCAATCGCTGGTGGAACAAGCCCCCTTGAGCATCGCGATGCTCGACCGCGATTTGCGTTATATTGTGACCAGCCGTCGCTGGGTGGCGGAATACGGACGCGGGCACGAGCAGCTCGCCGGACTCCGACATTATGACGTGAACCACGATCTTCCGGCGTCCTGGAAGGAAGTCCACCGGCGGGCGCTGGCGGGAGAATTCATCCAAAACCCGGAGGACCAGTGGGTGCAGGCCGATGGCACCGAGCGCTGGCTGAGTTGGGCCGTGCAACCGTGGCGCAACCCGGCCAATGAGATCGCGGGCATCATCATTTCCGCCGAGGACATCACTGAGCGCCGGCGCGCGGAGGCGGAGATTCGCCGGCTAAACGCCGAGTTGGAGGACCGGGTGGCGCGACGCACCGCCGAACTCGAGGCGGCCAACAAGGAACTGGAAGCCTTTTCCTATTCGGTATCGCACGACCTGCGCGCGCCGTTGCGCGCCATCAACGGTTTCGCCGGGATCATCCTGGAGGATTATGGACCGCAACTGCCGCCCCAGGGGCGGGAATATTTGGAACGGGTGCGCCATGGCGGCAAACACATGGGCGAGCTGATCGATGATCTGCTGGCCTTCGCCCGATTGAGCCGCCAGCCGCTGGTCCGGCGGCCGGTGGATGCCACGCTGCTGGTGCGCGAGGCGCTGGCGGAACTAAACCCTGGCGCGAGCGGCCGCCGGATCGAGGTCCGGATCGGCGTGCTGCCGATGTGCGACGGCGATCCAATTCTGCTGCGTCAGGTTTGGGTTAACCTGCTCTCCAACGCCATCAAGTATACGCGGCAGCGGGCGGAGGCCGTCGTGGAAATCGGCTACGAACCCCACGCGATCGACGGCGCGTATTTTGTGCGCGACAATGGGGTGGGCTTTGACATGCAGTATGCCGGCAAATTATTCGGTGTGTTCCAGCGGCTGCACCGCGCGGAGGACTTCGAGGGCACGGGCGTGGGGCTGGCCATTGTGCAGCGGGTGGTTCATCGCCACGGGGGGCGGGCCTGGGCCGAGGCCCAACCCGATCGCGGCGCAACATTTTATTTTACGCTGAAAGGAGCAAGCAAATGACTCATGATTCGATTGAAATCCTGTTGGTGGAGGATAGTCCCGACGACCTGGAGATGGCGCTGCGGGCCTTACGCAAGGCGCATCTGGCCAACCACATTCATGTGGCCCGCGACGGGGCTGAAGCATTGGATTTCATTTTTGGTACCGGCCCCCACCTTGGGCGTAAAGTGGAGAACGGCCCCAAGGTCATTCTGCTGGATTTGAAGCTGCCCAAAATTGATGGGATCGAGGTGTTGCGGCGGGTGAAAGGCGACCCACGGACCAGGATGATTCCCGTGGTGGTGCTGACTTCGTCAAAGGAGCAACCGGATGTGGTGGAGTGCTACAACCTGGGGGTCAACAGCTATATCGTGAAGCCGGTCAATTTCGAGAGTTTTGCCGGCGCGGTGGCCGAACTGGGCATGTACTGGCTGCTGCTCAACCACCCACCCCAAGGCTGAACTGATGGCCCGACCGCTGAAAGTGCTGATTGCCGAGGACTCGCCGATCGATGCGGAGTTGATTGTGGTGCAACTGCGCCGGGAGGGCTTCGATCCGCAATGGAAACGGGTGGAGGAGGAGCCGGATTTTCTGCGCGAGCTCCAGACACTGCCGGACGTGGTGCTCTCGGATTATTCCATGCCCCGGTTCAGTGGTCTGCGCGCCGCGGAGCTGACGCGAAAGAGCGGCCTCAACATCCCGTTCATCCTGATTTCCGGCACCGTGGGCGAAGATGCGGCGGTGGAGGCCATGAAACAGGGAGCCACGGATTATCTGCTCAAGGACCGGCTGGTGCGCCTGGGCAGCGCGATCGAGCGGGCCTTGGAGGAGAAGCGTCTGCAAGGCGAGCGCCAGCGCACGGCCGAAGAGTTACGCTGGCAAACGACCCTGCTGGAAGCACAATTGGAATCCTCGCTGGATGGCGTCCTGGTGGTGGACAGCCAAGGCCGGAAAGTTCTGGAGAACCGCCGTCTGGAGCAAATGTGGAAAGGTCCGGGGCTCGAGGGCGCCGAGCAGTTGGACCCGGTACAGGCCGCCTTCAATCCCGCCTTTGAAAAACATCCGCGGCAGTTCATCGAAAAGGTGGCTTACCTTAATGCCCATCCCGACGAGGCCAGCCATGATGTGATTGAACTGATCGACGGCACCGTCCTCGACCGCTATTCCGCGCCCATCCGGGACAAGACCGGCAACAGCCATGGCCGCATCTGGTATTTCCGCGACATCACCGAGCGGCGGAAATTGGAGGCACAGTTTCGTCAGGCGCAAAAAATGGAATCCATCGGCATGCTGGCCGGCGGCATCGCCCACGACTTCAATAACATTTTGTCCGCCATCCTGGGAAATTTGTATCTCGCCAAGTTGGAGGCGGCCAACCAACCGCAGATACTCGAACCCCTGGAAAACATCTCCCAGGCGGCCCGGCGGGCCGGCGACTTGGTCAATCAAATCCTGACGTTCAGCCGCCAAAACAAGCAGGAGCGCGAGCCGTTGAAGTTGAATCACGTGGTGTTGGAAGCCCTGAAACTCCTGCGCGCCAGCGTCCCGGCCAGCATCCAGATCAAGACCAACCTGACGCAAACTCCCACCGTGTTGGCCAATGCCACCTCCATCCACCAAGTGATCATGAACCTCGGCACCAACGCCTGGCACGCCATGCGGGATAAGCCCGGCACGCTGACGGTGGATATGAGTGAACTCGAGGCGGATGTTGATTTCGCCGGCGCCCATCCCGGCCTGCATCCGGGCCGCTACGTGCGCCTGGCGGTCAGCGACACCGGCCACGGGATGACCGCCGCGACCATTGAGCGGATTTTTGATCCTTTTTTCACCACCAAACCCGTCGGCGAAGGAACCGGGTTGGGGCTGGCCGTGGTGCTGGGCATCATGCAAAGCCACGACGGCGCCATCACGGTGTATAGCGAGCCGGGGCACGGCACGACCTTTCACCTGTATTTCCCAGTCTTCGAGATGGAACCCGCGCCGACCGAAAGCGGCGCCGTGGCCATCCCGCGCGGCAACGGCGAACAGATCTTGTATGTGGATGACGAAGCCCCGCTGCTCAACGTCGGCAAGAAGATGCTCGAACGGCTCGGCTACGTGGTGACGACCAAGGCCAACGCGGTGGAAGCCATCGCCGCCGTTCGCGACCAACCGGACACGTTCCAACTGGTAATCACCGACCTGACCATGCCCGGCATGGATGGCATCAAGCTGGGCAAACAGTTGCTGGAAATACGACCGGCGCTGGCCGTCATTCTGAGCACCGGTTACAGCGGCATGATCACCGAAGACACGATTCAGGAGCTGGGTTTCCGCGGGTTGTTGGTGAAACCCACGACCGCCCGCGCCCTGGGCGAGGCGGTGCATGCCGCCTTGCAGCCGGTGCCGTGACTCTCGCGGCACGTCAGCGCCAGTATCGCGGAAGGGACGAAATTTCCGCGCGCATCCGAGCATTGCTCGGCCGCAGCTCTGATTGGTAGGCGACGACGTGAGGAGCCGTGGGTTTGGGCTGACGTCATCCATATCCGAAGCACTCCGCACGTCCTGCTCGACAAATGAACTTTCCTGTCCGCGACTGTTTGCGGGGTCACCTGCGTCTTGGCGCGCGGGCCGAGCAATGCTCGGCGCTCCAGGCAAAGCACTCCTCACGGAAAGGGGTCAGCTCCTAGTTTAAATGGCAAGCATTGCCCAGCAGCACCCAAGCAAGAATGCCCCAGCCCGTCCGGCACCAGGATGCTCGCGAGGTGGCCAGCCACATTTTCCGGTCGCCGTTATCGGCGCAAATTTTCTGCCCTCGATTTCCTCGCGCCATGACAGGGTAAACGGCTCCGGCATATCCAATTCTCAACGGGCGCGCATACTCCCAATTCAGACCGCAATCCACCCA
>CAYTJG010000300.1:0-7634 GCA_964437865.1 uncultured Bifidobacteriaceae bacterium | reverse complement strand
TCGCCGGGTGGCGGGGAGGCGCCGGGACTTTCTTGCCGCTGCCGCAAAACTCTGGCTTAATATGCGCTGTTCATGAGTGCAGCAAAGAAGAAGAAACAGACGAGCCAGCCGGAATTGCCGATCGCCAACGCCCAACCCGCCGCCAACGGCGCGGAGGCGGCGCCCGCGGCAGCCGGCGCGGCGCAGGACGCAGCGGCAGCCGGCAACGGCGACGGCAAAAGCGATGAAAAAAACAACGGCAACGGCCAGGTTGCGGCGAATGGCGAAGCCGCTGCCAACGGCAGCGACCACGTGGTGGCCGAGAGCTTCGAGGCGCTCGCGCACCGGCCGTTTGACCCCAAGAAGATTGCGGCCGGGCTGCACACGCGCGTGGACCGGGGCTTCCTGGATTACGCCAGCTACGTGATCCGCGACCGCGCCATCCCGAACCTGGCGGATGGCTTCAAACCGGTGCAGCGCCGGATCATGTGGGCGTTGCATGAGAAGGACTCCGGCAAGTTTATCAAGGTGGCCAACGTCGTGGGCCACTGCATGCAATACCATCCGCACGGCGACGCCTCCATCAGCGACGCCATCGTGGTGCTGGCCAACAAGCGCTACCTGATCGAGGGCCAGGGCAATTACGGCAACATTTTCACGGGCGACCCGGCGGCCGCCAACCGGTACATCGAATGCCGGCTCACCGAACTGGCGCGCACGGAAGTGTTCAACGACGCCATCACCGAGTTTGTGCCCAGCTACGATGGCACCAACAAGGAACCGGTGTCGCTCCCCTGCAAGCTGCCGCTGGCCCTCATGCTCGGCACCGAAGGCATCGCCGTGGGCCTGAGCGCGCGCATTTTGCCGCATAATTTCCCGGAGCTGCTCGAGGCGCAAATCGCCATTCTCAAGCAGCAGCCGTTCAAATGCCTCCCGGATTTCCAGACCGGCGGGCTCATGGACGCGCGCGATTACCAGGACGGCCGGGGCTCGGTCAAGGTCCGCGCGCGCATCAAGGTGAAGGATGAATCCACCGTGGTCATCACCGAAATCCCGCCCACCACCACCACCGAATCCCTGCTGGGCTCCATCGAGGACGCCGTGCGCAAGGGCAAGCTGAAGGTGAAGTCCATCAACGATTTCACGTCCGAGACCGCGGAGATCGAAATCCGGTGTCCGTCCGGGGTGGAGGCGGAAAAGATGGAGGACGCCCTGTACGCCTTCACGGATTGCGAAGTCACGATCTCCAGCCGCTTGGTGGTCATCAAAAACAACCGCCCGGTGGAAATGACGGTGAGCGAGGTGTTGCGCGAAAACACCGACCAGCTCGTGGCCATTCTCAAGCGCGAGCTCGAATTGCGCGAGCGGCAACTGCTCGATGAGCTGCATTACCGCACGCTCGAGCGCATCTTCATCGAGGAGCGCCTCTACAAGAAGATCGAGCAATGCAAGACCAACGAGGCGGTAAGCGCCGCCGTTTACGAGGGCTTCAAGCCGTTCACCAAGGAGTTGGTCCGCGAGCTCGTGGAGGCGGACGTGGAACGCCTCCTGCAAGTGCGGATCCGCCGCATCTCGCTGTTTGACATCAACAAACATCGCGAGGAAATGGCCCGGACGCGGGCCGAGCTCGACGAGACGCGCAAGCATTTGAAGGGCCTCACGAAATACGTGATCAGCCATCTCGAAGGGTTGCTGGAGAAATACGGTCCGCAATACCCGCGCCTGACCACCAAGTCCGCGCGGCACGAGGAAGTGGATGCCAAGGCGGCGGCGTTCAAGGCGTTCAAGGTGGCGTACGACCGCGAGAGCGGCTACGTGGGCTACAAGGTCTCCGGCGAGGAATTCAAGCTGGAATGCACCAAGTTCGACAAGTTGCTGCTGGTGTTCCGGGACGGCACCTACAAGGTGACCGAGTTGCCGGAAAAGCTGTTTGTGGGCCAGGAGCTGTTTTATTGCGGCCTGCCCGACCGCGACCAGGTGTTCACCTGCGCTTACACCGACCGCGAGGCCAGCTATCTCAAGAGATTCAAGTTTGGCGGCACGATCCTGAACAAGGTCTATGCCTGCATTCCGGAGAAATCGCGCATCCTGTATTTCGCGCCGGACACACCCAAGCTCCTGTATGTGCGCTACAAACCCGCGCCGCACCAGAAGGTGTCGCAGCAAACCTGCGATCCCTCGCTGGTGGAGGTGAAGAATCCGCGCACGCTGGGCCGGCAAATTTCCATCAAGGACATTTCCTCGGTCACCGCGGAGCCCACCCGCGGCTGGGATGACGACGCCCCGACCACCAAGATCCTGTTTGCGTAAGGGGTAACCAGTCTCGCTGGTTGCCGCCGGGCAAGGCGGCGGACGGCGGAAGGACCCAGTTCAGAGAAAATGCTGGCGGCGGCCGGTAAAATCGGCGCCCGCCTGGGCGATTCGATTGAACGGACGCGGGCGGGAGCGCAGACGCTTGCGGGGATTGGGATGCCAGGCGGCCGGGAAGTTCAATCGCTGGATCTGGCATCCCACCATGGCCACCAACGTATCACCCCAGCCGGAGGAGGCTTCCATTTCCGGCTGGGGCGTGTCGATCACGGATCAAGTTGGGCCGGGCGGCTGGCGCTCAGTGCCGGTCGTTTTGCGGCTGCGATTTTTGTGATGGCTGCCCTTGGGACGAACCCGTGGGCGGACGATACACACGGCTGCCCTGGGACCCGGCCGCAGGGGCGGCCGCACCGTGGCTGGCAGCGGCGCCACCCGGGCTGGCGGCACCGTGACCGGCGGCCGCTCCGCCGGGATTGGCCGCTCCGGCATGTTCCGCACCCGGACGTTGCACGCCCGTGCCGGGCTGGCCGTGGCCAATTACCGGTTCCCCGTGATGGCCCGCGTCACCCAACCGGCTCCGGTCGCCCACCGGCGAGCGCTCGTCAAAGCCGGAACGTTCCACATGGGTCAGATGCTCGATCCGGTCATGGCCGATGCCATTGTTTACAAACCGCCCGTGGTCATCGCGATGGAAATCGTTCCGGATCACGCTATGCTGGAAAAACCCATGCATATGGCCGTGGTCGACATGCCAGGCCCATTCATGGCCGCGCATGCGCACAAACCGTTCATGGAAATGATCGTAGCCCACGAACGTGAAGCAACCTTCGCCCAAGCCAAAGTCAAAATCCAGGCCCACCGCCAAGCCGTGGTAGCGAAAGCCGCCATCGATATACACCGCCCCCGGAGGCAACGGTGCCCAGCCGATGCAACCATCCACTTCATCATGCCGCCAGAAAACCCAGGACGGCCCCCAGACATAATCGGGCTGCCAGAGCCAGCCCATGCCCGGGTACATGACCCAGCGGCCATAATGAAACGGAATGTCGCCCCACGTATAATCCGATTGCCAATACAGGCCGTTTTCCGTCTGCACCCATTGGCCCATGTCGTAGTACGGACGCCAGTCCGGGTTTACGGCCAGCGCCGCATCCGGGCGCCAATACATGGCGCCATCGACGGTCACCCAGGTGCCGAACGGGGCCAACTGTTCGTGGAAATAATCAAAATTGATGACCGGGGCCGCCGGGGCCGCCACCACCATGGCGGTCGGAGCCGGAGCCGGGGCCGCCATGGCCACGGGCGCCGGGGCCTCGGCCGGAGCTGCCGCCGGGGCGGTCTCGGTCACCTCGGGTTGCGGCGGAGCCACCGGGGCCGGCACCGGTGCCGGGGCGGACAGGGCCGTCGCCTGCAACGCACTGATCACTCCGGCTGACACCCCCTGGCTGTTTAAATAAATGATATCATCAGCGCTGAGGTGGAACGCTTTCCCCGAGTTGGCAATAAAGGTCTTGATGATGTCATCGGACATCTTGGCTTGGGACAAGCGGACGACTTGCTGCAGGTCTGGTGAGAGGCCTGGTGCCGGGGATTGTGCCTGGCAAACACCGCCGGCGCTCCAGCAGAGCCAACTGAGAGCGGCGCAAGCGAGGGTTGACTTCAAATTCTTCGTATTCATGATTCAATATTCGACATTCTTTATCGGTCACGTACCAAACGTACCGCTGCAACATCCTATACCCGGACGGGGCCGAAATCTTGCAGAAAAGTGTGCCGGCCCCGTGTGGGGGGAGTGGAGATCAGGGAGGATTCGCCCTCCAACGGCGGAGGCGGAAAAGCAAAAAGGAGGACGGGCACAAAGCCGTCCTCCTCGCTGTGTCCTGTTCCTCCAGAACCCGATGTCCAGCTAACCCGGGTTCAAAATTTCCTCTCAGCGGTGCCAGCCGCCATGGCCCCCGCCGTGGCCCCAGCCATAGCCGTAGCCGTAGCCACCATGCCCGTAACCATGACGCCAGCCACCCGGTACCCAGACGCGGCCGCCGACGCCCACGGACCAATATCCGGGATACCAGAGGTATCCAGGCGCCACGTAGGGAGAGGCCACCACCACGGGCGCCACCGGCGCTGCCACCACCACCGGGGCCGGGGCCACGGCCACCGGCACACCGAACGAGAAACCGAAGCACACACCCGCGTGGGCTGACACCGTTGCCGCGCTGATCAGGGCGGCCAGCAAAAGCATTTTTGTTTTCATAATCATCATTCGTTTATGTGTTTGGTCTTCCAAAGGAGGCGGCTCACCGCTCATCCTCACTCACCTATACTGCAATCATTTGGACATCTTGCAGGCAGCGGCGTTGAATTCAGGGCACCTTCAATTTCTCCGGACCGGCCAAAATCCCCTGGGCTTCCTCCAACAAGGTGCGGATGCGCTGGGCATCCGCCTTGCTATGCCCGTGGCTGCTCAACGGATCCGTTCCGCCGCTGGATTCAATGAGGATTTCCGACCACACAAAGCCGGTCTTGATGTGCACCGAAGCCACTTTGGAAATGCTGATGCTGATTTCATCCTTGCTGAACCACGACCGCTTGCGGCGGACAACGGCGCGGTCGTTGACTTCAATGATGGTCGGGAACAGGTGGTTCCCGCGTGTCCAGCGGCTGGCTTGGAATAATTCCGGATCCATGCCTAAAGCATAAGTCAGGTCCAGCGCGGAGCAAGGGTTTCCGAACGCAGAACCAGCGGACCCTGGCCAGACGGTTCCGTTGCCCCCTTTCCACTTGCTTCTCTGCCATAGCCGGGCCATTGTGGCTCATGAGACATTGACGGCACATCAGCCGATTCAAAAGTCCGCTTAAGCTTTGGCAAGAATTGCCGATATACGTCAAGCCTGTTAGTTCGCGCAACCGACCGTCTTTTTCGCATTTCGCACGAGTAAGCCGTTCAAAATCAACGAAGGTTGCCTGCACCAGGATTCGAAATTCGAGTTTTAAAAGTATGGAGCAAACTAGTCCGTCAACCGCCAATCGCGTTCTGATCATTGATGACAATGCCACGATCCACGCTGATTTCCGGAAGATCCTGGCCGCGCCCGAGGCGGCTGACGATCAATTGCGAAAGGCGGAATCGCTGCTCTTTGGCGGATCCACCGAGCGAGCCCCCGTGCCCGTGCCGCATTACGAGATTAGTTCCGCTTCCCAAGGCCAGGAGGGTTTGCGTCTGGTGGAGGAGGCCTTCCGGGAGAGCCGACCGTTTGCCCTGGCCTTCGTGGACGTGCGGATGCCGCCCGGCTGGGACGGCATTGAGACCGTGAACCGGATTTGGCAGGTGGATCCGGACTTGCCGGTGGTGATCTGTACCGCCTATTCGGATTACTCCTGGTCCGACATGATGGCGCGATTGGGACACTCGGATAATCTGGTGGTGCTCCGGAAACCCTTTGAGGCCGTGGAGGTATTGCAACTGGCGCATTCCCTGACGCGCAAATGGGTGCTGGCCCGCCAGGTTCGCGCCCACCTGCAAGAGTTGGATGGATTGGTGGCCGAGCGCACGCGCAGCCTGCAGGAAACGAACCTGGCTTTGCAATCTTCCGAGGAGCGTTTCGCCAAGGCCTTCCGCAAAAATCCCGTGCCGCTGCTGTTGTTGGACCTCGGTGACGGCCGCTATGTGGACGTGAATGACAGCTTGGTGGCCTTGACGGGCTTTCCGCGCCCAGAGCTGCTGGGACGCACACCCGAGACGCTGGAGCTGTTTGCCCGGCCCGAAATCTGGCGTCAGATCCGGGATGAGGCCGCGGCCAAACATTCCGTGGGCAACCGGCAAATGGAGTTGCGCACGCAAGCCGGCCGGATGCTTAACGTACTGGTTTCGGCCGAACCGCTGGATTTCCAGAATCGACCGCACTTGCTGGTGTCCCTGCAAGACATCACCGAACGGCTCAATATTGAAAATCAGTTGCGCCAGGCCCAAAAAATGGAGGCGGTGGGACAAATTGCCGCCGGCATCGCCCACGATTTCAATAATATTCTGGGCGTGATTCAGGGGCATGCGGAACTGCAATTGAACGCCGGCCACACCGACGATTCGTTGCTCGAATCCCTCCAGGAAATCTCGCAAGCGGCCAACCGGGCGGCCTCGCTGACCCGGCAATTGCTGGCCTTCAGCCGCAAACAAATGCTCCGCCCGCGAGCGCTCGATCTGTCCGAAGTCCTCGGCAACCTTGGCCGGCTGCTGGGCCGGATTATCGGCGAAAACATCCAATTGCACGTCCATTGCCCCGAGAACCTGCCGCCGGTGCTGGCCGACCAGGTCAACCTGGAACAAGTGGTCATCAATCTCTCGGTCAACGCGCGCGATGCCATGCCCAAGGGCGGTCCACTCACCATCAGTGCGGATTTGGCCGTGGTGGATGCCGCTCACAAGGAACGGCAGCCGGACGCCATCCTGGGCACGTACGTAAAGCTCAGCGTGACCGATGCGGGCGTGGGCATGGACCAAACAGTTCAGCGAAAAATCTTTGAACCGTTCTTCACCACCAAAGCCGTGGGCAAAGGCACCGGCATGGGCTTGGCCACCGTTTACGGCATCGTTAAGCAGCATCACGGCTGGATCGAGGTGAATTCCAAGTTGGGTTTGGGCACCACCTTCACGGTCTACCTGCCGCCCGCACACGGTCCAGTCAAAAAGACCACGGAATCGGGCACCGATTTGATCCGGGCGGCTACCACTGTCTCCCGCACGATTTTCATCGTGGAAGACGAGCCGGCGTTGCGCGGCATGGCCGACAAGATCTTGAAACGCCTGGGATATAACGTGGTCACCGCCCAGGACGGCCCGGATGCCCTAAGGCTCTGGCCGCAGTGGCAGGGAAAAATTGACCTGCTGTTCACCGATATGATGATGCCCGGAGGGATGACCGGGCGAGAACTGGCCGAGCGGTTGCTTCAGGATCAGCCGGCGTTAAAGGTTATCTATTCAACGGGTTATACGGTTGAATTCGGCAATCCAGACCTCCACCTCGTCGAAGGCGCCAACTTCCTCTTCAAGCCCTACGACGCCACCGCCCTCACGCGGATCATCAAACGGGCGTTCGACCCCGCCGCCTGAGCCCCGCGGCCGGCCGCTCTCCGGTGTGCGCCCGTCCCCGGGCGCAGGGACGTGATTCCGAGCCAACCGCCGCCCAACCGCACGCCCCGCAACGAACAGCCGTCTCACCACCCCTGGCTCAAGGGGCCAAAAGTCGCAACACCCGCCCGGCGCAGCGGCCCCGGGGTGTCTTGGCCGCCCCGGCCGGGTTGTTTGAGCTGCTAAATAAACTGGCGTAGATGACAATAAAAAGCTTATG
>CAYTJG010000299.1:0-7643 GCA_964437865.1 uncultured Bifidobacteriaceae bacterium | reverse complement strand
CTGGTTCAAAATCACATCGCTGCGCCCGGGGACGGGCGCACACCGGCATTGCGCGATGTCCGGCAAACCGTGGTGATCGCCCGTGGGGCCAAGGTTCTGAGCTGGTGTGGTCATGGCTGCCTTTCGCGTTGTCGAAAAGTCCGCCTTCAGGCAATCACCGGATGCATGATTTCGCCGGCCGTTTCGGTGAGCCGGAAATCCCGGCCGTCGTAGCGATAGGTCAGCTTGGTATGGTCAAAGCCCAGCAAGGCCAGAATGGTGGCGTGCAGGTCGTGCACGTGAACCTTGTTCTCGATGGCCGCCGCGCCGAATTCATCCGTCTTGCCATACACCATGCCGCCGCGCACGCCGCCGCCGGCCAGCACCGTGGTGAACGCCTTGGAATTATGGTCGCGGCCGGGGTTCTCGCCGCCGTTACGGTCGCGGGTGGGTTTGCGGCCGAATTCGCCGCCCCAGACGATCAAGGTCTCGTCGAACAGGCCCCGCTGTTTCAAATCCTTGATGAAGGCCGCCAACGGCTGGTCGATGTCCTTCGCCCGTTCGGGCAGGCGTTCTTCCAGATCCTGGTGATGGTCCCAGCCGCCGGCCCAGACTTGCACGAAGCGGACGCCGCGTTCCACCAAGCGCCGGGCGATGAGCATCTGGTTGCCCTGCGTGTTGCGGCCGTACAGGTCGCGAATGTTCGCGGGTTCCTTGCTCAGGTCAAAGGCGTCGGTGGCTTCGGTCTGCATCTTGAACGCCATTTCAAAGGCCTCCAGGCGGGCCTCGAGTTGCGCGTCCTTTTGCATCGTCTGGCTGTTCAGTTCGTTGAGTTTGTGCACCAGATCCAGTTGGCGGCGCTGCTCGGTGAGCGGCGTCACCGGGTTGCGGATGTTTTCGATCAACTGGTTGAGCGTGGCCACCTTGGTGTTGATGCTCACGCCCTGGTAGATGCCGGGCAGGAAGCCCGATTGCCAGTTGGCCGTGCCGCCGGGCGGCGCGCCTCCGGGCCGCAGCGAAATGAATCCCGGCATGTTCTGGTTCTCGGAACCCAGCCCGTAGAGCACCCAGGAGCCCACGCTCGGCCGCACCAGCCGCGAGCCGGTGTTCATCATCACCGTGGCCACCTCATGGGCGGGAATGTCGGTGTACATGGAACGCACCACACAGAGATCATCCACCACCTCGCCCAAGTGCGGGAACACCTCGCTCACCTCGATGCCTGACTGCCCCTTTTTCACAAACTTGAACGGCGAGCCCATCGCCACCCCGTCCATCCCGGGCAGCGGCTGCCCGTCATACTGGGTCAAGGCCGGTTTGGGGTCCCAGGTGTCCACGTGGGACGGGGCGCCTTGGGCGAAGATGTGGACCACGCGTTTGGCCTTGGCGGGGAAAGGCGGCGGCTTGGGGAGCAGGGTGGCCTCGGTTTCCGTGGCGCCGGCCGACGGGGCGAACAGCTCGTTGCCCAGCAACGAGGCCAGGCTCAGCGCGCCCAGGCCCATGCCGGTCCGTTGCAGAAACTGCCGCCGGGTGAAGTAGCGGTTTTCCGGCCGGATCATGTGTTCCGCTTTGTATTTGTCGAATTGATCCATAATGTTATTTTAGTTCATATGACGTTGCGCGCAAATGGCAGGTTTCATTTTCGTGGCGGATGGGGGGAAAAAAATGGCTGAGGCTGACTTCGTGAAAGGCGGCTGCCGCCACTGCGGTGGCCATATTGAATTTCCCGCGGCGGTCGCCGGCCAGACGGTTACCTGCCCGCACTGCGGCCAGCCCACGGTGCTGGAACCGCCACCGCCACCCGGGCGGAGCCGCCGCTCCGGCTGGCTCGGCTGGGTGGTGGGCGGGGCGGTTCTGATTCTGGCTGCCGGGTTGGCGGGGGTCTTTTTTTGGGGCCGGCTGGCGGCGCCAAAGGTGGTGGCGACGGAAAACACGATGGCCAAGTCCGCCCCGGTGACCGTTTCCAACCCGCCCGTGGCGCCGGTAGCGGCGCCGGAGGTTGTGCCGGAGCCGCCGCCGCGCGAGGTGACCAACGGGTTTGCCATCCTGTCGTACCAATTGGAGAAAACGCCCGGCAGTTCCCTGGTCTATGTCATCGGCACGGTGCGGAATGCTACTGCCCGTCAGCGGTTTGGCGTGAAGCTGGAGTTCGGCCTATATGATACCAACGACGTTTCAGTCGGCTCGGCTTCGGACTATCAATCCATTCTGGATCCCCATGCTGAGTGGCGATTCAAGGCCATGGTCATGGAGTCCAAGACGGCCTCGGTGCGGTTACGCTCGATTGCCGACGATCGGTGACGGAGTTGGTGCACTTCGAGCATTTGCCTTGTGGCGCCTTTGGGTTAGCCTTCCGTCATGGCCATAAACTGCAAACATCCTGTGAGCGGAGTGATTGTCTTGGGGCTGCTCGGTCTGGTTGGATTGCCCGGCAGCTTGGTGAAATCGGCTGCTGCCGACGGTACGACCGCGGTGCGCGCGTCGGATTTCCTGGATTCCATCGGTGTAAATTCAGCGATCAACCGGCGGGGAGAGTCGCTGGTCAAGACGGCGGAATGCGTCCAATACCTGGGCCTGCGCTGGTTTCGCTCGGGCATTGAGGATTGCAAGGATGTGAACGTCTTTATCGATCTTCACCGCCAGACGGGCGTGCGTTTCAGTTGGTCGCCTGGCAGCGGCGGATCGGATCTTCCGCGATTGATGGCCACGGCCCGGGAATTGGCGGCGACAGATGCCTTGGTCGCTTTTGAAGGACCCAATGAGCCGAACAACTGGGGCGTCACTTATGCCGGTGAAAAGGGCGGCGGCCAGGCTGCCTCCTGGCTGGCCGTGGCCAAGTTGCAGGCGGCGCTGTATCAAGCCGTGAAGAGTGATCCCGTTCTACGCCGGTATCCCGTCTGGTCCATTTCGGAGGGTGGGGCGGAGAAGGACAACGTGGGTTTGCAGTACCTGACCATCCCGGCCGGCGCCGACACGTTGCTTCCCGCCGGCACGGTCTTTGCCGATGCCGCCAATGTCCACAATTACATCTATCATCCCAACGCGTCCGGGTTGGAGGACAACAAGACCTGGCAGGCGGCGGATCCCAGCCCGGCCTGTCGGGTGGACGGGTTATTTGGCGAGTATGGCCGGACGTGGGCCGGGCATTACGCCGGATATACGCCGGAGCAGTTGGCCAAACTGCCGCGGGTGACCACGGAAACCGGCACGCTGATCGACGGGCCGGTGACCGAGGAAGTGCAGGCGCTAAATCTGTTGAGCCTGTATCTGGATCAGTACAAACGCGGGTGGAGTCATACCGCGGTTTATCTGCTGAGAGACCGGGTGGACGAGGCCGGGAACCAGAAGTTCGGTTTTTACGCGCCCGATTACGCGCCGCGCAAGGCGGCGGTGTATTTGCACAACTTGACGACGATTTTGGCGGACCATGGTGCAACGGCGGCGCCGGGGACGTTGGTTTATTCCGTGGAACCGGAGCCGCCCACGGTGCATGATCTGTTGTTGCAGAAAGCCGACGGCTCCTTCGATCTGGTGGTGTGGAATGAGCAACTCCAAGGCACCAGCCCGGTTTCGGTGCGGTTGGGCGACCTGGCGGAGACGGTGGCCGTCTATGATCCCACCCAGGGATCCGCCCCGGTGGCCAGGCACAGCCAAGCCTCGGTGATCCCGTTGACGCTGAGCGATCATCCGCTCGTGCTGGCCCTCCCGGCAAAAGCAAGCCGCCGACCCTGACGAAAGGAGGGATGGTTACCCGTGTTCGAAGTCGATGACGTTATTTCGCGGACGAGTCCGGAATGACAAGCTTCTCCCCAGGAATCAGCACGTTGGGATTCATCTTCGGATTGGCCGCGATGAGCTGTGATTTGGTCACCTTGACGCCTTTTTCCTTGTAAGCCTTCTTTATGATCAGCCCCAGGTTGTCGCCTGGATGGACTTCGTATTCGTACTCCCCGGTGTTGCTCTTGCTGCTGGCGGTATCGTCCGGTTCGGGCTTGGGCGCTTTATGGCTGTGGGTGACCGGCGCTGGCGGCGGGGTGGCGGCGGCCTTGGCCAGATTTTCAATTTGCTTGACGATGTTCTCGGTATCTTCCTTGCGGTTCTTGTCGATTTTCCGCATTTGCTCGACCAGGTCTTTCAATTCCGCCTGGGTGGCGTAGTCGTTGACCACGGGGGTATTGGCCTTTTCGCGGAGGTCGCCGATCACCTTTTCCAGGTTATCCAGCCGTTGGTTGATGCGTACCTGGGCTTCCGTCAGGTCTTGGAGCTGGCCGCTGAGTTTATCGATCTGTTGCTGGGTGGCGGCATCCTGCGCCGAGGCGATCGACGCGGTCAAAAACAAGGCCAACACCCAAAGCGAAATCTTTTTCATATGCCGAAAATAATCCTCTGGCTGGCCGCGTCAAGGCCTGCCCTTTCGGGCCGGGCGGAGTCATACCGCGGTTTACCTATTGCGCGATCATCCGCTCGAGCAGGCTCGCCCGGCAACCGGAAGCCGCCGTCCCTGACGAGGGGAGGGGTTGTGGCCCGTGATCACCGTCGATGGCGCTATTTCGCGGACGAGTCCGGGATGACGATCTTTTCGCCCGGAATCAGCACGTTGGGATTCATCTTCGGATTGGCCGCGATCACCTGTGATTTGGTCACCTTGACGCCCTTTTCCTTGTAAGCCTTCACGATCAGTCCCAGGGTGTCGCCCTGATGGACTTCGTATTCGTACTCCACCGTGTTGCTCTTGCTGCTGGCGGTGTCGTCCCGTTCAGGCTTGGGCGTCGTGTGGGTGTGGGTGACCGGTGCCGGCGGCGGGGTGGCGGCGGCGGCTTTGGCCAGGTTCTCAATCTGCTTGACGATGTTCTCGGTATCTTCCTTCCGGCTCTTGTCGATTTCCCGCATTTGGTCGACCAGGTCTTTTAGTTCCGCGTGGGTGGCGTAGTCGTTGACCACGGGGGTACTGACCTTTTCGCGGAGGTCGCCGATCTCTTTTTCGAGGTTATCCAGCCGTTGGTTGATCCGCACCTGGGCTTCCGTGAGGTCCTGGATCTGGCCGCTGAGTTTATCAATCTGTTGCTGGGTGGCGGCATCCTGCGCCGAGGCGATCGACGCGGTCAAAAACAGGGCCAACACCCAAAGCGAAATCTTTTTCATGCGCCGAAAATAATCCTCTGGCCGCCCGCGTCAAGGCCAACCCGGTCGGCCCCGGCTTCAAGAAGTAAGCTGCGAGACCTGCTTGACGTGGCCGCCAAAGGTGGCATTGTCTTATAAGAAGACCCAAAAAACTATGGAAACGAATACACCGCACCCCCGAGTTATGTTCGCGACCGAGTTGCGAAATCTCGTCAAGCGCTGGTATACCATGGAGAACGCCTGCGACATCATTGGCACTGTAGAGTGCGTGAAGGCCGATTTTTTGTCGCCGGGCAAGGGGATGGTGACTAGCGCCTTTTCAATGGAAATGCGCCAGTTGGTGGCCCGTTGGTGTGATCAGGCCGACTTCACCAAGGAGGATGTGGTCGGCGTGCTCGAATGCGAGAAGTTCATCTACCTCATGGTGACGGGCCGGTGGATCACGCAGCAGGTGGAAGCGGAACTCAGAGATCCGCCTGCAAACGCATAGGGGTTGCACGCGGTGGTTTAAAAAAGTCGTTGGTCGCGGGGCCAAGCGGTGAGCGCCTGCCCCGGCGCTGATGCTTTGTCTGAGACGGGTTGCCGGTGGCTGGAGAACGAGGAGGTTGCTCAAATTACTGGCGGGCTTTCGATCGACCGGGAGCGGGCCTAAAAGTAAAAAAACCTCCATTTAAGAGGGCTTTAACAAAGATTTAGGTGGTGGGTTGGCGGGGACTCGAACCCCGGACCAATGCCTTAAAAGGGCACTGCTCTACCGACTGAGCTACCAACCCAACCTATTGCAAAATCAAGCGAATATCGAATTTTTCAGTCAAGCGGAGCGCTGACTTGTAACCCGTACTTGTCACCCGACGATTTTGTGCTATATTTTCCCATGAAAATGACGCAGGAAAATACATCGGCACCGGTTGGCCAACCGGTGTTTCACAAGGTCGCGGAGAACCTGTATAGGCTCGAATCATCGGGCGGTTATTATGCCTTGCTTAAGCGAGGAGGCAAGCAGTTTCGACGCTCGCTCAAAACCAAGGACCGGAAACTGGCCGACCGTCGCTTGAGCGAACTGCGGGCCAAGGTGGGCAGCTTGAAAATCTCGCCCGACGCCAAACTGAACTTTGAGCAGGCAGCAAAGCTGTGGCTGGAAACCGAGAAACACTCCCTCAGTTCAAACACCGTTCAGCGTCGCGACATGTATTTCAAAGGGTTGACTCCGAACTTCGGCAGCACGCCGTTGCGCAACATCACCGACCAGGACTGTGACCGTTGGGTGCAAGAGCGCGGCGTGACGCTTGCCCCCGAAACGTTCAATCACGAATTGGACGTGATGAAGGGTGTTTTTGAATTTGCGCTGGATCGCGGTCTGGTGCTTTCCAACCCAGCCAAGCACATCAAACGCCGCAGGGTCGTTTCCAAGCAAATTGTGGTTCCCAGCCTTGAGCAATTTCAGCAGCTTGTCAGCGCCATACGGCAGTCGGACGGTCATAAGGCCAATCAGGAAAAAAGCAAGGATGGCGCGGACCTGGTCGAATTTCTCGCTTATTCGGGTGCCCGAATCGGGGAAGTCATCGGCGGCAAGGATGCGAATGAAAAGCGGCCGTTGTTTTGGACGGATGTTGATTTTGAGCGAAACACAATCTTTCTGCCCGGCACCAAAACCGAGGCAGCCCCCCGCACTATCCCCATGACACAGAACCTGCGGGGACACTTACTGCGGCTTAACAAGGCAGGCCAACCAAAGCCAACCGACCGCATCGTTCCCATCCAGAGTGCGCGGAAGTGTTTGCAGACCGCTTGCAAAAAATTGGAGTTTCCGAGATTCACTCACCACGATTTTCGGCATTTTTTTGCCACCACCTGCATTGAATCGGGCGTGGACATTCCGACCGTCAGCCGGTGGCTCGGTCACAAGGACGGCGGGGCGCTGGCCATGAAACGTTATGGGCATCTGCGACAGGAACACAGTTTTGCAATGGTCAAGCGGGTGAGTTTCGAGCAACCGACCGCGCCGGTTCCATCGCCCGAGCCGAAGCCGGAGGAAGGGAAAACCGAGACCTCTGCCGCCCCCGCTGACGACCGCCGCGTCATTGCCCAAGCCAAGACCAAATACAGTTATCCCTGGTGGGTGTCGGAAAATCCGCTGGAAGTGTTTTGGGGACAACTTCACGAAGAAGTCTGGATTGTTCCGGTCGAGAAGTTTCTGGAAACGGCCAAGCAGGCAATGGGACGCCAGGTGTTGAAACAGGAATTCGCCGACCGGCTGGCCCTGGAGGATGAATTTTCGGCCCGGACGCCCGAACCAACCCTCCGCGAAGTCACCGCCAAGATACCGGTGAAAACCTTGCCAACGGCCACTGCTCAACAGACGGCAGCCAACTGATTGGCGTTGTCAAACCGGCTCGGAGGTTTCCCGCAAAAAGCGGTCCAGATCATCCTTGGAGTAAATTGGATGCCGCAACGCCCGCGAGGGGTGCAGCAGACCGCGTTGGGTCAGCCGGTCAATGGTGATTTTGGCGACGCCCAAATAAATGGCCGCTTCCGCGCGCTTG
>CAYTJG010000298.1:0-7660 GCA_964437865.1 uncultured Bifidobacteriaceae bacterium | reverse complement strand
GGTGAAGACCGTGAGACCGCTCGAAGGATCTCGGAGTATGAAATAACCCGGGCCCGAGATGGCTAAATCGCTCTCGATGCCGGTTGATTCAAAAATTCCGGGCGGCTCGGTCTGGCCGGCAGCGGCAAAGCACGCCATGAGCAACCCCGAAATGACGCACAGTACATTCGTACCGGAAAAAATGGGCGATCGGGCGGTATAATTTACCGGCACGGGTGCTGTCTTGTCGCTCGGAACGAACAATTTCTTCATTTCGAGTACTAAAGCACCTTGTGCGCCATTGGAGGCTGGTGTTAGGAGTGATTCAGGTTCGCCGCTTCGGAGAATGTGATAAATTTGCGGTCGCATAGCCAATGAACGCCAGCCAATTGCCGAAGAGCGCGGCCCCAGTGCCGCGCCAAGGCATGCCCAACTGCAGGCGCTGGGAAGGGGCGTGTCACCAATTCGCCGCCTGATGATCTGGGAGCCACATGCGGGCGGTCGATCGCGCCGTCCATCGCTCAGTCTCTGTCCGTCTATGGTTTAACCTCCCCCAGACCCGAATTGTCACCAAATTGTAACTTTCTTGTTGCAACCGGCCTCCCTATCCTGCGCGCCATGAATCCGGCCGACTTATTTGCCCACGAAGATACCCCCGTCACCCTGGCGGCGGGCGAGACACTGTTCCGTGCCGGCGACCCGGCCGATGCCATGTATGTGCTGCTCCAAGGCTCGTTGCACGTCCTGGTGAGCGACAAGGTGGTGGAGCATTCGCAGCGCGGCGCGATCCTCGGCGAAATGGCGTTGGTGGACAACTCCCCCCGCGGCGCCACGGTGGTGGCGGTGGAACCCAGCCGCCTGGCCAAGGTGGACCAGCGCCGCTTCCAAACGCTCATCCAATTAAACCCCTTTTTCGCCACCCATGTTATGAAGGAACTTGTGGATCGCATCCGCAAGATGAACCGCTTGCTGGCGGAAAAACGTGATTAATCAGCCGCCCGGCACCCGCTTGCGTGCGCCCGCAGAGGCTGCCGCTCTTCGGCCCGCCAAGGGTCAGCGACCGACCTTCAGCAAGGCACAGCCGTGCGCCGGAAGTTCCGCGGAAAAATGATCCTGCCGCCCCAAGTCCTGCCGCAACCAAAGGTCGCGCACAGCCGGCGCGGCGGAAAAACCAAGGTAATGCCAACGGTAAGCCACCGGCACAGACGCTTCGCTGCGATTGAAAAAGCCGACCGCGTACGAACCGTCCGCCAGTTCCTTCACCCACATTTCGGCGACCGAGCCGTCTGCGGTCAGGCGACGGGCCGGGCGACCCGGTGGGTCCTGATCCACGGCCAGCACTTCCGGATTGCTCAGGATGGCCGTGGTCCAGTCGTCGTTATCCGGCAGGTTCATGCCGAGCATCAAGGGCGAGGGCGCCAGGGCCCAGAGCGAGACCAACATGAGTTCTTCCTCCCGGGTGAAACGCGTCCAACGATCGGGGCGCACATCGCAATTCCGCTGGCAAATGCGGCCAAAGGGAATCATGTCGCCATCCGGCCAGTGACCAGGCGCGCCGTTGCCGGACCAACCGGCGAACAAATCGAAGTTATGATTGAGCGACTGCCAGTTATCCCAGAAATCATTGGAAATGCGCCAAAGGTTGGCAAACTGCCGCAAGTGCGCGCTGCACGCCACCGGCGAGGGACCGGGCGAAAGGCTCAAGATGATGGAGTGATCGGTCCGCCGCAACGCCGTGGACAGCGCCTCGATTTCGTCACCGTCATAGAACCGGCCACGAAACAAATCAGCAATATCGTCGCACTTGATGTAGTCCACGCCCCAGGCGGCGTATTGTTGCGCCAGGCTGGCATACCACGCGCGGCCGGCCTCCGTGGTGGCGTCCACGCCGAACATGTCGCGGTTCCAAACACAAGTGCGGTTGGTATCGCTCTCCGGCAGGGGCGCCTGGGCCGCGGTGAACGAACTCCCGGCAATCGGCAGATTTTGCTCGACGGCGCGGCGCGGAATACCGCGCATGATGTGGATGCCGAATTTCAATCCCAGGGCATGCAACCGGTCGGCCAACGGCTTGAAACCCGCGCCGCCGGTGGCGGAGGGAAACCGGTTCGTGGCCGGCACGCACCGGCCAAATTCATCGAGGGTCACTCCCTCCGGACTCTGCACCCGCATGCCATCGGCCAGCGAATCGTACCAGCGAAAATCCACCACGACCGTGTCCCAGCCGAACGGCTGGAGGTGTTGCTTGAGCCATTCGGCGTTGGCCATGGTCTCCGCTTCGGTCACCGCATCGCCAAAATTGTCGTAACTGTTCCAGCCCAGCGGCGGAGTCAACGCCAGGGTGTCGCCGGCGACGAGCTTGATTTTCACCTGCGACTCGCCCGCCGCATTTTTCGCCAGCGCGGTGAATTCATATTCGCCCGCCCGATGCAAGGAGCCGGTAATGACGCCGGTGGCGGTATCGAGTTGCAACCCGGACGGAAGATGCTTGGCCGCGAGCGTCAGCGGACGCTGACCGCTCACCGCCAGCGAATAAATCAATGGTGTGCCCGGACGCACACCCACGATGAGCGCACCGTTGAACCGGGGCGCGGCCTGGGCATCGACTGCCGCGGCGGCGACCATCTGGCGTTCCCGCGGAGTCAGCGGAACCTGGGGCGGGAGCGGGGCCGCCGGCAGGTCCAGCGGGAGGAGCAGGGAAAGTAAAATTGCGGATAAGGATGAGAGCTTCATTTTTATCGTCGGGCCGGAGTCGCTTCGTTCATGGAATGCGCGGGATTGTAGCCGGAGCCCCACCGGCTGTCCACCCCGGCCTCCCCGACCGGCTTGCGAAAGCACGAAGGCACTTTTGAAATCTGTTCGCCGCCTCGAAAAAAGCGCAAGGCCAAACTCGCGGGCGCGAGTCACGTCTTTTGACGACAAGACGCCGCCGCCAAAATCCGCGACAATAGTAGAGCTTACACACCTAAATTTTCCGCCATGACCATCTTTCAATCTCTAGGCGCTACGTTCTTATGCGGCCTCGCCGCAGCAAGCCTCGCGGCCGTCAACGCGCCCTTGCCCTTGCTCAACGATCCGGTGGACATTAGCGGTGACTTTCGCGACTTCTCCAATTTCTATTTCCTGGCCGATCGTCTGGCAGAATTCGATCCCGCCGCCCACGCCGAAAAAATTGCCCGGGCCAAGGACAGTTCCGAGCATGGCCTGCCGAAGGTGCGTGCGTTGTTTGTGAAATTTCCCGACGACCCCGGGTCCTGGAAGTCTGGAGCGTCTCCGATCCAAACCCACGTTGAACTATGAACCTTTCCTGTGTCCTTCTCTGTGCGTTGGCCTCGCTCGGCACGCTCTGCACCGGGTGGTCGGCCAATTACGCCAACTTCAAAGTGGCAATCTACATTCCTGTCAACGTGGTCCAGAGCTTCGCGGAACCCGGCAAGCTCGCGCACGACTGGGACCTCATCAACCGCCAGTTGAAGGTGGATAAAGTGTATGTGGAGGTCCAGCGCGACCGCCGGCTGGCGTCACCCGAACTGCTGGAGTCCGTGAAGACCTTTTTTCTCCAACAGCACGTCGAAGTGGCCGGCGGCATGGCGCTCTCGGACGGCAGCAGCGGCGGACAGTTCAAGTCATTCTGTTACACCGATCCCGCCGACCGCGCGTTCATCCAACGCGCCGCCGAACTGGCGGCACGCCACTTCGATGAAGTCATCCAGGATGATTTCTTTTTCGTCACCACGAAAACCGAATCGGATATCGCCGCCAAGGGAAACCAGAGTTGGACCCGCTTCCGGTTGGATTTGATGGCTGAGGCGGCGGAGAATCTGCTTGTGAAACCGGCCAAAGCCGTGAATCCCCAAGTCCGGATGATCATCAAATTTCCCAATTGGTATGAACATTTCCAGGGCTTGGGCTACGACTTGGACCGCGAACCCCGGATTTTTGACGGCATCTACACCGGCACGGAAACGCGCGATCCGGAAACGACCGACCAGCATTTGCAGCCTTACGAAAGCTACGAGATCATCCGTTATTTCGAGAACATCGCGCCTGGTCGCAACGGCGGCGGTTGGGTGGACACCTATAATCTCCGCTACGCCGACCGCTACGCCGAACAGCTTTGGGACACTCTCTTCGCCAAGGCCGGCCAGATGATGCTCTTTGAGTGGTCCGCCCTGTGCCGTCCCTTGGACGCCGGTGAACGCCCCTGGCAGAACCTGCCCACCAGCTTCAATTATCAGGCCATGGTCCAGACGCACACCAACCCGACCGCCGCCGCTGTCGCTGCCTGCTCGCTGGAGCCCGTGGACAAATTCCTTGGCCAACTCGGCCGCCCCATCGGCCTTGCGGCCTATAAACCGTATCAATCCAGCGGCGAGGATTACCTGCACAATTATCTGGGCATGATCGGCCTGCCGATCGAATTGCACCCGGAGTTCCCCACCAATGCCGCACTGGTCCTGCTCACCGAATCCGCCCAAGCCGACCCCGACCTGGTGGCCAAGATCAAGGACCGGCTGCGCGCCGGCGGCTCGGTCGTCATCACTTCCGGCCTGTTGCGCGCGCTGCAAGACAAAGGCCTCGGGGATCTGGCCGAAGTCCGGTGCACCGAGCGCCGGTTCCACACACACCAATACGCCAGCGGCTTCGGCGCCGGTGATTTCTCCGCGCTCGACCGAGCCACCAATGCCGACGTGCTCTTCCCGGAGATCGACTTTCTGACCAACGACTCCTGGTCCCTCGTGCGCGCCGAGGCCAACGGCAACGGCTTTCCTCTCCTGCTCATGAATCGTTACGCCCGGGGCGTGCTCTACGTGTGGACCATGCCCGACAACCTCACCGATCTCTATGCGTTGCCGCCGGCGGCGACCAGCGCCATCAAAAACTATCTCCTGCGCGACTTCCCCGTGCAGCTCGATGGCCCCGCCCAAATCGCCTTGTTCGCTTACGACAACCACACCTTCATCGTTGAATCGTTTTTGCCCGGAGAGACTGACGCCACCGTGACCGTCCTCGGCAACGCGACTCGGCTAAAGAACCTGGTCACGGGGGAAGTTCTGGAGGGCCGGCCACCGCGACATTCCAAGCGGGCACCACGAACTGCTTTGACCGAAGACCGCGTGACGTTCAACATCCACCTGCTGCCGCACAGCTACGTGGTATTGGCCATTGATCAAGCCCCCCAAGCAGGTGGTCGCTAAAATTTCACATCATCATATCCTGATGCGTTGATTTTTTACTTGCATTCGGCGGGTCTGCGTATACTTTGCTGGCCATGTCGAACAACGCCGAACTTCTTCGCCATGCCTTGCGCGAACGCATCGTCATCATCGACGGTGCCATGGGCACAACCATTCGCACCTATGGCCTGGGCGAGGCGGAAATCCGGGGCGAACGTTTCAAGGACGCGCCCAAGGACCTCAAAAATAATGGCGATTTATACACGCTCACCCAACCGAAAGTCATCGGCGACATCCATCGCCGTTTTCTGGAAGCCGGGGCCGACATCATTGAGACCAACACGTTTTCCGCCACCAGCATCGGCCAGAGTGAGTTTTTTGTGGCCGATCCGCGCGAAAAGGGCGGACGGAAGGACCCGGCCTTTTACCAGGAAATCATCGAGCACAAGTTCCTGAACGAGCTTGCCTGGGAAATCAACGAACAATCGGCCCGGCAATGCCGCCAGTGGTGCGACCAAATTGCCAACCAAACCGGCCGGCCGCGGTTCGTGGCCGGTTCCATCGGGCCGCTCACGGTTTCGCTCTCCAATTCCCCGGATGCCGACGATGCTGGCTTCCGCGTTTGCACTTTCGACCAAGTGAAGGCGGCCTACGCCAACCAAATCCGCGCCCTGATCGCCGGCGGGTCGGATCTCTTGCTGGTGGAGACGATCTTTGATTCGCTCAACGCCAAGGCGGCGCTGGTGGCCATCCAGGAGGTCTTTGCGCAGGAGAAAAAAGTCCTGCCCATCATGATCTCCGCCGCCGTTGGCCGCGGCGGTGAAACCATGATTTCGGCCCAAACCATCGAGGCTTTTTGGAACGCCATGAAACACGTCAAGCCGCTGGCCATCGGCTTGAACTGTTCGCTGGGACCGGACTTGATGCGGCCGTTCCTGGCCGAACTGGCGCAGAAGGCCGATACCGCCATTTCGTGCTATCCCAACGCCGGCCTGCCGAATCCCCTGTCGCCGACCGGGTTTGATTTACAACCGGCAGACATGGGGCGGTTCCTGGGCGAATTTGCCAGCAGCGGGCTGATCAACATCGCCGGCGGCTGCTGCGGCAACACGCCCGAACATATCGCCGCGATTGCCCAGGCCCTCGCCGGCCGCCACCCGCGTGAATTTGCGGAGCCAAAATCAAATCGCACCCTGTTTCCCTCCCCCGCGGCCCCCGCCACGGAGGAAGGGAACGCAGACAGCACCTTGCCCGGCAGCGGGAACAATGACGTTCTTTCCCCGGAGGAGAGAGCCGGAGTGAAGGCGGACGTAAGATTGCCGCGTGCAAACCAAACTCCCGACCCCTTCCGTCCCCTCCGTCTTTCCGGCTCGCAACCGTTTGCGCAGCAGCCGGGCACCTTCATCATGATTGGCGAGCGCACCAACGTCGCCGGTTCGCCCAAGTTCGCCAAGCTCATCAAGGAAAACAAATACGAGGAAGCCGTGACCGTGGCCCGCCAACAGGTCGAAAACGGCGCCAACGTCATCGACATCTGCATGGACGAGGGCATGATCGAAGGCGTGCCGGCCATGAGCCGTTTTCTACAGCTTCTGGCCAGCGAACCGGAAGTGGCCAAAGTACCGTTCATGGTGGATTCATCCAAATGGGAGGTCATTGAGGCCGGCTTGAAGTGCCTGCAAGGCAAAGGCATCGTGAACTCCATTTCGCTCAAGGAAGGCGAGGCCAAATTCCGCGATCACGCGGCGGCAGTGCTCAAATACGGTGCCGCCGTGGTGGTGATGGCCTTTGACGAAAACGGCCAGGCCTCCACGTACGCGGAGAAAATCCGCATTTGCGAACGGGCCTATCGCCTGCTCGTGGATGAAGTCGGGTTTCCACCCGAGGACATTATTTTTGATCCCAACATCCTCACGGTGGGCACCGGCATTGAGGAGCACAATAACTACGCGGTGGACTACCTCCGCGCCACGCGCTGGATCAAGGACAACCTGCCGCACGCCAAAGTCAGCGGTGGTGTCTCCAACGTGTCGTTCGGCTTCCGCGGCAACAATCCGGTGCGCGAAGCCATGCACAGCGCCTTCCTGTTCCACGCCATTCGCGCCGGCATGGACATGGGCATCGTCAACGCCGGCATGTTGGCGGTTTATGAAGACATCAACCCGGAATTGCGGGAACTGGTGGAAGACGTGCTCCTGAACCGCCGTCCGGACGCCACGGAACGGCTCGTGGCGTTTGGCGAAAAACTGAAGGCTGCCTCGACCGCCGCCCCGTCCCCGGCCGCCGAGAGCGCGGCCGCCGCCTGGCGCAGCAGCCCCGTGGAGGAACGCCTGTCCCACGCGCTCGTCAAGGGCATCGACGCCTACATCGAAGCCGACACCGAGGAGGCGCGCGCGAAATACGGCCGGCCGCTGGCTGTGATCGAGGGCCCGCTGATGGCCGGCATGAGCGTCGTGGGCGACCTCTTCGGCGCCGGCAAGATGTTCCTGCTGCAGGTCGTGAAA
>CAYTJG010000297.1:0-7676 GCA_964437865.1 uncultured Bifidobacteriaceae bacterium | reverse complement strand
ATGACCTCATCCTTACCAAGGATGTGCTCTACCAACTGAGCTACATGGGCATCCAGAAAATTCGTGTCCAACCCCGAATCGTAAAACGACAAAAAAACCGACTCCCTCGGTCTCTGCTCAAAATTCAAGGGAATTTCGGTGTTTTGCTTTTACGGCTCTGACAACTGTAACTTAACAATTGCCCTAGCCATGTCAATCACTTTTCTATTCTAACCGACACGTATTCGATGTCAAGCGTCCAGCAAATCAAAATTCGCCAACCCGCCCGAATGTTTCATCGACCCTAGTTTGCCAGTGATTACCGTCGAACTATATTTAACCATTCTTTACCCTCAACGCAAACACAAATCACTGATTTTCAATTATCCTGGCCGTACAAGCCCGATTTTCGCGCCACCGCCAGAGCCTTTCGCCTTTCCACGTCGGCCGCCGCCTCTGTTGAATGAACCGCGCCACCGAAACCGGTTTTTCGTAAGCTTTCTTGCCCGTTTTCTCCATCGGCAGCGCCAAGCTTTCCTCGTCCGCATCAATCCGGCAACTGAGAATGTTACATTTCCACGAACTTTCCATAAATATCACTCATATCACGCGCAGCTATCTGCACCATAATATGTTACAAAATTTGAAAGATGTCCATTTGAAGGACGAGCATGTCTTCATGGTGGATGCCGAGTTTTCAACGAGGAGCTAGTATGGCTCTGGTAGAAGTAGTTCGGATGTTCGACAGTAAAGGTGAATACGATGGCAGTCTGGGCTTGGGCTGGGAATGCCACAAAAACAAAAATGAAAAAATGCACGTTACTTCTCTCTCTGTGCAGCCTCGTTGGCTGCGCTTTATCATCCAATGCCGCTGTGGATATCAACTTGGGCGGCACGGAATACGCCATCACGTTTGTGGATGGCACCTACAATGGCCTCGCAGCAACTCTGGATACGCAGCCTTGGTGGGGCAACCTCTCAACTGCTACGACCGCTGCCTCGGAGTATTTGGCCGCTGGCGGAACGGATGGAACCTACCTCTTTGCTGACGCTGACAATAAAATCGGCTCGGGCAAGAACGCGTATTATCTGGTTCAATCCGCGGAAACTGGTGGCATTACATTAAACACCGATCCCACTGCAACTTATGAATATGCGGAAGCCACGGTTGTAGTACCCGAATCCGCTACTTGCGGATTGGTTGCCGCCTCCATGGTAATGGTTTGCGCCGGCGCGAGGACTTTGCGCAAGTCTCGCCAGCAAAGCGCCGCCTAAGCTCGTTTTTTCCATCACCGGCCAGCCCTAACCCGGCTGGCCTTTTTTATCATCAGTCGGCCGGGTGGCATCGGGGGTATTTCTCGTCGGGCTGGTTTCAGAACTATCCTATTTTTTCCCCAGACTCACACACGTGCGGCTGATGCCATCGTCCAGTTCCTGCAGTTCGTCACGGTAACCGCCGGGAGAGTTGGACAGGGCTGTAAGTTTTTTCCGCACATCGACTTGCAGAGAAGTAAGGTTGGTACTCAACCCGCTCGCCTGTGCGCCAGCCACACCCTCGACCACCGCCTGAAAAAGCCCCGGATTGGCGAGTACTTCCTCGATTTTGAGGTGCGTCTGGACGGCCGCCAGACCGTTGGTCAAACCCAGCAGGTTTTTCACCGCGCCCGCCACGCAATGCGGATAAAATGCGCCGTTGGTCGTGCAAAAGCTAAAGGCGACCGCAGCCAAAGCGGTCCTGAACTCCGGGTCGTCCGGCCGTTCCTCGCCAACCGCATCAGCCAGCACTTCCAAACTGGCCGGGTCGGAGCGATAATGATCCACCGTAAACGTAGAAGCCAACGCCTGCCGCCCGGCTGGGCCGATCTTGATCAGGGCCTGGGCGGCGGCTTTCAAAATCTCCGGCCGGCTGACATTGGTGTTGGCGTAAAAGGCCGGATCACCCGTGATCAGGGCCAGCCGGAGACACGCCTCCGGATCATTTCTCCCCCGCATGGCCTCGCCAAGTTCGTTCACAAACCGCAGTTGCTTCGCCGGCGCCAAGACAAAATCGCTCAGCGTCAGGTTGGCCTCCAGCAAATCGATCCAATGGTCATGGTAGCGATCGTGGATCGACCGCAAGAAGAAAATGTCCTGCTCGGTATAATTCTCAAAGGTGTGCCCGCCCAGGACCTCCGGCACGGTGGGAAATGAATTGGTAGTGGCCGTTATTTCTGATTCAGCCGCCGGACAATTCCACACCACGACCATCGCCAGGAACAAGCCGCCGACCCACCATTTTACCAGCCTGGGTGACCACCAAACCTCAATCATCAATCTTTCCAAGTACGTGCTCATGCTTATCCCCTTTCCGTGCGTTCATTTCGATGCCGCCTCGAGTCGGTCCAGGAGGCGCAACAGTCCGTCCAAAATGCTCAGTGGATGCGGCGGGCAGCCGGGAATAAACAAATCCACCGGCACCACCGACGACGCGCCGTTCAAGATTTGAGGATGCCCAATGAACGGCCCGCCCGCAATCGCGCAGGCGCCCACCGCAATCACAATCTTTGGCGCCGGCATCGCGTCATAAGTCTTCTTGAGCGCCAACTCCATGTTGCGGCTGACCGCCCCGGTCACCAGCAAGCCGTCCGCATGGCGCGGCGACGCCACAAATTGAATGCCGAACCGGCTCAAGTCCCAACCAATGGTGCCCAGCACATTCGTATCGGCCTCGCACGCATTGCAACCGCCGGCACTGACCTGCCGGAGCCGCAGCGAGCGTCCAAACATCTTTTTGAGCCGGCCGTCCAGCGCCGCCGCCAACCGCACTTCTTCCGCGCCCGGCTCGCCTAGCAGCAGATCTTCCCGGCGGCGCACCGCCAGCCGATGATTATTGGTTTGCGTGATGGCCTGCGTCGGGCACGTCTCCACGCAGGCGGCGCAAAAAATGCATTTGCCCAGATCCAGCGAGACCCGTCTGCCCGGCTCGCGCGCAATGGCCTTCGTGGGGCACACCGGCACGCACGCCTGGCAGTCAGCCGCGCATTTTGCCGCCTCCACCCGTAGCGCCCCCCCGTGGCGATCCGGCAACGCCGGCGCAGGGTTCGCCGGATAGCGCATGGTCTGGCAGCCGCGCCGGAGACGATGGACGATGGAATCAAAGACAAACATGGTTCAGCGTTCGCTCCCAGGGCAAATCGGTTTTTCCGCCGCACCATCCTCCGCGATGGCGGAAGCCGCCGGGTCAAAGTGTTGGTGTTGGTTCATGCGTGGTTACAAATCAACGCCACAATACGACAGGCTGAAACTCTTGTTGCAAATCGGGAAATCGGAAATAGCCTGCCGCCGCAGCGCCAGCGCCAGGCCGATCCAGTTGTGAAACGAGGGATCCACGATCTTGTAGCGCCGGAATCTCCCCGCGCCATCCGTCAGCGCCGCGTGGCAGATTTCCCCCCGCCAGCCTTCCACCAGGGCCACCGCCAGCGTGTCGGGAGCCGCCAGACCAATGGGTTCCGACACGGCACCCTCCGCCGGCGCGGCCAGTTGCTCGCCCAAAAATCTTCCCGATCGCCGGATTTCCAGCCACCGCACCCGGGCGCGGGCAAATACATCGCCATCCGGCCAGGTGGACACCGGCATTTGCGCAAAGCGATGCCAGCCCGCCGGATGATCAAAGCGCACATCGCGCACCACGCCGGACGCGCGCGCGGCCACGCCAACCAAACCGATTTCCACGGCCTGCCGGCTGGACACGGTGCCAGTCATTTCGAAACGGGCGCGAACCGCGTTGGCCTCCCACATCCATTCGGTGGCGGCGCCCACCTCGGCCAGCGCGACTTGCAGTTTCTGCCCCAATTCGGTTGCGCGGGCCGGCTCCAGATCGTAACGGCAGCCGCCGGGCCGCACCAGCCGGCGCCCGAAACGATTGCCGCAAATCAACGCCGTCAGATTCAGAAAATCGCCGCGGAGCTTCCCGCAGGCCGATGAAGTGGTTAAAAAGGCCACGTCGCCCGCCAGCGCACCCAGGTCGCCGGTGTGGTTGGCCAAGCGCTCCAGTTCCAGCGCGATGGCCCGAAGCCATTGGGCGCGCAACGGCGCTTCCGTACCCGTCAACGCCTCCTGCACCGTGGCATACGCGGTGGCGTGGCCGATCGTCGTGTCGCCGGCCACCGTCTCCATCTGGCTCAACGTGGCCAAATGGGGTCCGCCCGCCAGCGCCTCCTCCACGCCGCGATGCTGATACCCCAGCGCAATTTCCAGGTGCAGCACGTCCTCCCCGCGGCATTGAAAGCGAAAATGGCCCGGCTCAATGATGCCGGCATGGACGGGACCGACCGACACTTCATGAATTTCGCCTCCCGCCACTTCAAAAAACTTCCCCACGGCCGGGTGATCCCCTTCCATTCGCCGCACCGGTTTCAACCACGGATGGCCTTGCGGCACCAAGCCATGCTGCTCCCACACTTCACGCTCGAAGAGATGGGCTTGCGGGTGCAGCAGGGTCAGCGACGGATAGCCTTGGGTCACCGGTTCGCTGCGCCCCACGGCGAGCGTATTGTCGGCATCAAACGCCACCACTGCCACCAGACGCGCGCCGGACTGCTCGGGCACGCCAAACCACGCGCACAGGCGCCCGCCCTGCTCCAGTTGCGCAGCCGTGGCCGCCACGAAATCCGCTGCCGGCCATTCCGGCACCTCCGCCCAGGGCACGCTCGTACCGTTGCCCAACCACAAGAATTCGCGCGAAGCATTCATGGTCCAAATACTTTTGCCGCCGCGGTCCACGCCTCGCCCAGCCAGGCCGGGGTGGCCACGCCGATCCAAAGCGACAAGCCCAGGAAGGCCAGCGGCGGCAGAATGACACCCGCCGTCTCGCGAAAACGCTTCGCGTTGGTCCGCGCGGCGGCCCGTGGCCGGCCGTCCACAATCGTGAACACAAGGCGGGTGAGCCCGAAAAAGGCCAAGAGAAGACACGCCAGGAACCACGCGGCGGTGAACACGCTGCCCGTGGCAAACGCGGCGCGCACCACCAGCAGTTCGCTGAAGAACGGGCCAAACGGTGGACAGGCCGTGACCGCAAATAGCCCCACCACAAACAGGCGGGCCGAGATCGGCGCACACCACATGAGACCCACGGCGCCGCTTTCGTTGGCGGTGCCGGCGGCACGCCGGAGATTCCCCGCACTCAGGAACAGCGCGCCCTTGGTGAGACTGTTGGTCCACACATGGAACAGCGCCGCCCAGATGCCCAAGCCGCCCAACGCCGCGCCCACGGCCAGGATGCCCATGTGTTCCACGCTGGAATAAGCCAGCATGCGCTTAAAATCAGGAGTACCCAGCAGAAACAGCGCTGCCACCAGCATCGAAAACAATCCGATGGCCAACAGGGTGCGTTCGGTCATGGGCCCGCCGCCGGCGGCGTCCACGACCTGTTTCACCCGCAAGACGGCCACAAAGGCCATGGTGGTGGTCCCGCCCGCCAGCAGGGCGCCCACCAACCCCGGCGCCTCGCCATAGACATCGGGTTTCCAGGTATGCATGGGCGCCAGGCCCATTTTCGTGCCATACCCCACCAGCAGCAGCACCCACGCCGCCACCAGCCACGGATGGGCATACCGCGCCGCCTCGCCCGTCAAGTTGACAAACTGCCCGGCCAGCGCGCCGAACGTCAGATCGCCGCTGCCGCCCGCATTCAAGGAAGCGTAGCCCAAACAGAACGAGCCCAGCAGCGACAAGGCAATGCCCGTGCCGCCAACCAGCAAATATTTCCATGAAGCCTCAAACGCACGCGCCGTGCCGTTGAAATGAACCAATGGCACCGTGACCAGCGTGGCCGCCTCCGCCGACACCCAGAGCAGGCCGAGATGCTGGGCCTGAATGGCCAGACTCAAGAACCCCAGCAACACCAGCAGCGCTGAGACAAAAATGCGATTCCGCCGTTCCCGCCTGATGTTCAAATAAGACACGGCGTAGAGCGAGCAGACAAAAAACAGCAGCGAGATCATCGGCAACACCGCCCGCGCGATCGGATCAAATCCGAACCACACCCCCGCCACCAACCGGGGTGGATGCAGCAGCAGCCAGACCGAGGCCGCCCCGTGCGCTCCACCGGCCACCGGCAACAGCCAGGGCCGCGTGCGCTCCTGCCGCCAGGCAAATGCCGCCACGGCGAACACCAGCGGAACCACAATGAGAGCGAGTTCAATCATGCTTCAGATTTTGGCGCCGGGTTCTCATTCTCGCAGGGTGGTCAGCTTGCTGGTGTCCAGCGAGTCAAACTCTTTCTGGATGCGGTCCATGATGATGCCGATGACGAACACGGCCACGGTGAGGTCCAACAAAATTCCCGTTTCCACGAGCAATGGCGTGGAGTTGATCAACAGGAGGCCAAATAGGTAAATGCCGTTTTCCAGGATCAAATAGCCGCACACCTGCGAGATGGCTTTGGTGCGCCCCACCAGCATCAAGAAACCAGCCACCACCGTGGCAAACGAGCCCGGCACCAGCAGCGACCCGGCCTGCTCGGGCCGCATCGGCAGCACGCCCCCCAAGGCCACCGCGCCAATCGTGGCCGCCGCGCCCAGCAACAGCGACGGCACAAAGCCGATCAGCGGCCGGACCTCGCGGTCGATGTTTGCCGCGCGCAACGCCCGCCGCAACAAGTGGGGAATCACGAAGCCTTTCACGGCCATGGTGCCCACGGCCACCGCCCCCACCAGCCAGTTGAATTCATGTTCCAACAACAGCGGCAAAATGCCCAGCACCATGCCTTGCAGCGCCGCGGCCCGGATGACCGACGGCAACCGGCTGCTGGCCAGAGCCAGCAGGTTCAGCCCCATCGCCAACCCGATAAACAGATTTAACGCATTGGTCATGATTGTCCTTTCCACGCCACCAGCAACGCAAAGAGGCAAAGCAGAAACGAAGTGGTCAGCAGCAGCGGCACCCGGCGAAACGCCAGCCGCGCCAGGAGCGATTCCACCAACCCCACGGCCACCGTGATCACCAAGACCGAGACGGCCAGAATGGCGGCCGCGACGGGCGCTGAAAATGCGCCGACTGCCAGGACCGACTTGGCCAGCAAGACGGAGAACAGCAGGAGCTTCAAGGCCGCGCCATGCAAGATGGCCGCCAACGGCGGGCCGCTGTGATCCAGCACCATGGCCTCGTGGATCATTGTCAATTCCAGGTGCGTGTTGGGATCGTCGTAAGGCACACGGCAGTTTTCGGCCAGCAGGACGCCAAACAGCCCCGCCGCCAGCAAGGCCGAACCGGCCCCCGCCGCGGGGGGCGCCAGCATGGTCGTCAGCGAAATGCTGCCGGTTTGCACACTGAACGCCAGCAACGCGGTGATGATGGCCGCTTCGTTGATGACTGCAAAGCTCACCTCGCGCACCACGCCCATGCCTTCAAAGGCGGAACCCGTTTCCAACGCCGCGCTGCCCATGCAAAACCGGGCCAGCGCCAATAAATAAACAAATAACAAGGCGTCGCCACGAAAGGCCAGCGGCGCGCCAACCGGTCCCACCGGCAACAGCAGTGCCGCCCCGACCAACGCGATCCAGGCCACGGCCGGCCCGGCAATGTGTCCCGGCGACACCGCCGTGCTCAGAACCACGCCCTTGCGCCACAGTTTGGCCAGATCGTAATAAAGCTGAAGCACCGGCGGCCCGCGCCGGCCCGCCACCCACGCCTTGACCCGATTGATAATGCCCGGCAGC
>CAYTJG010000296.1:0-7685 GCA_964437865.1 uncultured Bifidobacteriaceae bacterium | reverse complement strand
AACCAACTCGATATTCGGGTTCCCTGGCTTTGTGCGGCGAATTGTCCGAGCCGCGCAGCAGTGTCACCGAGACAAATATGTTAGGCACGTCGCCCGGCTCGATGGGAATGCGAATGGAGGGAGCGCTGCCTTCCAGTTGCGTAACGAAGGAACGCAGCACCCGTTCCCGTTCCACCGTTACCAGTGCCGTGCCGCTGAATGGGGCCTGAACCAGAACTTCGGCGGTGTCGCCCGGCGTGTATTCCTTTTGGTTGGGTTTGAGGGTTAGCAGCACATCGTTTCGATAGTTCCAACCCACCTCCGCCTGGGCACTCACTTCGAAGTTGAGTGAGCTGATCACTGGTCGGCCGCTGGCATCGGCGGCTTGAACCTCGACCAAATACTCGCCGGCTGGCAAGGGTGGCAGGTCGGCGAGGCGGTTGCCTGGGGCCTGATCGTCATTGGTGCCCGGCGCTGGCACTGGCGCCACGGCGATTTCCTGTTCCAGAATATTGGTGAAAACGGCCTCGTTGTGGAAGCGCACGGTCTTGCCGGCTCCCTGCAGGCGGACGATTTGCCAATCCACCCGCTGCAACGTGAGGCGGGCGGCAACGGTCTTGGGCCAGGGTTTGCCGTCGGCGCCCACCGCCACCACCTCCAACGGTGGGACGGTATTTGAATTCACCATGTCCGCTCCCTGGCGCAAGCCCAGATAGAAATCGGAGCTGTGATACACAAATGCTGCACGATGCGACAGCGTCTGTTGATTGACGTCGGTGACCTCGGCCAGCAACGAGACGGCGCGGGGTTGCGGGGCGGCGGGATTGATGGACAACTGGGGAGCAATGATGAAATTGGTTGTGCCCGTCAGGGTTCCGCGGCCGTTCAAGGTCAACGATGACCGGCCCCGGCCGCGGCGCGATTCAAAATCGGACCGCCGGAAACTGAACGACTGAAACTTGTCGGGCTGGAAATCCTGGTCCTCCGCCTGCAGCGACCAGACGACCTGCGCGTGCGAAAGGGACTTGCCGAACAGGTATCGGGCAGAGAGGGGCAGTTCAATGGCCTCGCCCGCCTGATAGGCAGATCGGCAAGGGAGCATGATTTCAAAGGCGTTCGGTTGAAAATCCCGCACTTGGAAGGAGTAGAAATTGGTTGCCGCGTCGGTTCCCAGGTGCAGGCGGGCGGAATAGTAACCGCGCGAGCCTACCGGCAACGGCACCAGTATCGACCAACTGCCCAGGGAGCTGAATGCCGCGTTGGTTTGAAAAAAGACCTTGTCACGCGCATCCACGCATTGCAGCGTGCCCGTCAATTGCGGTGGCACGTGCAGGCCCTCGCTGCTCCAATCGCGCACGATGGCCTCGAGGTGCATGGCTTCGCCGGGGCGATAGAGATCGCGGTCGCTGAAGAGCATGACCCGGCGGGGATCTTCCGGCTCTTCGGCATTGTTGATCGGCAAATCAAATTGGTTTTCCCAGATGCGATTCTGGTCGAGAGCCACTGCATGGAAATCCTCGCCGGACTGGGCAGCCAGCCAGCTCGCGTTGGTGTTCGCGGTCAGGTGGGCCAGTCCGTTGGTGTCGGTGACGGCTTCCTGATAGGTCTGGTTTTCGTTGCTCATCAGGCGTGCCTTGGCGCCGGCGACAGGCTGGCCGGTGGTGTGCGAGAAGACAAACGCGTCAATCCCGGCGGGTGACTTTTTCCAGACCAGACCCAGGTCTGTCAGTTGGATCAACGCCTGGGTGCCGGGGCCGTCGGTGCGGTTCCCATCCACCGCCCGGGCATCGAGGAACACCACGCCCGCCCGGCGGCCGCTAAGTAACTTATCCCATTGGAGCTCCAAATTTTTCGCCACGTCGGAATCTTGTGCGTCCGCGCCCAGATCAATCTCAGTGTCATAAACCGTGGTTCCCGGCAGCACATTATAATCGATGGCCCGGTAAGGCTCGTTCGCGTCTTCGTTCTCACGGCGTTCCGCTTCCGAGGCAAAATAGCTGCCATAGCCGCGCAGGGCGTGGATCGCCGTGCCGGGATCCATCAGCTTGGCGCGCAAGTGTACGCGGGGAACATTCACCGTCAGCAGGGGGAGGGTCCGCTGGCCGCCGGCAAGTTGATCGGCTGCGAGCGCCGGGAAATAAAGCCGCGGGGCGATGTGCGGCAACTCTACCCGGAAGGTGTTTGAGCCTTGCAAAGTGAACGGTTCAGTGGAGGGAAAGCCAGGCTGGAGTTTGATCGTCAAGGTGGTGCCGCCCTTGAAATCGCCGGTGAGCGTCAAATACCGGCCGCGCACGCGCGCCTGCAAGTTTGTCGGGCTGTCGCTCAGCACCAGCCAGTCGCGAAAATCGTTGGTGAGTGATTCGGGGATGGGTTTCGAGAATTCGAGGTGCAGGTAGGCACCGTAATTGATGTAATGGTGAGCCTCAACTTCGCGCACCACAAACGGCGTGACATTCCCCACCGGCACCTCGCTTGGTTTCCGCGAGTGCAGCGAGCGGCCCGCGGAGGGCAGGCCGGAGTCTACGACCAGTTTCCAACCTTGGCCAATCGGCAGGGCCTGCTGTGGCGTGGCCACCAGTAAGTTGGGCACCTCATTGGTGGGATCGTGGAATGCCGTGCTGGGGTGGAGATTGCCGGTGGGCCGGTCCATGGCGGCGGCATCTTGCTTCCACGTCCCCAATGAACTCGCGTCGATTTCGTAATTGGACCAAAGCTCTTCGAAAGTGCCCTGACGAACCTCCGCCTTGGCCCGACGGCCGGCAGCATCCGCGAAATAGAAAAACCGCGCGATTTCGCCGGCATTGAGGTCGGCATTGAAGGCGAGTTTGATTTCGGGCGCCGAATTGGCATTGGTTTCCGAAGCGTGCGGCCAGGCAGCGATGAGGCCAAACGGCGGCGTTTGGAGGGTCCAATGCAGCGCTGCCGCGCAGGCCTGGCCATCCGCGCAATGCAATCCCTGCCGCAGACTCAATTCGTACCGGGTATCCAGGCGCAACGGCTCGCTGGGTGTGAACACGCCGCTGCGTGAGCTCAGCCACGTGAAGGTTCCGGCCAGTGTCGGAGCCAGGAGAAGTGGCGAATTGGTGGTCGGCAGACCGATCCGGTTGCCCTTCACCATCACCTCGTCGAATCTGAGTTCAAAAGTCATGGTGGGAGTCGGGGTATCTGAACCGGTTACTAACTCCACTCCTTGGGAATGATCCTTCCGGCCGCAACCGGCGAAGGCAGCTATCAGCAGCAGGAGCAAAAGGCTGCCGCGCCACTGTCCCAGCGAGGTGGACAATCGTCGGAGCTGTGGCCAGGGGCGGAGGCCGCGCGAAACGAAATGGCGGATCGAAAACGAAGGATTAGTCGGACCACAAAGGCGAGTGGTCCCCGGCAATGGTAAACAAGGCATCATGGCAATGGCAGTTCATGGTTTAATCAACTTGGGCCACGACGCAGCGGAAAATCAAAGTACACGCAACGGTTGGGTGCGTCGGGCTTCGTCTATCTCGCACCATGTGCTGTGAGGGAGCAGGATGGGATGCAAGCCTATGCCGTTCAAATTTGGTTCGAACGACGCCGAGAGAAATAGCACCGCGGCGGGCGATGTCGAGCACTTTTGGGAAGATAATTCTTGGCGGCTCAGAAGGCACCTGAGCCCGGAGACGGAAGGCCTGAATTTCCCCAATTAGCGCGGAGTAAACCGAAGTGATCTTGGAGGCTCCCGAACAGCTTGGGCCAGCGCCCGCTTCATTCTCGCTTTCTCCCGTTGGCAGAGTTGGCGGGGTGGTGCTAAAGTACGGCCGGACAAAATGAGTCTGCATGTCCCCGGCCGTTGGACCGGGGAGATTTGAACTCGTTCGCGCAATGCGCCGGTCGGGCAGGGCTGATGGGTGGACATAGTCAGCCCCGCCGGATTGCGACTGGCAAACCAAACAATAACCTTATTCATATCAACCATATGGCTACATTTCATGCTTTTGCGGCGTCCGCTCCCAAGGCCGCCCTGCAACCCTTCAGTTTTGATCCCGGTCCGCTGGGACCCGAGGAGGTGGAGGTGAGAGTGACGCATTGCGGCATCTGCCATTCCGATTTGTCCATGCTGGACAACGAGTGGGGTATGACCGGCTATCCCTTTGTGCCCGGGCACGAGGCGGTGGGCACGGTGGTGGCGCTGGGCGAAGCGGCCAAGGGACTCAAGATTGGCCAGTGGGTGGGGGTGGGTTGGTCGGCTTCGAGTTGTCTTTCGTGTCCCGAATGCCTGTCCGGCAACCAGCATTTGTGCGCCAAGACTCAGGGGACAATTGTGGGGCGGCACGGCGCCTTTGCGGATCGCGTGCGGGTGCAATGGCCTTGGGCGCGGCCCTTGCCGGCAGGGCTGGATATGGCCAAGACGGGGCCGCTGCTGTGCGGCGGTGTCACGGTATTCGCGCCGTTCCAGGTGTTTCACATTTCGCCCACGGCTCGGGTCGGCGTCATCGGCATCGGCGGTCTGGGGCACATGGCGCTGCAATTTGCCAACAAATGGGGCTGTGAAGTCCACGCCTTCACCACCAGCGACAACAAGGAAGCCGAGGCGCGCCGGCTGGGGGCGCACTTTGTCCACAACACCAAGCGGGATGGCGCCTTGAAGCCGCTGGCCGGCAGTCTGGACTTGATCATCTCCACCATCAACGTGCCGCTGGATGCGCCCGCATTGCTGGAAACCCTGGCCCCGCAAGGCCGCTTGCACGTGGTGGGCGCGGTCCTGAAACCCCTGGAAGTCCCGGCCTTTGGGCTGATCACGGGGCAAAAGTCGATCTCCGGTTCGCCCACCGGCAGTCCCACCACCTTGGACAAGATGCTGGCCTTCAGCGCCCGCCACGGCGTCGCCCCCGTCACCGAAACGTTCCCGTTATCCAAAGTGAATGACGCGCTCGAGCGTCTCCGGTCCGGCCAGGCGCGCTATCGTATCGTGCTGGTGAATGACCTGGCGTGAGGGCTAAAGGCTAAAACTGGGCATTGCCAGATTTGGTACACCTGCGGAAATCGCCCACGCGGTGAAATTCCTCGCTTCCGCTGACGCCAGCTATTGCCGGGGTACCATTATGGATGTGGACGGCGGTGAAACGCGCACGTTATAAAGCGGGCGCGAGGGTCCCGCATGTAGGCGACGACATGAGGATTCGTGGGCGGCGGGTTGGTGCTCGTTTTAGGGGCGAAGGTTGTCGGGACAAATCCGAAGATGGTTGGGGGAAAGTGAAGTCCGCCCTCATCCTGGCCTTCTCCCCCGGGAGAAGGAAATCGTTGTTCCCGCCTTGAGCGATGGTGGATGCTCTGAATTGGCGCTGGTTTGATGGAGGGGATGGGCGAGATCGTCGGGACGAAGTCCCTATGGCGGTGTGCCTCCGGGCTATGGCAGGGAGGTTCGGCTCCCAGCTGCCAGCCGGACCTCGTAATCAAGAATCTCCGCCTTTCCTTCGCCGCTCGATATTTCGGTGCCCAGTTCCAGGCTCGTCAAATAGGTCGGAATGGCCATGATCCCTTGCTTCAGCAAATAATCCGTCAGGGTATCAAGGTCCAGTTGCCCCTTCAGCAGCGGCTTCTGCGCCACGAAAGCCACATACGTCCACCGGTTTTGATTGGCTCCCGAATTGTCGGATTGATCAGGATTGACGTAAACGTCGAAGTCGACACCGCTCGCCTGAAGAGTTCCACGCTTGATTCCGGCCGGGTGGCCTCCGCGATTGGCAATCCATATCATGATCTCGTGAGTGATTGAGCCTTTCGGATTATTGGTGTTGGAGATGCCCCACAGCGTAAAGGCCATCGTGTAGGTCCCCTTGGCCGTGAGCCGGATATCAAAACCCACGGTGATTTTCCTGGAACCGGCTGGGAACGGGAAATCAGTCGGTAGCCCGGCCGGTGGGTCCCACGGTTTGTCGCCATACACCACTTCGGGATAAGCCATCACCGTCCGGGCGGGTGGCCAGGACCATTGCCAGCCAAACGCCTCCGTTCCGTTCAGTTTCTCCAAGAACACCCTTTGCTCGTTCGTCCCGCCGGCCATGCCCTTGTTCCAAACATTATTGATGACGCGGTAATTCCCCTGCTGAAGCAAAACACCCCAATCGGCCGCGGTCTCACGGAGGATGGTTCCAGCCACCGGCGGCCAATGGGGTGAGCTTGCCGGAATATTCGTATCGGATGCATTGGTGGCGGATGGCGACGGTTGGTGGTTACAGCCGGCGAACAGACCAATGACGGCCATCACCACGAGGATTTTAACCACTTTCGCTTTGGCTGAATTGAAATCAAAATCCGGCACTTCACGCATCGAAGGCGGCACACTAAAAAAATCGGCTTCCGATTTGAAGCCAAACACACTGGCGACAAGATTGCTTGGAAACATTTCGCATTTATTACGATAGTCACGGACATTGCCGTTGTAGAATCGTCGGGCAACCTCAATGCGGTTTTCTGTGTTGGCAAGTTCTTCCTGCAATTTAAGGAAATGTTTGTCGGCTTTGAGTTGAGGATAGCTTTCGACGACGAGGTGAAACTGTTTCAGGGCATCCACCAGTTGATTCTCATCTTTAGCCTGCTCGGCGGGAGAACCATTATTGGCCAGACAACGATTGCGTAATTCCGTGACGCGCGCGAAAGTGTCCCTCTCGTGCGCGGCATATCCTCTTACAACCGTCACGAGATTTGGGATAAGGTCGTAACGCCGCTTTAACTCCACATCCACATCACTCCAGGAAACGCGGATATAATTCTTCAGGTTGACCAGCGAATTATACTGGGACACTCCCCAAACGCCGGCCAGAGCAACCGCGATGGCAATTCCGAGGTAAATGTGCATATCATTTCTTTGCGAAAAGGTATCCTGGCACAAGTTTCCGAATTTCAATCAGGCGTGATAGATTGGCTTCGATCTTTTCCGGGCGAAGCCAATCTTCAAACAGCAAAGCCAAGCCTGAGCGACTGATTTCTATGGTCAAATCCTGATTTGCCATCAGGTATTCCATCAGCTTTGGATGGCAGACCTCGTACGCAAATTTCTTGTCTGAAGAGCGGACTCGAAAGGCGCGGGAAAATGCCGCTGATTCAAAAGTTATGTGCGATTCGCCAAGCAGCTCCGCAAATCGGGATTCCATGGTTTCGTGGGAAATAAGCAGGTCCGGGAAATTCGCCCCCATTTCAACGACGAAGGCTGACCAATAATAATCGAGTCCCTTGTTGCCTCCAGACGTGGCAAAATGATAATCGAAAAATGTCACGGGATAGCCCAGGTGATACCCCTGAAATGCATTGTAGGCGTAACGAACATCGCCACGTCTTAACCAGCTCAAAAATGAAAACTTCTCCGCAAGTTTGAAATCGGCCTTGGGATTGAACTTTAGTTGCAACTTTCGGGCCAATGAACCCAAATCCTGGCGCCTTTTTTCTTCCGGGTCAGTCTGGTTCCGGGATAAAAAAGCAACCGCAACCAAAACCAGCAACAGGAAAGCGACGACACTTGGCGATGCGTGGTTTGGGTGCATGGTTAGTTAATATTTGCGCTTGCTGTTTCCTTCCGGTTCTGAAATGCAACTTTATCCTTGCGGATAGCCTCTGTCGAGATCATCGAGAGCCGTTGAAGAGGATTCGGGAAATCAAGGCCGCCCTCATCCTATCCTTATACGTCGGGCGAAGGCAGTCGTTGTTTCCATATTGCTTGCGAATCACTTGACGGGATT
>CAYTJG010000295.1:0-7749 GCA_964437865.1 uncultured Bifidobacteriaceae bacterium | reverse complement strand
AGCCGTAGTCTCGCTCGGCGCTCGCGTCAACAATGATAATGGCCAATCGTCGCGGGATCTTCATGCGCGCTGGTGGCAATGTCCCTGCTTCTTCGACCTTGATGGCCCGCTCGACGGGTCCGCGGAGGCCAAGATTATCTGAGATCCCGCCGTCAACCAGATGGATGAATTTTCGCTGGTCACCCTCCACGTAAGAGCGTTCTTGCAAGGCAAGGTCTTTCAGCCGGCTGGAGGCCGCTGGATTGGATAAAACGCACTGGATGAACTCCGGTTCCGGCGTGGGATGGTCCGCCGAATAATTCTTCAGAACCACCGGAGCAAAAAAAAGCGGGAACGCCGCCGACGCCGCCACCGCGCGCGCGACCGGGAACTTCGACAAATCGGAACTGAGCAGGTCGAATTGGTCCTGCGTAAACTCAAAGCGCGCGCCAATGGCCAGGTCGGTGGCGTTGACGATGAGGAACGGCCGGCCAGGTCGCGGAGTCAGCTCGGCAAACGTAGCGCCTTTGAATAGCAAATGGTCATAATAGGACGCGGCCAAATCGCTGCTGCAATATCGCGGCGAACACAGCCGCGCCAGATTCCAAGGTTCCACGAGTCGCAGGAAGAGGCCGGTTTGGACGTGCCGCTTGAGAAAGCGTGACTCGTAATCCGAAAAAATGCGGTCGCCATAGAGCGTATAATAGGCCGCGGTGATGCTTCCGCCGGAAACGGCAGAGACCATTCTGACATCGTCCAACAAACGATGCTCCTGGCTGGGTTGGCCGACCTCCGTATTTGCCAGTGCTTGAAGCACGCCGTAACTCAAAGCGGCCGCGCGGGTGCCGCCGCCGGAAAAAGCCAGCACCAGTGAAGTATCGTCGGAATTGGTCTGGATTACCGCGTTCTCGAAGCGATACCCGGCGTCTGGTTTAACCGCCGTCAGCGGCGCATTGACCGGATAATGCGCACACCCGCTGGCGAGCAGCGCGAAACAAACGACCAGGGCGAAAAGCCTGGAGTCCGGCAGGCGTTTCAGGATGGCTTCAGCGCTGGTTTCCATTCCGTGGATTTTCCTTAGTCAATTATTTATTGTGGAAACAATTGCACCAACTTCTCCTGCACGGCGGGGAGGTGCAGATTGCCAAGATGCCCGCCGACGGCATAATCCACCAGATTGCTTCCGAAGGTCGAACGGAACCAGGGCACGTCGGTCGGTGTGAGCAGAAAGTCATCCTCGCAAATCTGAACGCGAATTTTTGGATTCTTGCGGAGCAGTTCCGTGCTCTGGGTGAGATCAGTATTGGCGAGAACCTGCTCACGGTTCGCCACGCGCCCGCTCTTGATCAGGTAGGGAAGCACAAAATGTTCGGTGTATTCAGCATAGTTGATTTGCCGGATTTCGCGGATGGAATCCTGGCGAACAAACCTGGCCGGGTTTACTTGCAGGACGCCCAAGTTATTTCGACGCTGGCTATCCACAATGACATTCATCAGTGTGTAACGAAATGAAAGCCCAATCAGAAAGTCGGACTCGGTGCGAGTCAAGGGGATGCTGCCGGATACATCCAGCCCGTTGTCCGCAAAATACAGGGCTTTATAAACGCATTCCTCCATCCTCCGGCGCCGTTCGTCCGCCGGCCAGGTGAGCGGCGCATCAAACATCTGGTCCAGTAACTGGGCGGCGTGGGCCAGTTCCCGCGGCGGATTGACCGCGACATAACGGTCGAAGGAAAGTCCGCCAAGTTCACCGGCCTCTTCGCGCGCGGCGATCATCAAGGTAAAATAACCGCCGTGGGAAACGCCGGTCAGGCTGGTGCCGGTGATTTTGTGGCCCTGCCATTGCCGCACGTCCGACGATATCAATTTAAGCACGGTCACCAAGTCGTCGCAGTCGGCCGGGGCGTAACCCGGAATCGCCATCGTGGAAGCCGATTCCATGAACTCCTTGTGAAACGGATTGGAAAAAGTCACAACAGAATAACCGTGCCGATACATCAGGTCCGCATACGCCACCGTGGAACGGTCGAACCGACAGGCGCCGAGTCCGGGAATATAAAACACCAGTGGCGCCGGCTTGGGTTGCATCCAGCAGGAGTAAGCCAGTTTTTTGCCGGTGGCCGGCACCCGGACTCTGCGCGTGACCGCCTGGTCCGCGAAGTCTGTGGTCATGGGCTTGAACAGCACTGCGCGGATGGTGGGATTCGGATTGTCATTGGTCTTGCCACTGGGAAGGTAGTCGAGGACGAGTCGCTGGCGGTTCAGCGAATAAAGCGTTCGCAGGGCCTCATAGGGATCCGTGAAGGAATCAAGCTGGCGCTTATAGTCCCGCGCATTGCTGCTGAGGTTGTTGAATTCAATGCCCGGCCGGATGGCGTTCGCCCAGATTTCGTCAGGATAGGCGACCCCAATCCAAAAACAAATGTCCAACGGCATGTCCACCAGTTTGCCAATCGCATCCCGGCCATTGCTTGGACCGAGGAGCGGCAGGACCAGATAGAACGCCGGCCCGGAACCCCATTGGCCCAGAGTTTCGCCGAAATCACGGTCGGAGCGCCCGATCTTCCAATGGGTCGCCGGATCAAAAAGGCCGCCCAGGCCGACGGTCGAGTTGGCGCCGAAACGTTCCGTTTCCACCCATGCGCCATGCCACTTGCCTTCGCAGCAATTGTTGACGAGCCTCACCGGGAAGGTAAGGTTATGCCCGCTGTCGCCGATCATGGTTCGGACGGGCTTCGGCACCACCACGTTGTAGCCAAAACTCAAGGGATAGAAGACGTCACGAAACAGCCACTCGTTCACCCCCCAAGAACAGCGGTTAAAACCCTCAATGGGATCGGGCACCGCGTCGAAATAAGGCATCTGCCCGGGTTGCAACTTTTCCGCGGGTGCATTTGATGCTGGTGTTTGGGCATGGAGAGGCCCGGAAAGGAGTGCCAGAATCAGTAAGTGAATTAGGTGTGTTTGTTTCATGGCTGTTCCTTTATTGCGGGTTCGGTTGGCTCCAATTTCTGGATTCGGCGGCGAAGCTTGGCAAAGGCGGCTTTTTGTATCTGGCGCACTCGTTCATCCGAGACGTTGAGTTGCTTGCCGACTTCTTCCAAATTCTTGGGGTCGTTTCCGTCCAACCCAAAGCGCGAATACAATACGGTTTTCTCGCGACGGGTAAGTGTGTCAATGACGTTTCGCACCATCGCCCGGTCGGTTTCATTTTCGAGTTTTTGGGAGGGTGTCTCCGCTCTTTCATCCGCAATGACCTCGGCATAACTGCGCGAACCTTCGCCGTCGGTTTCGGCATCAAGCGAGACCGGTTCAACGCCTGCCATCCATATTCTGGCGATGCGGGTGACGGTGGTGCCCAACTCCGCCGCCAATTCCTCATGCGTGGGATCACGGTCCAATTCTGCCTGAAGCCGCGAGGCCACCCGGCGCATTTTGCCAAGCTTTTCCATCACGTGCTTCGGTAGGCGGGTAACCTTTGATTGATTGGCCAAAGCCAGGAGCATCGCGTGTTTGATCCACCAGGAAGAATAACTGGATAACTTCGCCCCCTTGCCAGGGTCGAACCGTTCCACTGCCCGCATCAGGCCAATATTTCCCTCGCTGATGAGGTCCAGCAGCGGCATGCCCAGGCCCTTATAACCTTGGGCGATTTTGACCACCAATCGCAAGTTGGCCCGGATCATCTGCTCGCGAGCTTCCCCGTCTCCTTGTTGGATGCGAGTGGCCAGTGCGATTTCTTCCTGCCGAGTGAGCAGTTTGACCCGGCCAATTTCTCGCAGGTAGAGCATAATGCTGGTTCCGCCCCCCTCTTTCGCAAATTCCTTTCCCCCGGCAACGCGCGCGTCAGTCGCGGAATCGGTGTCCCAACTGTTTGAAGCCCCGGAATTCAGGGTGCGCTCTTCCGGCGCGAGCTCATCCTCGCCTGGAGTTTTCAACTCCTCCGGGACGAAGCGAGCCTCGGAGTGGCGGTGAACCTCGAAGAGGATTTGTTGGCAGCCGGCCGATGAGTTCGCACGCAGCCCGCAGGTCACCTCTTCATTTTTCGGGGCAGCGGCTATCATGTTTTGACTAGGTTGCCGGCGGGTTGCGGTTTCACGCATTCATCGAGGCTCATGCCTTTCGCCCAAATAGTGGCTTTATCCACGTCTAGGAAGAAGGACAGGAACAGACCGTCGTTTCGCGCGACATTCTCGATCAGTTTGGCTTGTTTGGCCTGGTCCGGCCGGGCCACCAGCGCAACGCGAACACTCGCCGGCAAGTCCGCAGACAGGCTTTTGGCGAAGGCAAACAGTTCGTGCGCAACAAACCGGGACAGCAAGCCGGTAATATCCACGACAATTCGATTCCAATGCCTTGCTGACAGCAGCGCGTTCGCTTCATATCGAGCGGACATGATTTCAATCATGGAACAATGGCCTTCGTAAGTCAGATAGACACAAAGGTCCTCCTTAACTGGGTTTATAAAGCAGGACATAGCAATGATCCTTTCGATAACTCAGATGGCGCCGCGCTTTTCGGTAATGAGTCCGACGCTGACCGTTGAGGCTTGCTTGGAGCTTCCAGAATCCAAGTCTCCGCCACCTGCTCGCTCACAAATACGGTCATGTTAACGCCAACACTTCGAAGCCAATTTTCGAGCAATTTGGCAAGCGTGGATTGCTCCCACCGAACAACCAACGCCATCCGGCCGGGTTGTGGAAAGAAGCGCCAAAAGAGCTTCGCCAGATCGAAAAGCTCCCCAATATCTGGACTCCTTTTCAGGGCCGTGACATCCACCAGGACTCGTTTCCACCCCAGTTCGGCCAACGCGAGTCGGACTTCCCGCCAAGCAGTTGTCATTTCACTCAGTGTCAGGTCGCCGCGGCAAGTGAGAAACACGCATTTCTCACTTTGGCTTGGAATCACGGTGTAGATCATGGCGTTACAAATCGGTTGCATCCTTGCGGAATCCAAGTTCGCGTTCGGACTGGAGCCAATCATCAAAATCGCGGGGAAGGTTGGGGCGTGCGCAGGCAGACTGACGGGCGCGCGCGGCGCGGCGCCGTTTCGAGGGCGCTGAATTCCCGGATTGCAGTTGCCTGTTTTTGTGTTGGCGTTTCATGGCTTTCGGCGTTATTTGATTAGTCTTCAGAGGACTGAAACAAAGGGCATGAAGGGATGAAATCCGAGCGCGAGAAACTCTGATTCTGGACAATGTTAGTATGGGTTTCAGTTGCGGTGAAAGCAGGCATGGATTCCATGTTTACAACCATCCGCGCCTGGTGAATCAGAAAATCTTGTTTGCCAATCCAAAGTGTATTGGTCGTCCCCATCGCCCCTCGGGCAAAAACGTAACAACTGATATTTTCGACCTTCTCATCGGCTTGCCGGGTTAAACTGAACTCCAAATCATCAATCGGCTCGTCTTCCCATTGCAGATTGAAAAAGACTTGTGGAACAGTCCTCGTCACGCCGCCCGAAGAGGCGCTGGCGTGGGCCAAGGCGAGCTTGCGGTCGCCTTGGAACTGTACCCCGGCGTCTGCCTGTAGAAAATCACCTGCGCCCGAATACCACACTGCCTGCCTTGCGCTGCCCGCGGTGGGGTTCGTCCCCCGCCATTCAATGAGGTAAAAATTCGTCCGCGCCAGCCGGGTTGAAAAATTGATGATAGTGCCCCTAGCGGTAACGACACAGCCTTCATCGCTATAAGTTATCATCGAGGCATAAGTGTCTTTGACCCGCTTGAATATTTGAACCGTCGGAAGATCGTCGTTCACCGACTCGTCGGCGAAAGCCGGCGGCGGCGCGCTGCCGACCAGCAGCACGGCAACGCAGATGCCAAATGCGGCTTTGGGCCAGGATATCCTTGCTGAAGAATTTGCAAATTGTTGACATAACATATTTCAGTCTTTCTTTTAAATTGGTTATAATTGCCCTGGTTGGCTGGTGGCGGCCAGCATACCCCGCCAGACGACTCCCGACGGATCCATGGATTTCTTGCGACTTGCGAGCCGTGCGATGGGGACATGAGATTGGTTGATTGCTTCACTCGTTCGCCGTGAGGTTTGCAGCATCCGGGCCTGGGACGCTCGTGTAGCGGGCGGCGCCGCCCTGGTCAGCTAGGGCGGTCTTCTTGTCTGGGCAATTGGTCCTCTTGCCGCCCTTGGTCCCGTGCCGCAGGGCGTATTTGTAGGCGAGGTAGCCAACCACAAGAACCAAGCCGGCTCCAAGGACACCGTGTCCCACGCGGTCAAACCAGACCATGACTTGTTGAACCTGGTTGTGAAACAGAAAGCCCGCGGTGACATAACTGCCCCCATAAAACAACGAAGCCAATCCATCGAAGAGCAGGAACCGCCGGGTACTCATTCCCAGCGCGCCGGCCAGAGACGGCACCACCGTGCCGGGGAGAAATTTTGCCGCCGCCAGCGCCCACAAACCGTGGCGCGCCACGGCAAGCTTGGCTTGCGCATTAGAGGAGTTGCGAGCAAGCGACCAGCGATTGAGCAGGCGCAGGACGCGCCCGCTGCCTTGACATCCCAGACAAAACCAAATCGAATCCGCTAGGACCGCCGCTAACGCCGTCATGCCCACCACGAGCGCCGGGTCCAGCTTGCCGGCCGCCGCCAACGCGCCCGCCGCCAGCAACAACGGCGGAGCGGGAATCGGCAAGCCGACTTGATCGGCAAAGACGGCAGCAAACACCGCCAGACCGCCGAAACCCGTCAGGAGTTGGGTTGTGTCATTCATAAGGCAAATGGTTTTGCTTGGCGCGTCGTTCGATAACAGGGGGCCGGACAGGTTCGTCATGCCAGGCCAGCGCGAAGAACAGGATGGACAGGATTACAACGACCGGGGACATAGTTGATCTCCTTCTTTCAAGATTGACTATTTCCGCACGAGTGCGGCGTGCTGTTCAATGGTTTCCCATCCGCCGCCGAGGGATTTGTAGAGCGCGATGATATCCGTCGTCACGGTCTTATCGCTTTGCACCAGCGCGTCCTGCGCCTGATACAACGAACGCTCGGCGTCGAGGACGTTGATGAAATTCGCCAAGCCGTTGGCGTAGAGTTGATTCGCCAGGCGCAAGGATTCCTGGCTCGACTTGACGGCGTCCGCGAGCGACTGACGGCGGATTTGTTCTTTGGCGTAGGCCGTCATGGCATTCTCCACGTCTTCAAATGCGCTCAACGCGGTGTTCTCGTAACTCGCCAGCACCTGTTCCTGCCGCGCGGTCTGAATTTTGACGTTCGCGCGAATGCGGCCGGCATCAAAAATCCTCCACTGCACGCTCGGCCCGACCGACCAGAACTTGCTACCGGAGGTAAACCATTCATCGGAGCTGATACCTTGGAATCCGGCGACGCCCGTAAGATAAAATTTCGGGAACAAATCCGCTTTGGCCACGCCGATGTTCGCGCTCGCGGCGGCCAGTTGGCGTTCCGCCAGCGCCACGTCGGGCCGGCGCAACAGCAATTCCGAAGGCAGGCCAACGGGCACGACCGGCGGCGCGGCGGGAATGGGCGCAACGGCTGCTAATTCTGTTTCCAGCGATTCGGGCGTTTGTCCAAGCAGAACGCCCAGCCGGTGAATCGAAGCCTCAAGTGCCGTTTCGAGCGCGGGCACGACGGCACGCGTGGTGGCGAGAACGGTGCTGGCTTGTTGCACGTCGAGGTTGCTGGTCAGGCCGTTGGTGAAACGGTTTTGAACAATCGCCAGCGATTGTTCCTGCGCGCGGATGTTGTCGCGGGCAATTTCCAATCGCCGCTGATAACCGCGCGCTTCGAC
>CAYTJG010000294.1:2890-7811 GCA_964437865.1 uncultured Bifidobacteriaceae bacterium | reverse complement strand
GTTCGTTCAAGGTCTCGGCGCATCATGATTGGGTTGGAGCGCCGGCAGCTTAGCGGTTGCCCAGAGTTCCGCCTGTCACGACTTTTGACGACATTACAACGGGACAGATTGGATTATGGTGCTGGTAATCCGTACCCAACCGCAAGTCGTGTCGCCCATGTTAGGATTTTTTAGAGTTGCGTCGTTGCACTTCAAAGCGCGGACGTTTGTCCGGGTTTTTGCCAGCGTGCTTCCGCTCTTGGTTCTGCTCGCCGCCGCGGCATTCCTGCCCGGCTGCGGGAAGAAAGCCGCCGCGCCGGCGGTGCCGCCGCCGGCGGCCGAGACCCAGCCCGTGCCTCCGGACCAACCCATTGCCGCGTCCACCAGCCCGCCTGCGGCCACGCTGACCCAGGCCGATGGACAGGTGGATCTGCCGGAACTGCAACGCAGTGTTCTCCGCTGGGTTCTGGCCCACCGCCATCGGCCCGCCAGCTTTGAGGAATTCGCCGCCACCGCCGGTGTCCAGATTCCGCCCGCGCCGACGGGCAAGAAATACATCCTCACCAAAGACCTCCACGTCCAGGTGGTCAATCGCTAAGCCGTCCTGTGAATACCAGCCGCCTTACCAAACCATCCGCCAGATTGCATGGCCTCAACGGCCGGCCCGGCGCCTTCACGCTCATCGAGTTGCTGGTGGTCATCGCCATTATTGCCATTCTGGCCGCCATGTTGCTGCCGGTGCTGGCGAAGGCCAAATCCAAGGCCCAACGCATTCAATGCACCTCCCAGCTCAAGCAATTGGCCCTCGGCATCACCTTGTTCAGCGGCGACAACAATGAGATGTATCCACCGGGCGGGTTGGGGTCAGGCAGCTTCCAGCTTTCCTGGGACAGTTGGATCAATAGCTATATTGGCGGCCACGCCTCGCAGGCCGATTTGTCGGTGGGGGCCATGTTGCAGGGGGATGCGCCCCAGGTCCTGACGTGTCCCGCCGACCGCTTTACGAAAGTCAGTTGGATTGCCGACGGAAGCGATGTGATCATTGCCACCCGCACGTATGCCATGAATGCCTCCGGTGGCGGTTACGGCCCCTTGTGCCAGGTGAACGACCAGAACCGGAGCTATCCGTTGCCCAGTTTGAACCAAGCGGGCGCCCACGGCGTGGGCATCTATTGGGAGGATGGCGGGACCGTGGCGGATTGGAACGCCCGGGGTTATCCGACCTCGGTGGTCAAGGACAACGCCGGCACCATCCTGCTGGCGGAGGATGCCTCCAGCCAGAACTCAGCGGGCAATATCTGGCCCTGCGTCTGTTGCGGACCCCAGACGTCGGACGGATCGCCCGGCGGCTGGGGCAATCTCTTCCAGACGGATTTGCGGGCGCCCACGAGTCCGGCCACGTTGGCCGGCGGCAGCGGCTATAGCGAGGGGCTCCCGCTCTATAAGGCCCATGGGAACCGGTTCAACTACGCGTTTTGCGACGGCCACGTGGAGGGACTCAAGCTGGAACAAACCCTCGGCACCGGCACCCTGACCAATCCCAAGGGGATGTGGACCATCACCCCGGGCGACTAGGTGGCCCTGTCACGTATTTTATGGACATGCAATTTATAATGGGAGCGTTAAACTGTTCTTAATCACCTGACTTAGCGACCAGCAATTAATTGTCTGCCATAACCATTCATCACCACAAACCTACTGCACAACTATGAATTCGATCCCCATAAAAAAAATCAGCGTGGCGTTCGCGGCCGCGGCCGTGCTGGCTGGCTCCGGCATTGCCTACGCCCAAACCCAGGATTTGACTCTCGACTCCTTTGACACCGGAAACCAGGGGTCGGCGCCCAGTGGCGTGGGCATCTGGTACGGGTCCTGCTCGGCCGTTTGGGATGGCACCCAGGACAACACCGGCAACGGCGGCGGCTCGTTGTACATCTCCTGTCTGGACGACAACACCAGTGACACGCCGCTGAATCCGTATATCTGCATGGGCGGTGGCAATCCTTGGTACTTGGCATCGTCAGTCGATTTGAGCCTTTATAAGTCCATTGAATTCGACATCAAGTGGGACAATACCTCGGCCCTCACGGTTGATGAATTCAATAATGTCGCCACGTGGCCGGCGACCTATGGCACGCCGGTCGGCCAGTTCAATGGCGACCCCAACAGCCATGCGTTCAATATCAAGGCGGTGACGGGCGGCAACGGCACTTTCGTGCAACTGGGCTCCACCAACATCCCCACCGCTGCCTCCAATGGCTGGCAGCATATCAGTTTTCCGATTGATGCAACCATTGCCGGATTAGGAACCTGCAACGGGATAGATCTTGAAAAATGGGACGCCAATTCTGGAAGTATCGTCGGCGAACCGACCGCGAAGTTTTGGATTGATAACATTGTCCTGAAGGGCACGGCCGGCCCGCCGCCGCCGCCCACCGTGAAGTTGCCCACCAAGGCCGTCGCCGGATTGAATGTATTCTCGTCCACTCAGGGCCTTTATGACCGTCAGGAAGCCGAATTGATGCAAAGCAGCGGCTTGAGTTGGGTGGGACAAGCCACCTCGGCCAAACCGGTCTCCTATTCTTTCACCATTGTTGGTTATCCCAATTCCTACAATTGTGAAGCCTACTTGTTTCTGACCCCCAACCCAGCCGCCAATGACAGCGCTCCGGATTGGAATGAAACGAATTGTGCCATTTTCTACCTGCAAGGCAATGCCAGCAGTTCTTACGCCCACTTTCAATATAAAGTCAATGAACCCGGCGGCAACACCATGTACGGCGGCGGAGCACCCTACACCAACGCGCCGGGAAGCTGGGATGGCGTTACCCCCAATTATCTCGAGAGCGGCAACCTGGCGACGCTGCCGGTCAGCGTCGGCATCTATGGTACTTGGACCCTCGCATTCTCCTCCAATACCAACGGCACCATCATCGCCCCGGACGGCACGAGCACTAATTTCGTGGTGCCGCCCTATAATACGGGTTATTTCACCGAACAAACCACTCCGGGGTTCAATGTCTATCTCGGCATGCAGGCCAATGCGGCTGACGGCCTGAACCAAGCGGTGGTTTATGGGGCCTTTGCGGTTTCCAACTCGGCCACGCCCTTCAGTGAAAACTTTCTGACGGATTCCGTCCTGGACACGACCAACACTTGGAGAACCAGCGTGGCGGCCGGCCCCAAAGGCGTCCTCATTGTTCCCTCGAATGCCGCTTACTGGGTGGATTGGACTCTTCCCGCCACTGGTTACAGCCTCCAAACCAGCCCGGTGTTGAATGCTCCACTGGATTGGAGCGTGCCCAGCACCTTCCCCAGCGTTCTCGCATTGGTCGGCATGCAGGCACAATTGGTGGCGACCAATGACCTCACCGCCGGGTCCGCGGTGTTCTTTGATCTCATCAAACGCGAGGCCACCCAGCTCCAGGTGCTGCTGCCCGGTGAAACCAATGCCCCCAACACGACTTTGGGCAAAGTTGGCACGCCCGCCACCGCCGCTGTAGGCGCTGAAGTGGATGTCACCTTTAATTTGGTGGATGCCACGTTCCATATCATCAGCGCGGTGGATGCGTTGAACATAACCACTACTGATTCCAGCGCCAGTATCTCGACCGGCACACCTAATCTTGCCGCTGGCACCGTGACGGTACCGATCTATTTCAATCAATCGGGGAGTTTTACCGTCTCGGCGTCCGACACGACTGAAACGAACATTGTGGCGGGAACGAGTTCGACGATTACGGTTCAATGAGAATGAGTTCCTGGTGAAGCAACCAATCCGGCGGGCGTCGGCCAGCACTGGCGCCCGCCGCTCTTGAAAGATGAACCCAAAGATTTTATACGCCCACCCAGAGGCCAAGGGGACGAAGCAGCAGGCAAAGGGATTCAACCGGCAGTGCCGTGGACGACGTGGCTTCACCTTGATTGAGTTGCTGGTGGTAATCGCCATCATCGCCATTCTGGCCGCGATGCTGCTGCCGGCTTTGACGAAGGCCAAACAAAAGGCCCAGAGCATTTCCTGCATGAACGACACCAAGCAAATGGCCTTGGCGTGGATCATGTATTCCAATGATAGCAGTGATCTGTTGGCACCGAATGATTACCCATACACGACTGCCTATTGCGGCGAGAGCGCCGCGACTCAAGCAAAACAGAAGAATTGGGTGGTGGGCACCATGGAGAAACCGACGGATGCCGATGATCAGCCGTACAAATCAGGCAACGTCAGCGAGTTGCTGGATCCTAACACGGTGATCTCTCCCTATCTCCCCAGCCGGGCGGTGTGGCATTGTCCGGCGGATAATTATGTGGATACCTATGCCGGCAACAGCGTCCACGTGCGCAGCTATTCCATGAATTCGGCAGTCGGAACGACATTTTCCAGCTTTTACGCCAACGGTTCGCCTGGCTTGGGTACACCGGTGCAGGGCGGCTGGTTGGAGGGGGCTTCCTATAATGGCAGTCAGACCACGTGGATGACCTATGGCAAGTCGTCGTCCTTCACGAAGCCTGGCCCGTCGCAGACCTGGGTGTTCATGGATGAAAATCCCATTACCATCAATGACGGCTCGTTCGCAGTGTCCGCCGAAGCGGCTACGGGCAAGACCTATCTCATCGACTATCCAACCGGCCTGCACGGTGGGGCAGGGGGCATGGCGTTTGCGGATGGCCATTCCGTCGTCCATAAATGGCAGGATCAGCGCACTTACAGTCCGTCGTTGAGCCTGCACGGCAACGGCGGCGGTGGCAACACCACGGAGTCGCCCGATAACCTCGATTGTTTCTACCTGGCGCCCCTCACTTCGGCCCCTCGATAAGCATCGCCAGCACCGCGCCTTTTTGTAGGGCACGACGTAAGGAGTGCCTCCGCGCGTGCCGCAAAAACTGCCCCCACTTCCCAAGACGACTCCTCACGTCGTCGCCTACAACCCCGCTTGCAACC
>CAYTJG010000294.1:0-2790 GCA_964437865.1 uncultured Bifidobacteriaceae bacterium | reverse complement strand
CCCCCCCTTCCCAAGACGACTCCTCACGTCGTCGCCTACAACCCCGCTTGCAACCTCCCACTTGACTAACCACCATCTTTTTTTCTAAACCTCGTTCCATGAATGCGTCTTCGGACCGGAAATGGTTACCTGGGCGGTTACCTCGCTTGCCTCGCCAATATTATCAGGGAGATGCCTATGTTCATTGGACGCTCTCCGTTTTTGATCGCACCAAGGGCTGGCTCACCGACGGCTTCCATGCGCGCTTTCGTGAATTGATGCTGCATGCGGCGGCGCGCGAGGGACTTTTCTGCCCCGCGTACTGCCTGATGCCTGACCACATCCACCTCGTCTGGATGGGCCTGAGGTTAAACACTGACCAGTTGAACGGGATGATGTTTTTGCGCACCCATTTGCGGTCGGCCCTCGCGCCCGCAAAATTCCAGCCGCAAGCGCACGACAGCGTGCTGCGGCAGGTGGAACGGGAACATGATGCTTTTGCCCGGGTCTGTTTCTACATCCTGAATAACCCGGTGGCGGCCGAACTGGTTGCCCAGCCGGAAGCGTGGAGTTTTTGCGGCGCGGTGCTGCCGGGTTACCCTGTGTTGCATCCGCTGGAAGATGAATTCTGGGACAAGTTCTGGAGACTTTACCGCGCCGCCCGGCATGCGGATGCTGGAAATATAAAAAGACCCTTGTTTTAGACGCCCTGTTTTGTAGGACACGACGTGAGGAGTGCTTTTCCAAGTGAGCCCCAAAGCGTCCCCCCCCCACGCCCAAGACGACTCCTCACGTCGTCGCCTACATCCTCACTTCCCAAGACGACTCCTCACGTCGTCGCCTACAACCCTGCTTCCCGAGACGACTCCTTACGTCGTCGCCTACAACCCCCGCTTCCCGAGACGACTCCTCACGTCGTCGCCTACATCCTCACTTCCCAAGACGACTCCTCATGTCGTCGCCTACAACCCGGCTTCCCAAGACGACTCCTCACGTCGTCGCCTACAACCCGGCTTGCCAAGACGACTCCTCACGTCGTCGCCTACAACCCCCGCTTCCCGAGACGACTCCTTACGTCGTCGCCTACAACCCTGCTTCCCGAGACGACTCCTTACGTCGTCGCCTACAAGCCGGTTTTCCCAAGACCCACCGTCAATTTTCCTCCGCCTCCAGCTTGATACCGAGCTTTTCCTGCATTTGTTCCAGGGACACACCCTTGGTCTCGGGCACCATGGTCTTCACCCAGATCAACTGCAGCACCATCATGCCGCAGAAGAAGAGGAAGATGAAGCCGGCCCGTTGCGGCCGCTCATTGGCGCCCGACAGTCGTACCATGGTGGGGAAGACCGAGGTGAGCAGCGCGGCGAAAAACCAGTGCGTAAAGCTGCCCAGCGATTGCCCGGCGGCGCGGTATTTGTTGGGAAAGATCTCGGAGATGAGCACCCAGATGACCGCCCCCTGGCCGACCGCATGGGCGGCGATGAAGGCGAAGATGCATTCCGGGACAATGCTGAAATGCTGGGTGAAAAAGGCCCAGGCCACCAGGCCGAGCGAGGCAATGTAACCGAACGAGCCAATGTAGAGCAGCGTCCGCCGGCCCAGGCGGTCAATGAGCCACAGCCCAACGAAGGTGAACACCAGGTTGGTGACGCCGATGCCGACCGAGGTCAGCATGGCCGACTTGGCGCCCAAACCGGTCAATTCAAATATCCGCGGGGCAAAATAGAGGATGGCATTGATGCCGGACATCTGGTTGAAGAAGGCGACCAGGATGGCCAGCATGATGGGGATGCTCAGCCGGCGGCTCCAGAAGCCGGCCATGTTTTGGGTGGGGCGGGCGGCGGCGAGAATGTCGTTGGCCAGGGTCTCGATTTCCGCCGGTGAGGCCTCGGGCTGGATGCGCCGGAGCACGTCGCGGCCGCGTTCGGGCTGGCCGCGGGTCAGCAGCCAGCGCGGGCTTTCCGGTACCGTGAAGCAGGCGAGCGTGTAGATCACCGAGGGGATGGCCGCCACACCAAGCATCCAGCGCCAGGCTTCGTCGCCGGTGCGGGAGAGCAGCCAATTGGACAGATAAGCGATGAGGATGCCGAACACGATGTTGAACTGGAACATGCCGGCCAGCCTGCCGCGGTACTTGGGCGGGGCGATTTCCGAGATGTACAGCGGGGCGGCCACGGTGGAGATGCCGATGCCCAGGCCGCCAATGAAACGCGCGGCGACAAAGATAAAGACATTGGGCGCCAGCGCCGTGCCGAGGGCGGAAATCAGATAAAGCGCGCCGATGCTGAGCAGCGTCTTCCGGCGGCCGAATCGATCCGTCGGCCAGCCGCCCACCAGCGAGCCCAGCACGGTCCCGTACAAGGCGGAGCCCATGGCCAGCCCGTGCATCGCGTCGCTCAGTCCCCACAGGGATTGGATGGTTTTCTCCGCGCCGGAAATGACCACGGTATCGAAGCCGAACAGGAATCCGGCCAACGCCGAGACCAGCGACCAGAAGAATATTTGTAATTTCATAATGTGAGCCAACCGAGCCGACCGGACAGAATTTTGCCCCGAACCTGGCGGAGACCGGCGCCTGCGGGTGCTTCCCCGCGGGGAAACGTCCGCCGGCGAAACGACCCCGGCGGGTTTCGCAGCTTTTCTTTCGTGATGCCGGAGGTTAAAGTTTTTCGCGCGATGATTCAATACCTCGATTTGCTGCGGCACGTTTTGGACCACGGAAAGTTCAAGGCCGACCGCACCGGTACCGGCACGCATTCCGTGTTTGGCGCCCAGATCCGTTGTCCACTCCAGGACACGTTCCCGTTGTTG
>CAYTJG010000293.1:0-7832 GCA_964437865.1 uncultured Bifidobacteriaceae bacterium | reverse complement strand
CCACCGCTCATTCCGGAAGACGATCAGCCGGCGGCTGCCCTTGCCAATTGGGTGGCGGGGCCATGGCTCCCAGAGCGGCGGTGGCCGTCCACAGGACTCTTTTCACGGCGGCCAATAATTCATCAAAGGTATACGGCTTGAGCAGCGTGATGGCCGGTTGCAGCGAACGGAACGGGTCGAAGTTGTCCTCAGGCATCGTGCCCGTGGCCATGATGACGGGCAGCTCCAAGCCGGCTGCCTTGATTTTCTGAATCAATTCCACGCCGGTCACCTTGGGCATCTCGTTGTCCGTGATCATGAGATCATAGTTGTTCGTTTGCAAGGCGCCCCAGGCGGCGGCGCCATCCTCGGCGGAGTCCACTTCGTAGCCGGAATAAATCAATACTTCCGTGTTGACCCGGCGGATGGCGGAATCATCCTCCACCACGAGAATCCGCTGTCGGAGATTGGGTTTGCGTCCCGACGGCGCGCCGTACGGAACCCCGGTTTGCGGGCAGCTCTCTTCGTTCATAACTAGATTATCTTCAAAAACATTGGCGGGCTCTGGGGAATGTCCATCGCGTGCCAATTGGCCGCCGGCCAAGCTGCCGGACGAGGACGTATGGCGGGGTGATCGGGTCATACGGCCGCCCGGGAAAGGTCGATGGCCGGCAAAATGCCCTGCACCAAGCCGAGCAAATTCACAAAAGAATAGGGCTTGGGCAGCCGGTTGACATGCAAGAGCCACGGGTATTCGGGAGATCGCCAGGAAGGCAGGGCGCTGACGGTAATGATGACTGGCAGCGGCATGCACGCGGAGCGAACCTTCTTGAGCAGTCCCACCCCGGTCAGCCCGGGCAGATCGTTGTCGGTGACGAGCAAATGATAATGCTCGGTCTGCAGCTCAGCCCAGGCCGTTTCGGCATCCGCTTTGGCCTGCGCCCTATAACCGTATTGCCGAAACTTGTCCGCATTTGACTGGCCCAGGCCGTGATCCGCTTCCACCATTAGAATGCGGTAGGGCCCATCCGTTGGGCCTGGCCGCAGTCCATTGACTGGTGCCTCCGGTTTACAAAACTTTTCAGTTGCCATGCTGTGAAGAATAGCAGCAATGCTTTTAATGAGAAATTAGGTGTTATCCCCACTCGCCCGTCACTTCATTGGAGAAAATCGGTTTAATCCATGACCGAGGACCACTTCCCGGCCAACCCAAAACGAAGGCCCCATCCCATGAGTCGGGTTTTACCCCATGGCACGCGGATGACTTTTGGCGCATGCTCGGCACCGTGAATAATCGAATATTGCTCATTGCGTTCCTATCCGCCGCCACCCTTGCGGTGGGATGCGATAAGGAAAAAACGACCGGCCAACAGTTGGAGACGGTCAAAACTGAAACCAAGCAAGTCGCCGAGGACATGAAGGATTACACCTTCGCGCAGAAAGACGAATTTGTTAAATCCATGCAGGGCCAGTTGGCCACGCTCAATCAGGATCTGGACAAACTCTCTGTTAAAATCGAGAGTTCCAGTGATGCCGTCAAGGCCGAAGCCAAACCCAAACTGCAGGCGTTGCGCGATCAGGCAACCAAGTTGAACCAACAACTCGCGGAGGCCGAGAATGCCACCGAGTCCACCTGGGACGGCGTGAAGGCCGATTCCAAGAAAGCTTACGCCTCGCTGACCAATGATGTCACGGTAGCGCGCCAATGGGTAAGCGATAAAATCGCTCCTTGAGTCCGGGCGAAGAGGCGGCACTCCGCTGGCCGGGTTCGGTCCTAATGGCACTCGCAGCGGCGAAAAGTGAAGTCTCCAGCAATGGTTGACTGCCGCGGCCTTCGGCCCACCCTGCCGGCGCGACCCGGCAACGGCCGGCCGGACCCCATGGGGGGTTCACCCCATATACGGATTGAATCATTTGCGGGATCATGCGACGGTGTATTGCGTTGCCAAACATGCAGAAGCCTGACGCCACCCGGCTGACGTTGGTTGATCGCCGGCGACGCGTTGGGGCGGCGGGGCAACGAGCCTCCCGGTACGACGAGGTTGCCCACGAGAACATGAAAATAAGATCAAGACGGAAACGCCAAGCCCGAAAATCCGGGCAGGTGGCGCGCCCTGCAACGGCCGCCGCGTCCGGGCGAGTCCGCTTCGCCAGCCTTGGTAGGGACGTCTCTGCCGCCGGCCAGCCCGACCCGCGGCCGGTGTTGGCGGAACTTCACCGGCGCGCCCAGACCCGGTTGCGAAAACAGGGATCGAGCCGGCGCATACCGGCCGGGAATTCACCGTTGGCCGGCGACCCGGAACGGCTGCTCCACGAATTGCAGGTTCACCAAGTTGAACTGGAAATGCAAAACACCGAGTTGCAGGAAGCCCGCGACCGGATGGAAATGCTGCTGGAAAAGTACACCGATCTCTACGATTTTGCGCCGGTCGGCCATTTCTCGCTGGATGAATCAGGCCGGATCATGGAGGTGAACCTCACCGGCGCCGCCTTGCTGGGCGTGGAGCGGTCGCGGCTTGGCAACCAGCTGCTGCCGCATTTTGTCGTGCCAACGAGCCGGCCGGAGTTCTGGTCATTTCTGGAACGCGTCTTCGCCGAATCCGGCCGGCAAGTCTGTGAGGCAAGCCTGGTGAGGTCGGATGCGGCCACTTTCTGGGCCCGCTTCCAAGGGGTCGCCGCGGTCTCGCTCAGCGACCTGCGGAAATGGTGCCGGGTGGCGGTTTGGGACATCACCTCGCTCAAGGAGGCGGAGGAGGCGCAACGCCGCGCGGAGGCGCTGGCCGCGGCAAACCTCGAGTTGCGACGGGAAATCATCCGGCGGCAGAAGCTCGAGGACTCCCTCCAGCAGAGCGAGCAGCACCAACGCCGCCTGCTGGCGAAGTCGCGCCAGATGCAGGAGGAGCTGCGCCAGTTGTCCCGCAAGGTGCTCTCGGCCCAGGAGGAGGAGCGCAAACGCATCAGCCGCGAACTGCATGATGTCATCGCGCAGACGTTGACGGGCATCAACCTCCGGCTGGCCACCCTGAAGAAGGAGGCCGCGACCAGCACCAAGGGTCTCGACCGCAACCTGGCCACCACGCAGCAGTTGGTGGAAAAAGCCGTCCAACTGGTGCATGAGTTTGCCCGCGAACTGCGGCCGGCGGTGCTGGACGACCTGGGCTTGATTCCCGCCCTGCATTCTTTCGCAACCCTCTTTTCCCGGCGGACCCGGATCCATGTTCATTTGAAAGTCTTTGCCGGCGTGGAACAGTTGGCGAGCGAGCGGCGCCTGGTGCTCTATCGCGTCGCCCAGGAGGCGCTCACCAACGTGGACCGGCATGCGCACGCCAGCCGCGTGGAGGTGAACATCCAAAAACTCCCGGCGGGTGTTTCCATGACCATCAACGACAACGGCCGGTCCTTTGCGGTGGAACGGGTCCTGAACACCCAGGGGCAAACACATCTCGGTCTGCTCGGCATGCGGGAGCGGTTGGAGATGGTCGGCGGCCGCTTGGCCATCGAGTCGGCGCCGGGCCAAGGCACCACCATCACCGCGTTTATTCCGGCGGGCCGGGTGACGCCAACTCCCCGCCGCCGCATCCGCCCAAATCAGGCTTTGAAATCATTATGAAAAAAATCCAAGTCCTGCTCGCCGAAGACCACACGGTGGTCCGCGAAGGCTTTCACAAAATGCTCGATCTGGAAGACGACCTCGAAGTGGTCGGCGAAGCCCGGGACGGGCGGCAAGCGGTGGCGCTGGCCATAAAACTTCAGCCGGAGGTGGTGCTGATGGACATCGCCATGCCCCGACTGAACGGCCTGGAAGCCACCCGGCAGATTCTCAAGGCCCTCCCGGCAACCAAGGTGCTGATGCTCTCCGCGCACAATGACGACGCGTACGTGGACACGGCCATCGCCTCCGGGACGGTGGGGTTTTTGCTCAAGCAAAGTTCCTCCAACGAGGTGTGCCAGGCGATCCGGGAGGTACATCAAGGGAAAACATTTTTCAGCCAGTCGATTTCCCGGCGGCTGAATCATCTCCGTCCGCAATCCCCCGGCCACCCGGGGAAGTTCGGCCCCAAAACCGCCCAACTGACTTCCCGTGAAATGGAGGTGCTCCAGTTGATCGCCGAAGGCAAAGCCAACAAGGAAACGGCGAACGATCTCGGCATCGGCATCAAGACGGTGGAAAAGCACCGCGAACACCTCATGCAGAAGCTGGACATCCACGACACGGCTGGACTTACCCGCTACGCCATTGGCGCCGGCATCATCGAGAGCAGCGTTCAATTGACCATTGTTTAGCCTCTGCCAGGCCGTGGGTAGCATAACACCCCATTGCGCGCGCGCACCTTATGGCTTAGGTTCACCCCGGGAAGTGGTCCCCAAAAAAACATCAAAAAAAATATGAATCAAGAAACACAATCCGTCAGCAGTGACACCGGACAACTGGCCGAAGACGCGCAAGCGTTGCTGACCGCCACGGCGAATGTGGCGGGTGAAACCGTCGTCGTCGCCCGTAAACGGCTCGCCGCGGCGCTGGAAAGCGCCAAGGCCATCGCGGGCAACGTCCGTGACAAGGCGATCGCCGGTGCCAAGGTGACCGACCAAACCATCCGCGAGCATCCTTACCAAGCCATCGTCCTCGGCGTTGGGGTCGGCGTCCTGGTCGGTTATCTCCTGGGCCGCCGGTGTTCGCGCAACCACGACTGATTCCCGTATGGAATCCACCAGCAGTTTTGACCGTCTCGGCACGGCGACAAAACAAATCGTACGCCAGTTGGCGACCATCGGGGAAAACCGACTGGAACTGTTGGCGGTGGAGGTGCAGGAGGAGCGGGAACGCCTCCTGCACGCCATCCTGCTGGCCCTCGGCGCGGCCGCCTTCGGTCTGCTCGGCGGCATGACGATCACGGCGGCCATCGTCGTTTTGCTGTGGGCCTATTGCCCATTCGCAGTGCTGCTGACTTTGACCGCTCTTTACGTGGCGGCCGGGTTTTATCTCTACCGGCGGCTCACCCTCCTGCTGCGGAATTGGCGGGTGCTGCCCGCCTCGCTGGACCAAATCCACAAGGACCGCGCCGTGCTCGAAAAAATTCTCGCATGAAAGCGCTCGCCTCCCGGAAACAATTGTTGATCGCCGAAAGCGAACTCAACCGGGCGTATTTGCTGCATGAATTGGATACGCTGGCAGGTGAAGTCCAAGCTCTCGCCGACCAGGCTAAAACCGTGGGTCTCATTGCGTCGGCGGTCACCACCTTGGTGGTTGGATTGTCGGCCTTCCGCGACCGGAAATCCGAGCCCGTGGCCGGAAGACCTTCCTGGTGGCGGACTCTGCTAAAAGGCGCGGGACTCCTCAGTTCGCTCTGGTCGAAATTTCATACCTAGGGTCTCGGCGGGCTCGATGACTGAAACCTGCGGCCGGGTGGCCTCGGAGGGCACCGGCACGCCGGTTGAGTCAAGGCTATGGACGGCGCCAACTGGCGGCCCGTACCGTCATTACCCGGACGAGGTACTCCTGCAAAGTCTCACTGTCAAAAGGCTTCGTCAACGCACCTCGGAATCCGTAACGTCCCGGTTCCTGCATCACGGGATCGAGTGCGGATCCGCTCATGGCAATGGCCTGTACGCGCGGATCAAGTTTGAGCAACTTCTGGAGGCTCTCCAGGCCGCCCATCCCCTCGCGGATCGTCAAATCCAAAACCACGGCATCAAAGCAGCGGCCTTCGACCAGGGCATTCTTGTAGGCCTCGATCGCGGTCTGCCCGTCCGGCGCCAACTCCACGGTGTGCCCCATCCCCGCGAGCGTTCGCCCAACCACTTCCCGCACCGTCTCCTCGTCATCCATCACCAACACCCGCCCGGGCGGCGCGGCCCCGGCGGGAGGCGGCGAATTTTCCTCGACGCTTAACTTCCGGGCGGCCGGCAGGTAAATGATGAAACTGGTGCCAACCGCCACCTCGGATTCCACCGAAATCGCTCCTTGGTGTTTCTGGACGATGGAATGGCAGATGGTCAACCCCAGCCCCATTCCCTGGCGATTACCCCGCTGTTTGGTGGAAAAATAAGGGTCAAAAATCTTCGGCAGGATGGCTTCCGGAATACCCGTGCCTTGGTCCGCGATGCGGATGCGGACATAATTGCCCGGCGCCAGGGAAGCGTGTTCCGAGGCACTCAGCACCACGTTTTCCGCCGTCACGCCCACCACTCCTCCCTGCGGCATCGCTTCGCGCGCGTTCAGAACAATGGCCCGGATGACCTGTCCCATCTGCGCTTCGTCCACTTCGGCCGGCCAGAGATCATTCGCCAGGAAAAATTCACCGCGCACCTTGGAACCGCTCAAGGCCAGCTCCACGGATTCCGTAATCAATCTGGCCAGGAGTATTTCCCGGCGAATCGGCGAGCCGCCCTCGGCAAAGGTAAGGAGTTGCGCGGTCAAATGCCGCGACAGCAAGCTGGACCGCTTGGCCTCGGCCAGAAATTGCGCCAGTTCCGGGTCCGGCGGGACGAGCATTTCGGCCAGTTCAAGATTAAGCAGAATCACCGTGAGCAGGTTGTTGAAATCATGGGCGATGCCGCCGGCCAGCACCCCGGTGGACTCCAGCTTGTTGAGAATGAGACGATCCGCTTCGGCACGTTTTAATTCCGTGATGTCCGTCAAGGTCAACCGGCACGCCTGGCCCGACTCAAAAACCAGGCCCTCCAGGGCAATCATGAGCGGCGGTTGGCCGGCCACGTTGAGCGTCACCTCGCAACCACGCCGGAGCGGGCCGGCAAAAAGCTGCTCCAGAAAAATCTCAAAGCCGGGGAGGCTGGCGGCCAAAACGAACTGCTTGAAACAGAGTGTTACCAAAGCGGACCGGGGTAATTTCAGGAGGTGGGAGGCCGCCAGATTGGCCTCGCGGATGTTTCCCGCTTGATCGAGGGTCAGGTAGCCTACCGGGGCGAAATCGTAGAGGTCCGTGTATTTCTCCAACAAGATTTCCAGTTTATCCCTGGCTTGGGCAAGTTCCTCGTTCTGCAGCTCCAGTTCGACCTGGTGCACCTCCAATTCGTGAAGCAGCCGCCGGGGGTCCGCCGCTGCTTCATGATTTCCGGGCGGGGAGCTCCGTTTAAATCGTTTTTCAGCCAGGCGGGCTTCGGCGCGGCGGCGCGGTTCGGCAGGATCGCCGGCGTTGTTGGCTGGCTCGGGCATGCGGTTCCTACCCTTTGTCCGGGGCCGTTCGCCTTTTCACCCCCAGCGCGCTGCCCTTGTCGGCGAGGAGTTTCGTCGCCATTTTTTCCATGACTTTCCCCGCTGCCGGCGATTGCCGGTCCATGAGTTTTTCCAGGTCCGCATGTTTCTCCCGCAATTGCGCTTCCAGCGTCTTGGCGGCCGTGATGTCCGCGAAGGTAATCACCACGCCGTCAATGCGGTCGTCGATGGTCCGGTACGGCATGATGCGCACCGTGAACCAGCGCCCATCGCGGGCGGTGATGGGTTTCTCCGTAAAGCCCAGCTTCTGCAAAACTTCGCGCGCATCGGCCGCCAGCTCCGGGTAGAGCAGGTCGCTCGCCAGGTCGGTGATGGGGCGGCCCACGTCGCCGGCGATGAGCTTGATGATTTTCGTGGCCTGGGTGGTGAACCGGCGCACTTTCAGGTCGTTGTCCAAAAACAGCGTCGCGATATCCGTGCTATTGAGCAGGTTTTTCATGTCGTTGTTGGACCGCGACAATTCATCCACCCGCGCCTGCAACTCCGTGTTGACGGTCTGGAGTTCTTCATTCAATGATTGCATCTCCTCCTTGGAGGTGGTGAGTTCCTCGTTGGTGGACTGGAGTTCTTCATTGGTGGACTGCATCTCCTCGTTGGTCGAGCGGAGTTCTTCCTGGGA
>CAYTJG010000292.1:0-7872 GCA_964437865.1 uncultured Bifidobacteriaceae bacterium | reverse complement strand
TTCTGTTGAAGGGCACCGGCGACCAGGACGGTCTCGCCAAGCTCAAGCAAATCCTATGGCGGACGGATGTGCACGTCGTACTGTCCTGGTTACACCCCAAGGAGCTGAACGTCCTCCGCCCCTTGCTTGAGCAGCGCCGGAATTTCTCCATCCTCACCGACGACTGGCATATTCATCCGCCCTGGCTCATGCGCGAAGCGGAATACCTGCTCTTCCGCAAATACAACGGCCTGGCCGTGCGCCTCGGAGATGCGCCCTTTATGACCGGCGGCGAGCCGCCCCTCCTGCTCGACCCGCGCCCCGATTTCACCCAATACCCCATCACCTGCGCCGCCTTGCGGCCGTTCGTGCTCGCCGCCACCCCCATCGTCGAAGCCTGGCAAAAAAAACAGCAGCGGGAACGGCCCATCGATCCCGCACGGCTCCTCTATTTCCCTTTTGCCATCGATCCCACCAATGTTCCCGTCGGCACGGTGCCCACCCGTTACGATTTTGCCAATACCGGCGGCGTCCTGGGCATTTGGATCATGCGCGACCCCTACGCGCCCTTCCGTTACTCCTTCGCCAATCTCTACCATGATCGCCGGCTTTTGACGGCCGCCATCGCCCGGCTGGCAAACAACCCGTTCACCTTTTACGACTGCATGCGCGAACGGGGCCGTCTGCCGTACGCCGAGTATATTCTCAAAAACCACCAATCCCGCTATCTGATTGCCTCCGGCGGATTGCATGACGCCACCGTGCCCAAATTCACCGAGTACGCCTGCGTGGGCACGCCCATGATCGGCCGTGGCCTGCCGTATGAGTATCCCTGGCTGGATGACTGCTTGATCCCCGTGGACATGATGCACCCGACCCCGGAATATCTGAAACCACTGCTCCAGCAGGCCCTGGATCGTTATCCGCAGATGCGGCAGAATTGCCTGAACTGGCGCGACCGCCTGTTGAAACTCTACGATCTCCAAAACCTGCTCGACCTGGTGCAGGAACAAGCCGATGGCAAGCCCATCCGTCCCGGCTATCTGAAAAAGGACCTGAAGCATCCGGCCGCCGCGACCGCCGGCCAGCCCGGGCGCTGAGACCAACGCCCGTGACGGGCGCTCCGGTCCGTGGCCGTCCCCGGCCGCTGAAACGCGATTCTGCCCCAGTGGTCATCCGCCAGAAATACTCCGCAACGAATGGCCGCCCCAACACGCGCTGCTCGCTCCGCGCGTGTCTCAACGCGGCGCGACCAAAGGCGCCACCATGAAACGCGCCAGCGTCGTGGAGTGCGTCCGGCCCTCCGGCGCTGTGGCCCAGCGCAGATATTGTCAACCAGCGCGCGATTGGATTTTCCCTCGGCGTGGCTATGAGCGAACGTCTCACGGCTCGCGCAAATACAAGGCCTAAGCAAAGGAACCATAGTTGCCCGGGTTGGCAGGCGAAGCCGTTTTCCAAAGCGGCGGAGGGCCGCCGCACTCCACGGCGCTGGCGCGTCTGCCCTGCACCTTGCCATCGCGAAGGAACTCCGGTCCGTGGCCGTCCCCGGCCGCTGAGATGCGATTCCGCACCAGTCGTCACCCGCCAGAGATGCTCCGCAACGAATGGCCGGCCTACCAAGCGTCGCTCGGTGCGCAAACGGCCGCTCGACACGAACGCCTCAGCGCCCGGGATGGGCGCGCTCCGGTCCTCGACCGCCCTTCGCCGCCCTGCCCTAGCCCAACCGGGTCAAAACTTTTTCGCAAATCCTTTGTCCGATGGCCAGCGAGGCCGTCGCCGCCGGCGAGGGCGCATTGATCACATGCAGGATCCCCCGGTCCTCTTCAAAATGGAAATCCTCCACCAACTTCCCCTCCGGCAACATCGCCTGCGCCCGCACCCCCGCTCCCCCCGGCGCCAAGTCCGACGACTGAATCTCCGGCACCAGCCTTTGCAGCGACCGGGTGAATTCCGCCCGCGAAAAGGAACGCCGAATCTCGTAGCCGCACATGCTCGGATACTTCGCCAAAAACCGCCACAGCCCCGGATACAGCAGCGACTCCGCCAGGTCCCGCACGTTGACTGTCGTCCACCGGTATCCCTCCCGCGCAAAGGCCAGCACCGCGTTGGGCCCCGCTTCCACGCCGCCCTTGACCAGCCGCGTGAAATGCACCCCCAAAAAGGGAAACTTGGGATCCGGCACCGGATAGATCAAATGCCGCACCAAATACTGCCGCTCCGGCCGCAATTGGTAATACTCTCCGCGAAACGGCACGATCTTCGCCGTGGGCCGCTGCCCCGCGGCCCGCACCAGTCGGTCCGCGTGCAACCCGCCACACGTCACCACAAACTTCGTGGCCACCGCGCCGCCGCTGGTCGTGAGCGTCCAGCCGGTCCCGGCCGGCACGGCCCGCTGCAACTTCGTCCCCAGCCGGATCTCCCCGCCCGCCTCCTGGATCAATTCGCCCAGCTTCTCACACACTCCGGGGTAATCCACAATCCCCTCCTGCGGCACGTGAATGGCCGCCAGCCCGGTGGCGTGGGGCTCGATTTCCTTGATCTGTTGCGGGTTCAACTTGCGCAGTCCCTTCAAGCCATTGGCGTTGCCCCGCTCCCATAGATTATCCAGCCGCGGCAGTTCGGCCTCGCTGGTGGCCACCACAATTTTTCCGCATTGCTCATGCGCAATACCGTGCGTCGCGCAAAAGGCCAGCATTTGCTGGAGCCCCTGCACCGCGCATTGCGCCTTCGCCGAACCGGGCTTGTAGTACAGGCCGGAATGCAGCACGCCGCTGTTGTTGCCAGTCTGATGGGGGGCCAGGCGGGTTTCTTTTTCCAGCAGCAGAATTTTCAGGTTGGGCCGGGCTGTCTGCAGTCGATAAGCGGTCGCCAGCCCCACAATCCCACCGCCTACTATCGTTACGTCGTAGGTCATTACAGTTGATTATGATAAATCACCCCAACGACAAGTCCAGCCCCGACCGCTGGCCGCACCTGCGAGCGCGTCAGACATGATTCTGCTCGTCTCTAAATTGCGCCCATAAAATGGGGCTGCGGATTGGTGGCGCGCCTGTCCGCGCTGAGGATTGGCATTTTTACCAGCGAGGGTAGGGCGCGTCTCTCCGAGCGCGCCGCGCCTGCTAACCAGCGTGCTCGAGCCCCGCCAACGCGCCGCCCTGAAATCACCCTTTGCCCGACGCGCTAAGCGTCATCAACGCCGCCGTTCCCTCGTGATCGCCAAGGTCTGCGAGCCGCCTCGCCACGCTCGCGGCGCGCACGGAGTGACGCGCCCTACCCAATCACAGCCGCTGCGCGGTTGAACCGAAGAATTTTGTCTCACATCCGCGGCGAAGCCGGATATTCGCGCACAAAGCCAGCCACCGCGTCCGCCGTCCGCGGCACGCGGGTCACCCGCTTCACCTTGTCCACGCTCACGTCCACGATGCGCGGAACGGCACCCCCCGGCAGCAAGGTCAAATCCAGCGGCCGCCCGGCCAGCGCCGCGATTTCCCGCGGCGAAATAAGGCCGTCGCCACACACATTGAAGATCTCTTTCCGGGCTGACGATTGCACCAGATCCCAGAGAATCCGCGCCACCGCGCCCGTATGCATGAATTGATACCGCGAATCCGGATGAATCCGCAACGGCTGGTTGTTCAAAATATCGAAGACGGGATTTTTCCGCAGCCCCGGCCCCACCATGCCCGCCAGCCGGAAGATCAGCCAGTCGGAGGCGTAATGCTGCACGAGTTGCTCGGCCAGGAGCTTGTGCAACCCGTAATGCGAGGCCGCTGCCGGCCGGATGGGCGTCGTTTCGGTGGTGGTTTTCGGCGAGGTCAGGTCGTCGTAAACGTCCACGCTGGAAATATGCACGTGCAGCGCCGCGGGAAAATCCTGCAGCGTGCGCAAACGGTGCGCCACCGACAGGTCCAAGTCCAGCAAGGGCTGTTGATCCGAAAGAAACTTCTTCGAGTTGCCCGCCGCATCAATCGTCACCTCCGCCGACGACCCCTTCAGCGCGTCATAATTCTGCCGCGTGACCGCGGCCAATTCCACCCCCGGCTGGGCGGCCAGAAAAAGCCGCAGGCCGGTGCCGACAAAACCGTTCGCGCCAATGAGCGTGACGCGCATGGCTCAGGTGACGTTCAGCCGCGCCCGATCGTAATTGTCGGCCAGCCACTGGGCCGTCAGCCCCAGCCCTTCGCTCAACGAGGTTGGGCATTCGTAACCCAGCCGCTCGCGCATCCGCGAGACGTCAAAGAGCTTCTCCATTTGCGCATCCGGTTTGCTGGTATCCCAAACCACTTTCCCGTGGTAACCGGAAACCCGCGCGACTTCCTCGGTGAGCTCCTTGATGGTCACCGGCTTGCCGGAGGAAATCGTGATGAGGTCCGGCCCGCTGTACTTTTCCGCGGCGATCAGCAGGGCCTCGCAAACGTCGCGCACATAAACAAAGTCCCGCACGGGCCGGCCGCTGCCCCAGGCGACCACTTCCGTGAGATTCTGCTTACGCGCCTCCAAATAACGGCGGATCAAGGCGGGAATTACGTGGGAGCGCTTCAGGTCAAAATTGTCAAACGGTCCGTACATGTTGCCCGGCACCAGCACAATGGCGTCGAACCCGTACTGTTCGCGATACGCGGCCGCCTGCACCGGATTCATGGCCTTGGCCAGCGAATACGGCGCCGCCAGCCGCTGCGGATAGCCAAAAAACAGGCTCGTCTCCTTGATCGGATTCGGCGCGTCCGCCGGAAAGCTGCAGCCGCCCATGACGGTCACATATTTTTTCACCCCGGATCGGTAGCTCTCATGCATCACCACCTCGCTGAGAAACGCGTTCTGGTAATGATAATCCGCCGGGCGCTCCTGGTTGGCCAGAATGCCGCCCACCAGCCCAGCCAGATGAATCACCAGCTCCGGCTTGATGTCTGCCAGCATCCGGCGCACCTGCGCCTGTTCCAGCAAATCATAATCCTGACGGGTCGGCGTGATGGGATTGAGGCCCCGTTCGCGCATCAATTGGACGAGGTTGGAGCCCAGGAAACCGGTGGCCCCGGTGACTAATATTTTGGTTGAAGCATTCATGTTTCAGGAAAAAATAATCTGCGATCCGGGCGCGTTGATCTTCACGTCGAGAATCTGGCGGTCGGCAAAAACTTCGCGCAACTTCGGGTGCGTCTCCGGGGGCGCAAAAAACAGCATGAAGCCGCCGCCGCCGGCGCCCAGCAGCTTGCCGCCCCATGCCCCGGCCTGACGGCCCGCGGTGTAAATATCGTCGATGGCCGCATTGGAAACACCGCCATCCAGCCCGCGCTTGGCTTCCCAGGCCCGGTGCAGCAATTCGCCAAACTCGCGCAATGGCCGGCCGCTCACCAAAATATCGTGCCCTTCGTAAACCATCGCGCGCATGGATCGCAGCGCCGGCCGGTTCTCGCCCACCCGTTTCAACTGGTGGGCCACCACTTCCGAGGCCTTCCGCTTGATGCCGGTGAACACCAGGAACAAATGCGCCTCGAACTCCGCCTGCCGCTGGGGCGAGAGCGCCACGCGGTTCACCAGGATGTTCCGTTCGGTCCGGAACTCCACCAAGTTGAAGCCCCCGTAGGCGGCCATCACCTGGTCCTGGCACCCCACGTTGTCCTTCAAAATATCCCGCTCCACATGAATCGCCTCGTAAGCCAGCTCCTCCGGACGGAGAAACTCGCCCTTGAACGTATGCAACGCATGCAGCAGCGAGACCGTGAAGGCCGAGGACGATCCCAGGCCGGTGAATGCTGGCAAATCGGCGCAATTGTGCAGCTCGATATCGCGGCTCAACCCGCACAGCTTCAGGCATTCCCGAAACACGTTGTGCTCGATGCCGTGCACTTCCTTCACGATCTCCACTTTCCGGTAGGAAATGCGCACGGAATAATCAAACAACTGGCTGAAAAACGGGCTGGCCGTCAGGTAGGAAAACTTGTTGATGGCCGTGGCCAACACTGCTCCGCCTTCCTGCAGGAAATACTCGGGGTAATCCGTGCCGCCGCCAAAAAAACTGATGCGCACCGGGGCGCGGGCAATGATCATAGCTTCTCGCCTCGAAACCGGGCCAGGTTCTGCCGGATAAAGAGCTCCGCCTGCGGCAGGGTTTCGGGCGTGCCAATATCCAAAAATGGGGCGTTCATCGTCAAAACTTTCAAGGAAACCCCGGCTTGGGTCAAGGCTGGAAAAACCTCCTGCTCCAGGCTCAGCGGCCGCCGGTCGCCAAACTGGGCCAGCAAGGAATCCCGCAGCAGATAAATGCCGCTGTTGATCACTCCCCGGCCCGGCTGCTTCTCGGCAAAACGCAGCAAACGCCCGTTGGCCCCGGTCACCAGGCTGCCATAACGGCTCGCGTCAGGCAGTTCGCGCCCAAAGATGACACCCGCCACGGATTCATCCCGCAGCGACGCCCGGGCTTCGGCCAAATCGGGGAACGTGAGCGAATCGCCGTTCAGGAGCTGCCAGGCCGCCGGTCGGAGCCCGCTCTGGTGCACCGCATTCAAGAACCCGCCCGCCGTTCCCAGCGGCGTGGTCTCCGGCACGCAAGTCACCTGCACTCCCGGGACCGGCTGCGAACGAAAGTGCCGCTCCACCACCTCCGCCAAATAGCCGGTGGATAACACGACGCGCCGGACCTCCTGCGCCGCCAGCCAGCGCACCACCCATTCCAGGAAGGGACGCCCGTTCACCGTCACCATCGGCTTGGGCAAATCGCCCAGCAGATGCCGAATGCGGGTGCCAAAGCCGCCGGCCAATACGACCGCGGCAGTCTGGTCTGGAGAAATCGCGTCCATGGCTGAGGTCTTTCCGCGCGCCCGGCGCCCCGCCTCAGACGTTTGAATAAATCGTGTTCCGGACGATGGTGTACGCCTTGATCAACTCCGTGATGCCGCGGTCCAGGCCCCATTGCGGCTGAAAACCGGTCGCGGCCAGGCGCGCATTGCTCACGATGTAATCGCGCTTGTCCGGGTCTTCACCCACCGGTGCCTCCACATACACGAACTTCGGCAAATGCTTTTGGATGACCGCGCACAGCTCCAGCTTGGAGAGGTTCGCGTCATCAAGTCCCACGTTGTACGGCTGGCCCTTCATCTTTTCGAAATTGGCAATGCCGTGCAGAAACGCCCGGGCGACGTCGCGGATATGAATGTAATTGCGCTTGAAATGGCCCTCAAAAATCAGCACGGCCCGGTCGTTGACCGCGCGATACACAAAGTCGTTCACCAGCAGGTCCAACCGCATGCGTGGCGAGCAGCCAAATACCGTGGCCAGGCGGAAACTGATGCTGTTGGCGCGGCTGAGCACCGCGGCTTCGGCCTTCACCTTGGTGATGCCGTAGCTGGAAATGGGCCGGAGCGGGGTGTCTTCCGTGCAGAATTTCCCTTTTTCACCGATGCCGTAACCGCTGTTGGTCACCGGCATGATCACCCACTGGTCCTTGCTCGCCAGCCGGCAGACCATTTCCACCGCTTCCTGATTGGTGGTGCGCGTGGCCAGGCTGTCGGTATTGCACAGCGGCACGCCCACCAGGGCCGCCAGCGGAATAATCAGGTCCGCCTTGGCCACCAGCGGCTTCACCACCGCTTCCTCGCGGCAATCCCCGCGAACCACCGAGAATTTTTCGCTCTGGCAACAATCCATCAGGGTGCATTGGCCAAAATAGAAATTATCGAGCACGGTGACTTCGTGGCCCTGCGCCAGCAAGGTGGGCGTGAGCACGGAACCGAGATACCCGGCGCCGCCGGTGATGAGGATTTTCATAATTTTGAACCCGCAGTCTGCCGGCTTCCGCCGGCAAAATCAAGAAAGCACGCGCCGCCACGCGGGCCCCAGATCCTCAAGGCAGGAGGATCAACTGGTAGAATTTCATGGCTGACAAGGGCGTGTTCG
>CAYTJG010000291.1:0-7917 GCA_964437865.1 uncultured Bifidobacteriaceae bacterium | reverse complement strand
TAGCCACGATGAAAAGCGACGCCGACAAGCCAAAGGCGTCCACCCCGCGCTGGGAGGCAAGCTTCGCGATCAGCGCCACGGCGGTAATCGACAGGACAACGAGAAAAATATATAAAAAACCCATGGAAAATGGTGTTCCAAAAGAAAGAGATGACTGATTCTTTAATTTACATTCCACCCCACCAACCCCTTGGCCGTCAAGTTTATATCCGGCCGTGAGATCATGGGTATTGAGGGCGCGAATGGAATCACGGTCATTGATTTGAAGACCTTGAGGTCGCCGGCCACATCGACACCGGCCCTGGCCCCGACGGCCTGGCTTGGGCGGCCCGCCAGTAGCGGGTGCTGGCGGACAATCACCCGGGCGGCCGTTCGTTTTGTGAGCTGTTGTACCGGCAACGCCAGCCACAAAATCACATTCCAGCACACGGGAACGGGCGCAGAGCGTGCTTTGAAATTACGCCCGAGCGATTTTATTCAAAAATCCAATGATAATTTTTGCCGAAAATTCCACTTCACAGCCTCCCGGTTTGCCATGATGATGGAGCAAATTTTACGGAGCAGTTCATTATCAAACCAAAAACATTATGGGCCTGATTGATTATCTCAAAACCCAGTTTCTCGAAATCATCGAGTGGCAGGATGACTCCCGCGACACCATTTCCTTCCGCTACCCCGACCAGGACAAGGAAATCAAGAACGGCGCGCAGCTGATCGTCCGCGAATCGCAGACGGCGCAATTCGTGTACCTCGGGCAGTTTGGCGACACGTTCGGCCCCGGCAAATACACGCTCACCACCGATAACATCCCTATTCTCTCCACCCTCAAGGGCTGGAAATATGGGCTGCACTCGCCGTTCAAGGCCGATCTCTACTACGTCAACACCCGCCTGTTCACCGGCAATAAATGGGGCACGGCGAATCCCATCATGCTGCGCGACCAGGACTTCGGCATCGTCCGGGCGCGCGCCTACGGCATTTTCGATTTCAAGGTCACCGACGTAAAAGTGTTTCTCAAGGAAGTCGCGGGCACGGACGATCATTTCCGCCTCGATGAATTTTCCGACACCATGCGTTCGCGCATTGTCAGCGTGTTCACCGACGCGCTTGCCTCGGCGAAAGTGCCCGTCCTCGACCTCGCCTCGCGCTACGCCGAACTCGGCGAGGCGCTGCTCCCGCTCATCAATCCGCAAGTAACGACGAAGTACGGCATCGAAATCTCCAGCTTCGTGGTGGAGAACGTCTCTGTGCCGCCGGAAGTGGAAGCGGCGATTGACAAGCGGAGCAGCATGGCAGCGATCGGCAACCTGAACGACTACATCAAATTCCAGATGGCCGAAGGCATGACCAAAGGCGGCGGCGAAGGCGGCAACCTGGCGGGCACTGCCGCCAGCCTGGGAGCGGGCTTGACGATGGGGCAGCAAATGATGGCGGCGATGAATCAACCGCAGTCCACGCCGGCGGCCGGCGCGGTGCCTCCCGTGATACCGGCGGCGGCCGGGAACGCCCTCCCTGAACTGCTCGGTTCGGCGGACGTCGCCCGGATTCTCGGCGTGAGTGAGGCGGATGTGCTCGCCTCGCTGGAAAAGGGCGATATCAAGGGCAAGAAAATCGGCTCCACGTGGCGGGTGACCAAGGCCGCGCTGGACCAGTTCTTGAAATCTTAGCACGGGTCCGGGGCTGAGTGACCGCGCTGGCAGGAATAATCTAGACGGAAAACCAAACTGATCATGTCCGACCAACCGCCCATCATCAATCAGGCCACGGCCACCAAAAAGTTCTCCTGCCCATCTTGCGGCGGCGAGGCGCAATGGAATCCGGCCAAGAAATTGCTGGTCTGTCCGTACTGCGGCACCACCTCGCCCGCCGAGGCGGAACTCACCGCCGCGGGCCAGGAGGAAATCGTCGAGCACGACCTCGTCGCAGCGCTGCGCGGCATCCCGGATTCCGCGCGCGGCTGGCAGGCGGCCAAGACCTCGGTCAAGTGCCAAAGCTGCCAGGCCATCTCGGTCTTTGATGCCACGCGCGTGGGCCAGCGCTGCGATTTCTGCGGCTCCTCTGCCCTCGTGCCCTATGAGGAAATCAAGGAAGCGTTCCGGCCGGAAAGCCTGCTGCCGATGAAGATCAGCGAGAACCAGGTGCGCGATTCCATCCGCCAATGGTATGGCAGCCGCTGGTTTGCACCAAACAAACTCAAGCACGCGGCCCTCACCGATACCGTCAAGGGCCTCTATATCCCTTACTGGACGTTTGACGCGCAGGTGCATGCCGAGTGGACGGCCGAGAGCGGCTATTATTACTACGAAACGGAATACTACACCGACGCGGATGGCAAACGGCAGAGTCGACAGGTCCAGAAAGTCCGCTGGGAACCCAGCGCCGGCGCAGTCGACCATTTTTTCGACGATGAACTCGTGCCCGCCTCGCGCGGCGTGCAGCCCGAAATGCTGCGCCAGATCGAGCCTTTTCCCACCACGAAGGAACTGGTCCCGTATCACGCCGGTTTCCTTTCGGGCTGGGTGGTGGAACGATACCAGATTGACCTCGTCGCGGCCGCCAAGACCTCGCGCGACCAAATGAACCGGAAGATGTACAACCTGTGCGCCGCGCACGTGCCGGGCGACACCCACCGCAATCTGGAGGTGGAGGACGACTATGCTGGCCAGACGTTCAAACACATTCTCACGCCGATCTGGCTGCTGACTTATAACTACGGCACAGATCATTACCAAGTTGTCATCAACGGCTACACCGGCGCCATCGCCGGCCGGTATCCCAAGAGCTGGGTGAAGATCCTCTTCGCCGTGCTGGCCGGATTGGCCGCCGTCGGCCTATTCGCGCTGTTGACCATGCATCGGTGATCAAGCCCCGGCGAACCTCTCTCTACGGCGCCGGGGTCTTCAGTGATGGCTTGAGGTCGGCCGGCAAATCCAAGCTGTCGATCCATTTCGCGGCGGCCGTCGGGTCCGTCTTGAGCCATTGCCGGGCAACCTGGACCTGGAATTTTTGCCGCTGGGTTTCATTCGTCACGGATTGGGTCCACTGCCCGGCGAACTCGGGATATTTCCCGGCTGCTCCCTCGAGAAAGGCCGTGTCCATTCCTTCACTCGCCGTACCCGCCGGCGAGTTGGTCAGCCATTTGGCCACCGCCGCCGGTTCGGCTTGAGACCAAGCCTTGATGACGGACTGAATGGGCTCGGTCTGGGGATTGTTCTCCGGGAAAGAACACAGCCAGTTGGCCGCCGCTTCCGGGTCCGCCGGCGTCCAACGGGCCAGCAGCCCCTTGAGGATCGCTTGCTGGTCCTCGCCCGCAGGCATCGCGGCCACGTATTTCGCCGCCTGATTGATATGGGTTAAATCGCAGTCGCGGCCCGCCTGTTCCAAAATACTCTGCCGCAATTCCGCCTCGGCTAACGGTTTCAACAATTCAATCATTCCCGGCAAGTCGCGCTGGGCCAATTGATGGCAGGCCGCCGTCAGATATTGGGTCCGGGCTTCACCGGCGGGCTGGGTCAGCGCATAGGCGGCCATGCCTTGCGGATCGTTCTGCGCCCAGGTTTCCGCCAGGGCGGATAGTGCCGCCTGCCGTGTGGCGTCATCTTTCAGGCTGCGAGCCCAATCTACCGCGCCGGAAATATCCTCTTTGGCCAGTGAACGGGCAATGCCTTGGACAACCTCCCTCGCCGGCTGCGTGGTGGTGACCAAGGTGCAATATTTCGCCGCCAGTGCGGGCGCGCGCGTTTCGGTGGCTTCGGCCACGGCGAGCAGCGCCGCGTCCTTCTGCCCGCCGTCCGGCAGGCTGGCCACCCAATTCGTGGCGGCGGGCAAATCACTTTGGGACCACGCTTGAGCCACTTCGCCCCACACCACACTGGATAGCTCAGGATGCTGACTGACAAACGACTGCGCGGCCGGCGCATCTTTGCGCGCCCAGTCGGCAATGACCCTGTCGCAGGCGGCCGTCCGCTCCGCCGCGGAGGGCAGGGCCTGCACCCAAGCCAACGCCGCCGGGGTGTTGGTGTCAGCCCAGCGCTGGCATAAATCCTCAATGGCGCTCTGACGGAAATCGCCCGCGGGCAAATTGGTGACCGTCTCCGCCGCGGCCGCCGGGTCCTTGGCTATCCGCCGGCTCACGATAAACTCCCAGGCCTTTTCCTTGGCCGCGCCGTCAGGCAATTGCTGGCACGCCGCCGTGGCGGCCTCGAGGTCGCTCGCCGCCCAACCTTTGAACAGGCCGGCGATCACCGTGTTGCGCCAGGTTCCTTCCGGCAGGGAGCCGGCCAGGGCCAAGGCCTTGGACACATCCGTTTTGGCCTGCTCCCCAATGCAGGTTTCCAGCGCCCGGTTCTTGGATTCGGAATCCGGCTGGGAATTCAGCCAGTTCAAAGCAGCCGCCGGTTGTTGGTCCACCCAAGCCGCCAGGATGGTGGATAACATCCGGTCCCCGGCATCGTGATCGGGAATCTGCTGCCGTTGCTGGATCGCCTGCACGGGATCATTGGTGGCCCAGCGCTGGAACAGCAGCGTGTAAATCGGTTCGGCCGGCGCCGGTTTCAAATCGTTGAGCAGCGCCAGGGTGTTGGTGGGATTGTCGGCGGCCAGGACCGGAGTGATTTTTTCCAGGGCGCGTTGACGGACCTCAGCGTCGGGCAACTGGCGCACCCAGGCGACCGCGCCCGGCAAATCCGTCTTCATCCAGCTATCCAATACGGCAAGTTGAAAGTGGCTGCGTTGCCGGCCATCCGAAATCACCGTTGACGCCTTCAGCGTTTCGGGGATTTCCGCCACCGAAATCCGGGTCGCCAATTCATCCAGGCTGCGCCACTGATTCGTCGCCTGCTCCGCACCGCCCATTTTCAGCAGCTCCTGCCGAACCTGTGCCTGATCCAGCGGGCCGGACGACAAATCAGGTTCCCGGACCCCTTCCACAGAAGCTTTCGCCGGGACTTGGCTGGCCAGCTTGCGTTGGCGCCAGGCGACGCTGGCGACGATACCGGCCGCCAGCAAAGTTAGCACGGCGATGAGCGCCAGGGCCTTGGTGAGGCGTCGCGCGGCCCGGGTTTGGCTGCGCGCTTCCTGGATTTGGCCTTGAACGTCTCGCGTCTGGCTTTGGATTTCCTGGACCTTGTTCTGCGCCTCGCGGGCTTGGTTCTGCGCGGCCAAGACTTTGCGTTGGGCCTCGCGAGCCTGGTTCTGGGCTTCCTCGACTTGGCCCTGGGCGCGCTGCGCCTGGCCTTGCAGTTCCAAAACTTGGTTTTGCGCCGTCCGGGCTTGGCTCTCGGCTGCCAGGACTTTGCTCTGCGCTTCGCGAGCTTGGTTGCGCGCTTCCTCGACCTGGCCCTGAACATCCCGCGTCTGGCTCTGAATTTCCAGGTCTTTGTTCTGTGCCTCCCGGGCTTGGCTCTGCGCTGCCAACACTTTGCTTTGGGCTTCGCGAGCCTGGTTGCGTGCTTCCTCCGCCTGGCTTTGAGCTTGATTTGCCTGGGCTTGCAATTCCTGCACCTGGTTCTGCGCCGCCTGGGCCTGGCTCTGCGCTTCCAGAAGTTTGACTTGGGCTTCCCGCGCTTCGTTGCGCAACTCCTCGATTTGGCTTTGCGCTTGCCGCGCCTGGCCTTGCAATTCTTGGACTTGGTTCTGCGCCGCCCGCAGTTGACCCTGCGCTTGCAATGCTCTGCCTTGCGCCTCCCGGGCCTCGTTGCGGGCATCCTCGATCTGGCCTTGAGCTTGCCGCGCCTGGGCTTGCAGTTCCTGGACCTGGCCCTGCGCCACCCGGGCTTGGCTCTCAGCTTCCAAAACTTTGCTTTGCACTTCCCGGGCTTGGTGGCGCGCCTCCTCCACCTGGTCTTGGGCTTGCCGCGCCTGATGCTCTATTTCCTGAACCCGGTTCTCCGCCGCTCGTAGTTGGCTCTGCGCTTCCTCGACTTTGCTTTCCGTTGCCGGGACTGGGCTGGGAGCTTCTCCCGCCTGATTTTGTATTTCCTGAACTCTGCTTTGGGCTTCGCGGGCCTGGTTCTGCGCCGCCAGAACTTTTTCCTGGGCTTCGCGAACTTGGTTGCGCGCTTCCTCAACCTGGCTTTGCGCCAGCCGCGCCTGGTTTTCTATGTCCTGGACTTTATTTTGCGCTTCGCGGGCCAGGTCCTGCGTTTCTTGAAGTTTGCTCTGCGCTTCGCGGGCCTGATTCCGCGCCTCCTCGATCTGGCTCTGGGCTTCGCGGGCTTGATTCTGGGCTTCGTGAAGTTGCTTTTGGGCTTCGCGGGCTTGCTGTTGGGCTTCGGCAAAGCCGGCAAAACGAAGTTCCTGTTCGCGCCGCAACAACCCATTAAACCCAACCCCGATCAGTCCGGCAATCAGTTGAATCTTGGCAATCTCCAGTCCCGTTTCGGCGTTGCGCTGATCCTTCGCCAGAATTTCCCCCTTATCCGCCACCCGCCGCGCGTCCGCAAAAATATATCCCCGCTCCCACTGGCTGGTATCAATCGTTCCGTCCGGCTTCACAGGATGACGCATCGCCGGCACAAAACATTCGTCCTCCGGTGACACGCCCGGCTTGCTGCCATTGCTGGCATTGGGCTCCCCGGCGATCACGATGGGCAAAATTCGATTGCCGCGTCCGAGCTGCTTGAAATGAGCCACCGCTTCATTCACCTGCGTACTCTTGGCCGAACGGGGCGAACAGATCACCACCAGACATCGGGATTGCTCCAACGCCGCCCGAGCTTTGGCGTCCAGGCTGCCGTCACCGGACACTTCCTGCCCGGCTTGGAAAATGGGCTCGATCCGCTCCGGAATGATTTCACCGCGGGCATTGAGCTGGCCGGCAAAATCCGCCGGAATGGGAAAGGTCTTCAGCGCGTCGGACAACCAATCGCCCCAACGCATGGCGGCCCCATCCTGGCTGCCGGGGCGCTGCTCACCATTGTCCTGCTGACTGTAGCTGAGGAACGCCCAATATTTAAATTCGTTATCGGTCATAAAGACACACCTGATTCTACTGGAGCAAGGCCTGCAATCTTGAATCAAAAATGGCCGCCATTATCGGCCCATGAAGCCCCTCATTCCCCGCCCGGCCTCCCCTTGAGGTTGCCCTGCGGCCGGCCGGCCCTCCCCGCAAGGTTCTGCCAATGGCTCACGCCCCCCGCCGGGCCGAAGGACTGGCCCTGGGCAGGCGCAACGGAATTCTGTTTGGCAATGAATTTGGTCATGCTTAGCGGGTCAGAATACGTTTTTTAACTGGAAGATTCAATGCTCCGCCGCAACGTTTGTAGGCGACGACGTAAGGAGGCGAGAGTCCCAGCACCAACGGCGCGCCTCATGCCAGCCTGGGCCACCGGCCCAAGGCAATCGCCGCCACAAGACCGAAAGGGCTGAAAGCCCGCCCCATCCCCGCCGCACGCGTTTTTTGTCCGTTTCCTGCAGCATTTAGCCCTCAGCCTTTTCTTGTAGGGCACGAGGTGACGAGTGCTTTCTGGTCCTTTCCATCCTCAATCCCTTCGGGTTTGTTTCCGCTTTCCCCGCTTTCCCGCTTTCCGCTTTTTTTCTTGTTGTGTTTTATTGTTTTTATCTGTTTTTATCTGTTATTTTGTGTTGTTTACGGCCTTTTTTGAGTGGCTCGTGCCCCCCGATCCATCCCGGGAGATCCCGACCCCGGCATGGCGGACTTCGCCCGCCGACACCGCGCAGCCACCCGACCCCGCAAGACCGCTCGCCGCGTCGCCCGCGCCTCTCTCGATGTCGGTATTGTCCGCATCCCCGCCAATACAGCAGCCTCCCGGACCAGGCGAGATGTCGCGGCGACATCTAAAATGTGGGTGGCAGACGTTTTTAATGGGCAATCCTCCTGCCCAGCGCCAACGGCGCGCCTCATACCAGCCTGGGCCACCGGCCGAATGGCGCTTAGATAAGGCATAAAACTCTCGC
>CAYTJG010000290.1:0-7993 GCA_964437865.1 uncultured Bifidobacteriaceae bacterium | reverse complement strand
CCGATTTCCAAAAATCTGAGGACGACTTGAAGAAGTCGCTGGCATAAGACTGGCAAGGGTTCAAGACAAATGGCTGGAGGGGGGAGGCGCTTTGTGTTACCTAGTGGAGATGTGGCAATTGTTGCTGAATAAACGGGTGTTTTTGGCGCAGTTTTTGGGCATGCAACTGGTCCTGCTGGCCTCGGTGGGAGTGCCCGGGAGCGGCATGGCGCGGGCTTTTGCGGCGACAGACGCGAATACCATTTTCACTTCGTACAACAATACGTATTACGTCAACAAGGGGGCGAACGGGTTTTATAAGTTGGACAACGGGACCGGGGTGACCCCGGGATGGTGGACGTTTGCGGAGGAGATCGAGATGGCGGAGGATGTTTATGCGCGGGCGGGCACGGCCGGCAATTCGAACCTGGTGGCGTCCCTGTGCTACGGGTTCATGGCCACCAACGGGTCGAGTTGGACGTACGACGATTACAACGACGACATGACTTGGGCGGTGATTGCGTTTACGCGGGCGTATCTGATCACGAGTAACTCCACGTTTTTGAGCGTGGCGGAGTCGAATTTTAACGCGATGTACAGTCGGGGCTGGGACACAAATTTCACGGGGGGCGGGCTCTGGTGGAGCACGGCGAAGGGCGGCAAGAACGCGTGCATCAACGGACCGGCGGCGATCGCGGCATGCTATTTGTACAATATCACGGGGAATAGCACGTATCTGGCGGAGGCGGAGGCGTGCTATGCCTGGGAGCGGCGCGTACTGTTCAACACGAACTCGGGGGCGATTTACGACAGCATTGGCACGGGAACCGGCGGAATCAACACCTGGTCGTCGTCCTACAATCAAGGGACCTTCATGGGAGCGGGGAATTTGCTATACCGGATCACGCGCTTGCCCTTTTACGTGCAGGACGCGCATTTGACGGGCAAGTACGCGCAGAACAGCCTGTGTTCGGCGGCGGGGATTTTCCCGGTGTACGGTTCGGGTGATTTTGGCGGGTTCAACGGGATTCTGGCGCGCTGGGCGGGGGAATTTGGGCGGGATGAGAATTTGTGGGGGTGTTACGGGCCGTGGCTGAATACGAACGGGAACGTGGCTTGGGCGGTGCGGAACACCAACGGGCTTTCGTGGAACGAATGGAACAGCAGTACGCCGGCCGGAACCAATGTGCTGCCGTCCTGGGATTGCTCGGACACGGTGATCATCATGCAGGTGGGGCTGACGAATGCGCCGGACCCGTTGCTAATAACGCCGGCGACCGGGTTCACGGCGGCCGGGCAGTACGGCTGGCTGCCGGACGTGACAAATTTGAACCTGGTGCTGACGAATACGAGCGGCAGTGCGCTGAGCTGGGCGCTGGCCAATCCGGCGCCCTGGCTGACGGTCTCGCGGTCGAGCGGGACGCTGGCGGCGGGCGATCCGGCCACGCTGGTGCAGGTGGGGCTGAACGCGGGGGTGGTGACGAACCTGGCGGCGGGAAGTTATTATGCCGAGGTGCAGGTGACCAACCAGACGAGCGGGGTGAGGCAGCGCCGGGAGTTTGCGCTGGTGGTCACGGCGGGGAGCGCGCCGATGGCGCTGACGGGTTACAACGCGGGGGTGGTGGCGGCGAACACGGCCACAGCCAATGCGCCAGGCGCCACGGCCTTCGACGTGCCGAACAATTATTGCTTTTTCCAACAGGGTTTGGCGGGGACCACCCGCGGACTCCCGCCGGATGGCGTGTTTCTGAGCCAGGCGGATGGAGCCACGCTGTTCCGGCTGCCGGGATTTGGCGGGACGAACACGCTGGTGCTCGGGGATGGGTATCCGGCTTCGGCCACGCTCACGCTGGCGTTGCCGCAGGCTTACAATTATCTGGACGTGCTGGCGTGTTCGGCGAATGCCGTGGGAACGGCGGGAACGCTCGTGCTGAATTTCACCAACGGGACGCACAGCCCGGCACTGACCTTCAACGCGCCGGATTGGTTTGCGAACACGACGAACTCGGCGATCCAGGGCATTGACCGGCTGAAGCTGGGGTTCAGCTTTGGGCCGGCTAACAACGGGGCGTCGAATCCGAATCTCTATCAAACGACGATTGACTTGGCGGCACTGGGGTTGAACCAACCGGTGTCGTCGATCACCTTCACCAAGCCGTCGAATGCGGGCAGCACGCAAACGGTGGGAGTCTTTGCGGTGAGCGGGGCAGCGGTGCCGGGGCCGGCGAACATTGTGAACCAGCCGGTGTCAGTGACCAACACGCAGCCGGCGCTGGGAGCGTCGTTTACGGTGGTGGCCAGCGGTCAGGCGCCGCTGGGCTACCAGTGGTATTACAGTGCGAGCGGGGCGGCCGGCAGTTATGCCGGGCTGGCGGGTCAGACGAGCAGCAACCTGACGCTGGGCGCGACGTTGCAGACGACCGATGCGGGGTGTTTTTACGCGGTGGTGACGAACAGCCTGAACACGGTGACGAGCGCGGTGGTGACGCTGTCGGTATTGCGGGCGCCCGTGATCACGCAGCAGCCCGCGCCGGGCAACCGGTGGCGGTTCACGGGGGCGACGAATGTGTGGTGGGTGCAAGTGGATGCGGCGACGCCGGTGTCTTATCAATGGTGCAATAACGGCACGAACGTGGCCAATGCGACCAGCGCGACGAACCGGATGGCGGGCTTGCAGGTGACGAATTCGGGCAATTACAGCGTGATCGTGAGCAACGCGTTTGGAGTGGTGACGAGCAGCGTGGTGTCCCTGACGGTGGTGCCGGCGCCGTCCTATCCTTACGCGCAGCAAGTGCTGGCGGACCAGCCGCTGGGCTATTGGCGGCTGGATGAGAGCAACGGTACGGTGACGCATGATTACGTGGGCAATGACAACGGGGTGTACACGCCGAAGGTGCTGCTGGGGCAGGCAGGGGATGGCTTGGTGGACACGCACAAGGCGGCGACCTTTGGCACATTGCTGAGCAGCAACAGTTGCGCAACGAATTTGTCGGTGGATTTTGCGACGACGGGCAACGCGACATTTTCGGTGGAGGCCTGGGTGAAAGCGGGGACGCAGACGACGGACGCGGGGATCATCACCAAGGGCTACGGGAGCGGCGTGGAACAGTTCAACCTGGATTGCGGGGCGGGGAATCATGACTTCCGGTTTTTTGTGCGGGATGTGACGGGCAACACATATTTGGTGAACAGCAGCGTGGCGCCCGGCAGTGTGTGGCATCACTTGGTGGGCGTGTGCGACGAGGCCAACGGATATGTTTACCTGTATATTGATGGGACGAATTCGGGACAGGCGGCGGTGGGGCCTTATGTGGGATTGTTGAGCTCCCCGATGGCGATGAGCATCGGGTCACGGCAGGCGAGCGTGGCCCCGGTGAACAACAATCAACTGGTGGGGACGATGGAGGAAGTGGCGGTGTACGGGTATGCGCTGAGCGCCACGCAGATTGAGGATCATTTCAAGGCGGCGACGAACCGGGCGCCGTCGTTTTTCAGCAATCCGTTTACGCTGGCGAGCGCGGGCGCGGGGCAGGCGTATGCAGCGAGTCTGACGACGAACGCGAGCGACCCGAACGGGAACGCGATGACGTTTGCCAAGGTGAGCGGGCCGGCGTGGCTGACGGTGGCGGCGAATGGCACGGCGAGCGGCCTGCCGTATTCGGTGAACACGGGCACGAATGTGTTTTTGGTGAGCGTGTCGGATCCGGCCGGGCTGTCCAACACGGCGACGATGAACGTGCTGGTGATCGCCGCGCCGCCGATTGTGCTGACCCCGGTTTGGCAGGCGGGCCAGCTCACGCTGAACTGGACGGGCGGCATCGCGCCGTTTCAAGTGGAGGTGGCAACGAACCTCGCGGCGCCGGACTGGCAGCCCTGGGGTGAGACCATCAGTGCCAACAGCCTGCAAATTGTTCTAACCAACGCCGCCTCGTATTTCCGGTTGTACGGACAGTAAGCGGCGGGGCTCAATAGTGAGGCTGGCAGGAGAGCGCAAATGTCGATTGTCGAGATGTGACCCCAAAGCGGACTGGGCGCGACCTCGTCGAGCATTTTTGCCGCCTCAACCTCGGCAACCAGGCCGCGCAGGCGGACATTCCCGGCCAGTCGTACGCATACCCGATCAAGGAATCAGCAGGCGATAGAATTGTTGCTGGCCAGGATTCCAATTGGTAAATGAAAAACCAGTCGGCTGATTGACGAGCCGCCCCAGCGTGGTCCATGTGCCCAAAAGGTTCGTTGTGGCTTGGAGATTGTAGATGACATTGGTGAGCCCGGCCCACTGCAAGTGTTGCACGGAGTTGGTCACCGTGACAGCGAGCTCTGGCGGCGGCAGGTTGGTCACCGTCCATTCCAACCGCACGACGCTATACGCGGGGATTGTCACACTATTCGTCGCCCTCGCCGTTTTAATTCCTATGGGACTGAGCTGAGGCGAACCATTGGTGGCACTGGGATCGCCGCCGGTGACAAATGTTTCGAGAAATTGATTGGTAAGAACCAGGTTGTCCTGCGTGATTTGCACCGGCACAGAGTTGGAACCTTTGTTCGTGAGCACGACATAACGTTTGCCGTTGCCGCCTTGATAGGCCTGCGCGTAGATCGCCGCCATAAAAGCATCGTTATTCGTGCTCATGGGCACGGTTGGGCAATTTGTGCCCACGCTCGTGGCGTAAACCGCTGTCGAACGGTTCACAGCGCCATAGGCCACGGATTCCCCGCTGACTTGTGCACTGAAGTAAAATCCGAATGGCAGGCTCTGAGTGTTCGTCGTGTAGCCGCCACTGGCCGCGGTCGTGACGGCAGTGCGGTGGACATTTGTGGCATTGATGCCGTTCTGATTGAACAACTGGAAATTGCCCACGTATTTCATCTGCGGCACGGTGGACATCCGCAGAATGAATTCGGACACGTAGATGCCGCCGTAAAGAGTCATGGACGGCGGATTAGGATTCTGGTTCGTGGTGCCGGCGCCGCTGCCCTGTACGGGCTGGAATTCCGTGATCATGAAGTTGACGTTGGGGTTGTTCGTCATTAGATAATTCGTCACATAGCTGGTGGTGTTGCTGAACAGCAGCCCATTGTCATAGGCCATCAGATCGAAGAAATTCGTGTCCCTGAGCGCCTGGGGATAGTAGTGATAGGTTATCAGGTCCCAGAACTTGTTGGGGTAACCGATGAGCGCATTGTCCCAGAACTTTCCGCCGTTGCTATTGCCCGGATTGGCAAAAAACACGGCCACCTGGGCGTGGGGATCTGCCGCCTTGATGGCCTTGCAATAGGGCAGCATTTTATTGCAATAATCGGTGCCGTTGGTGAAGAAGTCGCTCCCGTTGGTGGCGGTGAAATTGTAGGGCTCATTGCATAATTCCCAGGCCGCCACCGGAATATGGTTGCTCAAGGCAAAGCCCGCAAAGTCGCCGGCTGAAGCGGGATTTGTGTCGGTAAAACAGTTAATCACGACGATGATTTTTGCACCGCCGACGTTGTGGCACAGGCCCACAAAATTGGTGAACTGCGCTCCCCCCTTGCCGAGGAGCGTCTGGATCGTGTAGGAGCAACTGTTGCCCGCGCTGGTCTCGCCGTTGGTGTAAATGACGTTGACCCAATTCGAACAGGTCAAACCGGTTCGCCAGTCGAAGGCGTCGTCGGAAATACCGCTGGGATATCGAATCCAGCCGGGTGTCAGCGTGCTGACGAGTTGCTGAAAGTTCGTATTGTCGTATTCCAGCCCGGTGTCGAGCATCTCCTCGGCAAAGCCGGCAAATCCCAGGTTCAGCTGCGTAGCGTTCGTGGTGGCGAACGAAACCAGCACGGGAGTCTGAGCCGTTGATTTCACGGGCCAGAGGTATCCGGCCAGCAATAACAATTGGATTCCCAATCTAAGGTGGGTGCGCGACATAAGCATAACGTCGGCAACATCCGGGCCGAAATCAAAGACTTTGTGGCATTTCGAAGAGGATGCGCAGCTGATAAACAAGTGGACGGAAAATTCAACGCCCAACATTCAACGCCCAATATTGAACTGGAAAACGACGGTCGGGCGCTTTATTCCGAGAAGAGCGCTTGGGCGAATTCCTTGGCGTCGAAGGGCTGCAGGTCGTCCGGCTGCTCGCCGAGGCCGATGAATTTGATCGGCACGCCGAGTTCCTTTTGGATGGCCACCACCATGCCGCCCTTGCTGGTGCCGTCCAGCTTGGTGACGATGAGGCCGGTGAGCGGCACGGCCTTGTTGAACTCGCGGGCCTGGGTGAGGGCGTTCATGCCGGTGGTGGCGTCCAGCACCAGCAGCACCTCGTGCGGCGCCCCGGCCAGTTGCTTGCCAATGACGCGATGCAACTTTTGCAGTTCCTGCATCAGGTTGTGCTTGGTATGGAGCCGGCCCGCGGTGTCGATAAAGAGATAGTCGGTCCGGCGGGCCAGGGCGGCGGTGACGGCGTCGTGGGCCACGGCGGCGGGGTCGGCGCCATAGGCGCCGGCGATGACATCCACGTGGAGGCGCGTGCCCCACAATTTGATCTGCTCGATGGCGGCGGCGCGGAAGGTGTCGCAGGCGGCGAGGAGGACGGTTTTCTGTTCGGTCTGCAAGCGATGGGCCAGCTTGGCGCTGGTGGTGGTTTTGCCGGTGCCGTTGACGCCCACGATGGAAACCACGGTGGGTCCCTGGGGCATGCGCTGGAGCGCCGCGCGATCGGAGACGAGGCTTTTCTCGATTTCGGCGCGGGCGATGGCCAGGTAATCAAGGCCGGCGGCGCCCTGGGTTTCGTAGGCGTGCTTCACCGCCTGGGTAATCTGGCTGGTCATGGCCAGCCCCAGGTCGGCACCGATGAGCGCCTGTTCGATTTCCTCGAGCGATTCGGCGGTGAGCTTGGGCGACCGGGTGACGATGCGCTTTAGTTCGTGTGTGAGCTTGGCCTGCGTTTTTTGCAAGCCGGCCTTTAATTTGGCGAAGAGTCCCATGAAAAATCTACGGCTGGTGGGGGCGGGCGCCCGCGAGGCGCTGCTGGGCCGCCCTCAGTTTCTCAACATAGGCGTAGGGCAGGCGGACCGTGCCGATCAACGGCTTGTTCTTGCTGTAGCCGTGGCAATCGCTGCCGCCCGTCACGAGCAGCCCGTATTTCTCGGCGATTTCCAGGTAGCGCTCGGACATGACGGTGGAATGTTTGGTGTGGAAACACTCGATGCCATCGAGCCCGGCGGCCACCAGGTCGGGAATGATCTCGTCGGTGCGGTTGAGGCCGGGGTGGGCCATGACGGCCAGGCCGCCGGCCTGGTGGATGAGTTCCACGCTTTCCAGGGCCGACATCTTGGTTTTGGGCACCCAGGCGGGCCGGCCCCGTTTGAGAAATCGTTCGAAGGCCTCGTCGAGGGAGCCGATGAGCTTTTCCTTGACCATGGCGCGGGCCACGTGCGGCCGGCCGGGAGATTTGCAGTTGGCGAGGGCGAAGACGGCTTCCACCTTGAGCGGCACCCCCAGCCGGTTGAGGGCGGCCACCATTTCATGAATGCGCCGCTGGCGGACGGATTGGAACTGGCCGATGCGGTCCAGCAGCACCTGGTTGTGGGTATCGACGCAATAGCCCAGGACGTGGACCTCGGTATCGGCGTGCTCGGCGGTGAGTTCGGTGCCGGTGACAAACTCCATTTGGACGCGGGCGCAGGCGGCTGCCGCACGCTCGCAACCTTCCACGGTGTCGTGGTCGGTGAGCGCGATGCAGGCGAGGCCCTGCTGTTGCGCGTGCAGCACCAGTTCCTCGGGCGTGAACGTCCCGTCGGAGAACTGGGTGTGCAGATGGAGGTCGGCAAATTTCATTGCACGTCCCGCGCCGGCCGCAAAATCTCGCTGCGCACCTTGTCGAGGATGCCGTTGACGAACTTCCCGCTGTCCTGGGTGGAGAATTTCTTGGCGATGTCCACCGCCTCGTTGATGCTGACCACCGGCGGGATGTCGTCGCGGTACAGCATTTCGTAAATCGCCAGGCGCATGACGTTGCGGTCCACGGCGGCAATGCGGTGG
>CAYTJG010000289.1:0-8052 GCA_964437865.1 uncultured Bifidobacteriaceae bacterium | reverse complement strand
GCTTCCGCGGTGGCCACGATGTAATAGGTGGCCACGGCGTAATCCGTGTGCGGCAGGGAAATTTCGACGATCTCCGCACCCAGCCCGGCCAGTTGCTTGACCGCGGCATCCACGGCGGCTTTCACCTCGGCGTCGAGACCGCCGATCATGTATTCCTTGGGCAGGCCCAGTTTCATGCCCTTGATGTCGCCAGTGAGCGCCGCCGTGTAGTCCGGCACAGGTTGCGGCACGCTCGTGGAATCGCGCCGGTCGTGGCCGGCCAGCACGCCCAACAGCGTGGCGGCGTCCCGCACGTCCTTGGTGAACGGCCCAATCTGGTCCAGGGAACTGGCAAAGGCCACCAGCCCGTAGCGCGAAACGCGGCCGTAGGTGGGCTTGAGCCCCACACAGCCGCACAACGCGGCCGGCTGCCGGATGGACCCCCCGGTGTCCGAGCCGAGCGACGCCAGACATTCATCGGCCGCCACCGCCGCCGCCGAACCACCGGACGATCCGCCGGGAATGCGGGCGGTGTCCCACGGGTTGCGGGTGGGGCCAAAAGCGGAATTCTCCGTGGAACTGCCCATGGCGAACTCGTCCATGTTTAGCCGGCCAAAAACAATGGCGCCAGCGGCCTTCAATTTCTCCACCACCGTGGCATCATAAGGAGATACATACTTGCCAAGAATCCGGGAACCACAGTTCAGCGGCTGATTCTTGACGGCGAGCACGTCCTTGACAGCAACGGGCACCCCCAGCAACGGATGGGTGGCATACTGGGCGCCTTGGGCCAACAAATGGTCGGCGGCGTCCGCCTGGGCGAGGGCATCCGCGGCGTCGCAACTGAGAAAAGCGTGGAGCTGGCCGTCCACCCGCGCAATCTGGTCGAGGCAGGCCTGCGTGGCTTCGCGGGCGGAAACCTCGCGTCGGCCGAGTTTGGCGGTGAGTTCGGAAATAGTAAGCTGGTTCAGCATGGTGGACACGGATTGGTGGCTGGCTGGTTCATGGTTTGATCCCCGGGTGCATTCCTCCAGTCATCGCGGGTGGGATTTATTCAACGATTTGGGGCACCACGAACAGGCCGCCGGAATGTTTCGGCGCATTGCGCAAGGCGTCTTCATGGGGCAGTGAAGGCTTGATTTCATCCGTCCGGGTGACATTGACCATGGGCACGGCATGCGCGGTGGGTTCCACTTGGGAAACGTCGAGCTCACGCAGCTTTTCGATGTAGCCGAGAATGTGGCCGAGCTGCGCGCCGATTTTCTGCTCCTCTTCCGGCGTGAGGGCGATACGCGCCAGGTGCGCCACGTATTTCACATCAATTTGGGCAGATGCCATGCCCGCAGGGTAGGATGCAGACGGCCGGGAGAAAACAAAAAAGCGTGCTTTATTCCTCGTCAAACTTCCGTTTGACCAAGGCTTCCAGCTCGTCAATCGCCGCGGTGGCATCGGCTCCCTTGACATACAGGGTGACCTTGCTGCCCGGGCCGGCGGCCAACATCATCAAGCCCATGATGCTCTTGCCGTTGATCTTCTCGCCGTCCTTTTCCACGAAGATATCGCAGCCGTACCGCGCGGCGACCTTGACAAACATGGCGGCCGGCCGGGCATGAATGCCCGACTTGTTGGTGATGGTGAGTTCCTTCGTCAGGAACTCGGCGTCGGTCTTTTTGGCGCTCATTGACAGAAACGGGGGGGAATTTAGACGTCGGCGGGAGGTTGCGCCACTACAAATTATGGGGACACCGGCGGCAGGCTGCTGGCGGCCATCTGCGCGAGCAGGCGTTTATTCAATTCCTCCGCCGCGTTGTAGCCGGATTTGCGCAGCTTGATCTGGAACGCCGCCACCTCGATCAGCCGCGCAATATCGCGTCCCGGCCGTACCGGGAGGGTGACATGCGGAATGTCCACCCCCAGCACCTTCACGAATTCCTGCTCGATGCCCAACCGGTCCAGATCCTTGACCTCCTCCCACGGCCGCAGGGTCACGATCAGATCCAGGGTCTTGTCCTTGCGGATGGCCTTGACACCGAACATGGAAGCCACGTTGATGATGCCGATGCCGCGGACCTCCATGTGATCGCGGGTCAGTTCCGCGCTGGTGCACAGGACATCGCGGCCGTCCACCAGCGTGGCCTTCACCACGTCGTCCGCCACCAGGCTGTAGCCGCGCTCGATCAGGGCGAGCACAGACTCGCTCTTGCCGATGCCGCTTTCCCCCCGGATGATCACGCCCACGCCCAGGATGTCCACCATGCTGCCCAATTCCGTGGAGCGCGGCGCGAACATCATCTCGAGAGCCAGGGTGGCCAGGTTGATGAATTTCATGGTCACCAGCGGCGTCTGGAAAACCGGCACGCCGGTCTGTTCCGCCGCCGCCAGGAACTGCTTGTCCGGCCGCAGATTCCGGCTGAACACGATGCACGGAATTTTGTAGGCGAACAAATAGGCGTAGCGGGCCTCACGCTCCTCATGGCGCAACTCGCGGAGGTAAAACACCTCGGCATGGCCCATCACCTGCACGCGCTTGTAGGCAAAGTAACGAGTGAAGCCGCTCAGCGCCAGGCCGGGCCGGTTCACCGTGGGCTCGCGAATGATGCGCTTGGAATCGCATTTTTCCGCGAGCTGCCGCATTTGCAGCGCCGAGGCGTGTTCCTTGAAGAACTGTTCAACCGTGAGCGAGGGGCGGTCCATAAGCAATAAAGTGCCGGCCGGGGTGCCGGCCGGGCGAAGCGAGGCCAGCCGGCGGCGACCCCGCCGTCACACCGGCCCGCCGCCGCTCAGCAACACGCGGTGACATCATGGTTTACAAGTTGAATTCCGGTCCAAGATAAATTTCCCGGGCCTTCGGGTCGGTGATCATGTTCGGACCGTCGCCCTCATATACCACCTTGCCCTTGTGAATGAGGTAGGCGCGGTCCACCAGTTTCAACGTCTCGCGCGCGTCGTGGTCGGTGATCAATATCCCCAGCCCGCGTTCCTTGAGCCGGCGGACAATCTTGGCCACCTCGAACTTCGCGATGGGGTCGATGCCGGCAAACGGCTCATCCAACAGGAGCAGCTTGGGGCTGGTGACCAGGGCGCGGGTGATTTCCAGGCGGCGCTTTTCGCCGCCGCTCAACTGGTACGCCTTGCTCTTGCACACCGGCGTCAGGTCCAATTCCTCCAGCAGGTAGCTTAGCCGCACCTTCCGCTCGGTCCGTGACAATTTGCAAGTCTCGAGAATCGCGAGGATGTTTTCCTCCACCGTCAGCTTGCGAAAAACCGACGGTTCCTGCGTCAAATAACCGATCCCCAGCCGGGCGCGCCGATGCATGGGCAGGCCGGTGATGCGGCGGCCTTGGAAGTTGACCTCGCCTTCATCCGGGCGCACCACGCCGACCACCATGTTGAACGTGGTCGTCTTGCCCGCGCCATTCGGTCCCAGCAACCCGACGATTTCGCCGGCCTGAACGTTGATCGACACGCCATCGACCACCCGCCGGCCGCGATATTCCTTGGCCAGGTAGTGAGTCACCAGGAGCAGCCCTGCGCCCGCCGCCGCCTGCTCAACTTCGGTTTGAATCTGGTTTTCGCTCACACGCGTCTATTTCGGAAGGCTGAAAGGTGCGCCGTTGGTACCGCCAACGATCACCATGTGATAATTGCTGCCGAGAATCAGATTGCTGCTGATGTTGTCCCAGATCAACGGCTCGCAGGTGAAGGAGAACTTCGGGGTGGCATCAAGGACATGGCCGGCGAAGGTCAAAGTTTGATTGGTCACACCACTGACTTCGCTGTACTCATAGGTGCCTTTGTCCGACGAGATGTGGTTGGTTTCGCCATGATAAAGAATAAACAGATTTACATTGGTCTCCGCCACCGCATTGGTGACCTGGTTGCCCGCCACGCCTTCGGTGGGCATGTGAATGGTCAGACGCTCGCAGGTCAGGCGGCTTCGCGAATTGGTCACCACCACGTGGTCGTGGTAAACCAACTCCCAGGTCTTTTCTTCAAAATAGCCACCGTCCGCCGACACGCCCACATCCTGCGAAATCGAGGCCGGCACGAAATTCGTTTGGGCGCCGGCCAAGGCGCCGGCCGCGACGATGAATGTCAGGCTGAGTAATTTTCCGATCATGGGAGGGACCCTTTCCAAGCTCCGTTCTTGATGATGGTTACCACGTTGGTCAACGAAAGAACATTGTCGTTGGTGACCGAGCCGGTGCCATCGCCCTGCTGCCAGCAAAAACCGTCGCTGGCTTCCGTGTGAATCTTGTCGTCCATCAGCTTTAGGGTTAAATGGCCGGTCGAGCTGGCGATCCCATCGAATTGGTCGTAAATGCATTCCGGGGCCTCCGCCACCGCCTGCAATTTGCCGGTCTGGGTGTACATGTGAATGACGAGCTCCTTCACCTTGAATTTGGCCGCCGGCAAGGGGATCATCTGCGCCCCCTCCAACCGCACCTTCACCTGGTTGTCCTCCGGCGGCGGGTAATGCTCCTCGGAAGATAGCCGGCTCGCCGGCCCGCGAATGGGAATTTCCTGCAATTGGGTCACCCCCGGCACCGCCGGGAGACAGAGCACCGCCGCCGCCAGCAACCGGGCTTTGGTTCCCCCGTTCATGCGGCGTAATGTTCCAGGAAAGATTGCCATTTTTTTTGCGCCTGCAAGATCATTTCCACCGTCTCGCGCACCGCCCCGCGCCCGCCCGCCGCCCGGGTCACATAATGCGCCGCGGCTTTGGCTTCCGGCACGGCATCGCCCACCGCCACCGCCAACCCGGCCCGCGTCAGCGGTCCCAAATCGATGACATCATCTCCGACAAAACAAACCTCGCTCCAGTTCAACTTTTCACCGGCCAGCAACTGTTCAATGGCCGCCGTCTTGCCCACGTTATCGCCCTGTTGCACCAGAAAATCAATCTTCAGCTCCGTCGCCCGCAGCTTCGTGGCCGCCGAGGGCCGGGCCGATACCCAGCCCACCTTCAATCCCGCGCGCCGCGCCAGCACCATGCCCAGCCCGTCACGGATGTTGAATCGTTTGTACTCGTGCTCGCCGCCGATGAAAACCGAGCCGTCCGTCAGCACGCCGTCCACGTCGCACAGAAAAAGCCGGATCCGTTGCAGGCGGGTGGCGAGGGACAACCGGCCGGTGCCCGGGACCGTTCTGCGACCCGCAGCCCTTTTTTTCGAAGTGGGTGTCACAGGCGCGTCATTTTCTAACCGCCGCGAACACCTTCAGCAGCGCCTTCAGCGTATTCTTCATCTCGGCCAGCGGAATCATGTTGGGACCGTCGCTCAGGGCCTGATCGGGTTGCGGATGCGTCTCGATAAACAGTCCGTTGGCGCCCGCGGCCAGTGCCGCCCGGGCCAGCACCGGGGCAAACTCCCGCTGGCCGGCCGACTTGTCGCCGCCGCCGCCAGGCAACTGGACTGAGTGCGTGGCATCAAAGACCACCGGAAAGCCGTAAGCGCTCATGATGGGAATCGAGCGCATGTCAGCCACGAGATTGTTGTAGCCAAACGTCGTGCCGCGCTCGGTCACCAGCAGATGCCGGCCGCCCGCCAGCCGCGCTTTTTCCGCCACGCGCCCCATTTCCGTCGGCGAAAGAAACTGCCCCTTCTTGAGATTCACGATCTTGCCGGTGGCCACGGCGGCGTCGATCAAATCGGTCTGTCGACAGAGGAACGCGGGAATTTGCAGCACGTCCACCACTTTGCCGGCGGCGATCGCCTGCGCTTCCGTGTGGACATCCGTGAGCACCGGCACCTTGAATTCAGCGCGGATGCCGGCCAGCACTCGGAGCCCCGCCTCCACCCCCGGCCCCCGGAAGGCCTTGCCGGACGTGCGGTTGGCCTTGTCAAAACTCGCCTTGAATATGTAGTAGATGCCCAGTTGGCGGCAGGTCCGGATCAGCGACGCCGCCACCTGGCGGCACAGCGCTTCATTCTCAATCACACACGGCCCGGCAATCAAAAACAGGCGGCGCGGTGAATTGAGATTTTTCCAGATGACACCGGTGTTGGACACAGCCGTTGTTTTACCAGTGAATGGGCGGAAAGTAAACCAGATGTGAGGTCAACTTCCCTTGGTAAACGCTCAGCCTTCGAAGCTCAACGTGAAGTGGCAGCAACCCCTTGGGCGCTGAAGGTCGCGTGTTTGACCATATCTGCCACCGTAACCCACGGCAGGCCGTGCGCTTGCGAAAATGCCCGCACCTGCGGTCCGCGCGCCATGGTTCCATCGGCGTTCATCAGTTCGCACAGCACACCATAAGGTGGCAGGCCGGCTAGACGCATCAGGTCCACCGTGGCTTCGGTATGTCCGGGACGTTCCAAAACGCCGCCTCGCCGCGCTTGCAGCGGAAAAACATGGCCTGGTTGACGCAAGTCCCGCGCCGTGGCACCCGGGCGGGTCGCCGCCTTCACCGTGCGCCACCGGTCCGCCGCCGACACCCCGGTCGTCACGCCCGCCGCCGCCTCGATCGACGTGGTAAAGGCGGTCTGGTATGGGCTGGTGTTGTGCGCCACCATCGGCGCCAGCCCCAATTCCCGGACTTTCTCCTCCGGCAGACAGAGACAGACAATCCCGCTGCATTCCCGAATGAGCAAGGCCATTTGCGACTCGGTGAGAAATTCCGCGGCATAGATGAGATCCGCTTCGTTTTCGCGGTTCTCATCATCAGTCACGAGCACGCCCCGCCCGCGGCGCAGGGAGGCCAGTGCCATCTGCAGCCGCTCTTCGCCTGGCTCCGCTGGCAAGAGCCCCGGGAATGGACGGCTTTTCCCAATTTGTGGCAGCGTGTTCTGGTCGGCCCACGCAGAGGAAGGTACGGAGGATTGTGAGTTCATGGCAAATATACAGGCAATTTGACCAACCTCAGGGCTGAAGAAGACCAGGACCGCACACGGCGGGAATGATCGGGCGCAGGTCTGCCCAAGGGACAGGCCGAGCCACCAGCTTCTCTTTCATCCGGACTATACCGTCGGCTCCGGCGTCTGACCGGATCTGCTGTCCTCCTGGTTTTACCCGGGAGCGCTCGTGGGCTTCCAGAACTTAGGCTGGCTACCACCGGTGGGGAATCGCACCCCGCCCTGAGAAGGCGAACGCAGCCTACTGCCACCCGGCCGGCGGGTTCAAGCGCGATCTGGCCCCAAATTCAAGCGCCAGCCAGGACCGGCACCACTGGCTCGCGCCGCTGCCGCACCTCCGGCGGCAGCTTGAACTCCTTCGGATGCGCCGCCGCCAGATTGGTCAGCATCTGCCCGGAAATGATGTGGAAACTTTGCGCCCACGCCAGCGGCGTGTTGTGTCCAGTCCGGTCGCCCAAATACATTTCCGGCACGCAGCCGTCCGGCGTCATGCCCTGTTCCAGCAGTTGAAAATAGTGGACGGCCTTTTGAAAATAATTCCGCCGCTGGGTCCAGTCGAACTGCACCACCTTGTGCCCGGGATCCAAATCGCGCCCGTGCTCCGCCAGTTTGGCGTAGCAAATGGCCAGCCACGCCAGCCCCAAGGGCCATTCCGCTGTTTCATGCTCGCCCGGCACCAGGCCTTTCCCGCAATACACGTCGCCCGGATACCGGCGTACCCCGCGGCGGCCAACAAGATGGGTCTCGATATTATGCAGCAGGATCTTCTTGGTCTGGAAATCCACGATGTTGTATGGCCAGATCAGGCTGAGCTGGGACATGTCATAGGGCCGGCTCTCCGATTCGCGTGGCAACACCCGCGCGAGCGATTTGATGCCGTCGGCAATCATCCGTTCGCTCACCGGCACGTAGTGGCAGATTTCAATCTTGTGCCGGTACTTGTAATCATAGAAGCCCTGGTCAAACCACATCATCAGCCCGCCCAGCACCGCGCCAAAGCTGCTCGCATGTTCCTCGGGCCCCTCTTCCCACATGCCGTAGTCCGCCTCAAATCCCATGTTGAAAATATAGTTCCGGATGTGGCTGATGAGCGTGAAGTCCTCCAATTGAAAGCGGAAGCCGTAGCCCTTTTTGATCAGGTCGCCCATCTTGTACATGAACAGGCCGTAAACATCGAGCTGGTGGTGTCCCCAGGCGTCGGTGATGGTGTCAAGCGTGG
>CAYTJG010000288.1:0-8144 GCA_964437865.1 uncultured Bifidobacteriaceae bacterium | reverse complement strand
GGTGAAGGCGAAAGATCCCGAACGGCTGCTCGTTTGGACCTTTTGCACGGTGGTCGTCTTGATACTGGCGATCGTGGTGGTCATAAGCAATGCCGATCGGCTTAGCCAACGGGTGCGGTGCCGGATTCCGGCTTCGCTTTTCAAGCGGCTGTTGGCCTGCTTGTTTTTCAACGGCGCCGCCGGCGGGCTGGTGTGGCTGGCCGGCCTCTTTGCGGCGACCGACCTGATCACGCGGGTGGTCATGGCGGAGTATTCGAGCCATGCCCTGAGCGAGGCGGACCAGCGCAGCTATCTTACGCTGGGCCTTTATGTGTTTGCGTATGCGCTCACGGCGATCTTCATCCAGCGCCGGTTTTTCCCGCGCCGCCCGCCCAAGCTGACGGGCCTGCTGGCCATGCTGCTGGCGGCCGGTTGGGCGCTGGCACCGTCCATCTTCCTGTTCTTCGCCAACCGGCTTTCGTGGAAATCCATCGAGGGCCTGCAACTGGGCAATGTGTTCAACGTCTTCTATAACCGGGACGGTTCCCAGCTCATTTGGCACGAATATTTTGCCGCGGCCTGGCTGTTTGTGATCCTGGCCGTGAATGCCGGCTGGTTTTGGCGGCAATGGGTGGCCTTCCGGCCCGCGCCGAAGACCTCGGAACCGACCGCCGCGGAACCGACTGAATGAACGCCTGCCCGCCAGCCTGCGCCACCCGCGCCCCGCAGCCGATTGCAGACTGTCCGCCGGCATGGGATATTCGCCGTGGCCGGTTGAATTCCAGCCATTGAACCCATTGCCCGACCCATGGACGCCGCACTCCGACAAGCCCTGCAAGAAGGCGAAAAGCTGGGGCTCCGCTATGCGCTCCAAATCCCGCAGGTGGCCGCCAGCGGTTGGAGCGGCTCACGCACCGGTCGCCGCGCCGGCACGTCCATCGACTTTCAGGATTATCGCGAATACCAGCCGGGCGATGATTTGCGCTTCATCGACTGGGGCATTTTCGCGCGCAGCGACCGGCTCACCATCAAGTTGTTCCGGGAAGAAGTTACGCCGCATCTGGATCTGATCCTGGACGGCTCTTGTTCGATGGCCTTGGCGGACACCGGCAAGGCCCGGGCCGTGGCGCAATTGGCGGCGCTGCTGGCCACGGCGGCGACCAATGCCCAATGCACGCAGGCGGTCTGGGTTTCCGGCGAGGGGTTTCAACGCGTGGCCAATGATTCGCTCCTGCCGTCGGCCTGGGACAGGCTGGAGCTGACGAGTCGCCGCACGCCGGAGGAGTCCTTGGCCATCCTGCCGCCGAAGTTCCGCCGGCTGGGCGTGCGGGTGTTGGTGAGTGACCTGCTCTGGCCGGGCGAGCCAGTGCCCTTGCTGCGCCGGTTGCGCGAAGGGGCGGCGGCGCTGTTTGTGGTGCAGTTGCTCGCGCGCGACGACGTCACGCCGCCCGAGCATGGCAATCTGCGCGTGGTGGATAGCGAGACCGGCGCGGAATCGGAACTCTATATCGACTCGGTCGTGGCCAAGCAATATGCGGAGAATCTGGCGCAATTGCAGCAGACCTGGGCCGATGGCTGCCGCCAGTGCGGCGCGCAGATGACGACGATCGTCGCCGAGGATCTGGAGCATTCACTCAAGGAACTGGAGTCGATCCAACTCCTGGCGCCGGCATGATTCCTTTTCTCACCTATCCGCTCGCCTTGCTGGCGCTCAGCTCGCTGCCCGCGCTGGCGGCGATCTATATCTTGCGGAATCGCTTCCGCCGCCGGCCGGTTTCCAGCCTGGTGCTGTGGCGGTTCCATGTGCAAACCAAGTCCGGGGGCGCCAAGATCAACCGCCTCCAGTTGCCACTCTTGTTTTTTCTGGAGCTGCTGGTGTTGACGCTGTTGGTGGTGGCCGCCACCGGCCCGCATTGGAAACTGCCGCAGTCGGCCCGTCCGTTGATTGTGGTGCTGGATGACTCTCTTTCCATGCGCGCCCGGCAGGATACGGTTTCGGCGCAGGACCGGGCCAAGGCCTACCTGGAAAAGCTGTTCCGTCACCAGCCGCCGCCCTCCACCCGGCTCATTCTGGCCGGCCCCGAACCGCGCCTGCTCGGCGCCACGCTGAAAGGGTGGGGCGAGGTGAACGCCTTGCTGCCGCAATGGCGCTGCTGGTCGCCTGATTCTGCCCTCGAGTCCGCCGTGACCCTGGCGGCCGAACTGGGCAAGCAACAGGCCAACATCCTGGTGCTTACCGACCGCAAACCGCCGGACGAAAAAATTTCCAACCCGCGGCTGGAATGGCATGCATTTGGCGCGGCGCTGGACAATGTGGCCATCGTCAACGCTTCGCGGACGGCCTATGGCGATCAGGACCGGTGTCTGCTCGAGGTGGCCAATTTTTCCCCCGCGGGCCACTCGGTGCGCCTGGCGGTGCAGACCGGCACCAATGCGCCGCAAGTCTCGCTGCTGACGCTCGGCGCGCAGGAGAGCCAGCGCGTGGTCTTCAATATTCCGTCCGCCACGCCGGCGCTGCGGGCCACGCTGGAACCGGATGCGCTGGCGGAAGACAACGAAGTGCAACTGCTGCCGCCCATCCGCCAGCGGGTGCGGGTGGCGGTGGCGCTCACCAATGCCGGCGCGGCCGCTTTGGCCGATCGCACCCTGGCAGCCACGGGCTTGCGGGCGGCCATGGCCGACCAGCCGGAGCTGGTCATCCGGGAGACGGATACCGTGGTCAACAGCAATGCCTGGAGCTTGTGCTGGCGCACGGCTGGCGCCACCAATGCCTACACGGGACCCTTTGTGGTGGACGATTCGCATCCGCTGGCCGGGGGCGTGACGCTGGAAGGGGTCATCTGGGCCGCCGCCACCATGACGAATGGGCCCGGCGAAGTGCCCGTGATTCTGGCCGGCAACACGCCGTTGTTATCCGTGCGCGAGGATGTGGCCGGCCGCCGCCATCTCAGCTTGAATTTTAATCCCGCGTTGTCCACGGTGCAAAATACGCCGGATTGGCCGGCGCTGTTCTGGAATATTCTGACGTGGCGGATTGCGGAAATGCCCGGCCTCAAGGAGAGCAACGCCCGACTGGGGGCGGAGGTCATTTTGAAAACCACCGGCGAAACCGTGACGGTCACGCAGCCGGATGGCGTCCGGACGGTGTTTCCCAAGACGGGTGGCGAGCTGGCGTTGGAAACGCCGCTTCCGGGCGTGTATTCCGTGGTGGCGGGCATGGTCACCAACCAGTTCGCGGTGAATGTGCTCACGGCCGACAAATCCGATTTGTCCGCCTGCACCAGCGGCCAGTGGGGCCAATGGGGCGAAGCCGCGGAACGGCGAATGGAGGAAAGCTCGGCCGTCTGGGTGTTTGGCTTGCTGGCCCTGGGCCTGCTGGCCACGCACCTTTACCTGGTGGCGACCGCGAAAGGAGCCGGCGTATGAACCGGTGGAGGCTTGCGCCATGCTGACTTTTTTTCAACCGGTCTGGCTGCTGCTGCTGGTTCCGCTGGCGACGGCGTGGCTGGCCTGGCCTTTGCCCGCGCGCGGCTTGAAGTGGCTGCGGGCGGTGGTCTTGCTGCTGACGGTCCTCGCCCTCGCGCAACTGGCCATCCGGCTGCCGGACCGCGCGGGTACGGTCGTGGTGGTGGCGGACCGCAGCGATTCCATGCCGCCCAACACGGAGGCCTCGGAAAAGGAGATCATCAGCCTGCTCCACAAGTCCATGGGCCCGCGCGATCAGCTGGGCGTGGTCGCCTTCGGGCGCGATACCGCCGTGGAGCAGTCGCCCCAGCGCACGGAATTCGCCGGCTTCACTGCCCAGGTGGGCGCGGATCATTCCAGCTTGAATGAGGCCATCGAATCCGCTCTCGCGCTCATTCCGGCCGATGGCGGCGGCCGCGTGCTGGTGCTCTCCGATGGCAAATGGACGGGCAAGGACCCGGCCGCGGCTTCGGCACGGGCGGCCGGTCGCGGGGTGGCGGTGGACTACCGTTTGATCACCCGGCCACAAGTCAGCGACGTGGCCGTGCAGAGCTTTCTCACGCCGCAGACCGTGCAGCCGGGCCAGGCGTTTGTGCTCAGTGCCTGGGTGCAGTCGCCCACCGATCAGACCATCCAATACCAACTCAAGCGCGGTGACGTGATCCTTTCGTCCGGGAGCAAGGCGGTTTCCGCGGGGTTGACGCGGCTGATGTTCCGCGACCGGGCGGGCAAGGCGGGCGTGAGCGAGTACACCGTTTCCATCCAAGGGTCCAAGGATGATCCGGTGCCGGAGAACAACACCGCCCGCGCGCTGGTGGGCGTGGAAGGTTCCAAGCCCATCCTGGTGGTGTCCGCGGCCGGGGAAAATTCGGGTCTGGTCAAGGTGCTGCGCGGCGGGCTGCTGGAGGTGGAGGGCCGCACGCCCCAGCAATGCAATTGGTCACTCGAGGAGCTGGCCCAGTATTCGGCGGTGATTCTGGAGAACGTGCCGGCGGGCCAGATCGGCATGAGCGGCATGGAGACGCTGGCCTCCTGGGTGGAGCAGACCGGAACGGGCCTGGCCATGACCGGCGGGCAGAAATCCTACGGCCCGGGCGGCTACTTCAAATCGCCCCTCGAGCGGGTGCTGCCGATTTCCATGGAGATGCGGCGGGAACATCGCAAATTGACTGTGGCGGTGGTGGTGGCTTTGGATCGGTCCGGCAGCATGTCCATGCCGGCCGGCGGGGGGCGCATCAAGATGGACCTGGCCGATCTGGGCACCGTCCAGGTGCTGGATTTGCTGTCGCCCATGGATGAGATCGGCGTGTTTGCCGTGGATACCGTGCCGCATGAGATCGTGCCGCTGGACACGGTGGAACATAATATCGGGTACCGGTCGAAGATTCTGTCGATTGGTTCGGAAGGGGGCGGCATTTATATTTACGAAGCGCTCGTGGCGTCCGCCGGCATGATCCAGGGCGCCCACGCGCAGACCAAGCACATCATTTTGTTCTCGGATGCCGCGGACGCCGAGCAGTCCGCGCATTACGAGGAGATCGTCGGCAAACTGCGCGACGCCGACGTGACGGTGAGCGTGGTGGGCCTGGGCACCGAGCATGACTGCGACGCCAACATGCTCAAGGACCTCGCGCGGCGCGGCGGCGGGGAATGCTACTTCAGCGACAATCCGGACGAGATTCCCCGGATATTTGCGCAGGACACCTTCACCATTGCGCGCAGCACGTTTATTGACGAGCCGACGCCGTTTTCCTTCACGGCGGGTTATTCGCTGCTCGGTTCACCGGCGGCCGGCGCGCCGCCGTCGCTGGGCGGCTACAATCTCTGCTATATCCGGCCGCAGGCCAATCTGGCCGCGGTGACGGGAGATGAGTACAAGGCGCCGGTGGTGGCCTCGTGGAACGCGGGCAACGGGCGCGTCTTGTGTTATCTGGGCGAAGCGGATGGCAAATACAGCGGCGATCTGGCCAAGTGGAATCAAGCTGGGGAATTTTACGCCACGCTGGCGCGCTGGGTGGCGGGCAAGCATTCGCCGTTGCCCGAGGACATGTACCTGGCGCAGGAGGTGCGCGATGGCGTGTGTTTTGTGCAACTGCATCTGGACCCGGAACGCAAGGCGGATGCTTTTTCCCGGCTGCCGCAGGTGAAGGTGTTGCACGGCGTGCCGGGGGCCGCCCCCACGAAGGCCACCGTCCCGCTGGCTTGGAAAAATGCCGATTTGTTGGAAGCCGCCATTCCCATCACGGGGCGGGAGACGGTCTTGAACACGGTGGAAATTGCCGGGCAACCGGCCGTCACACTGCCGCCCGTTTGCCTGCCGTATTCGCCGGAGTTTGTGCCCGATCAGCCCGGACGCGGGGCGGCGGCGCTGGCGCAAATCGCCGCCACCACCGGCGGCCAGGATCGCCTGGAAATCCCCAAAATCTGGGGCGAACTGCCGGTGAAATCGCGTTACGTGGAATTGGCGCCGTGGCTGTTGGTGGCGGCGGCCGTGCTCTTTCTGTTGGAAGTCTTCGAACGTAGAACGGGCTGGGTGACGAAGTTCATGGCGGTCCGAACCGGCGCGGTTGCCGCTTCGACCGACGCTGAGGAGGAAGAACCCCGCACCAAAGGCGCGCATTCCGCCCTGCCTTGGCTGCGGCGCAAAGCGGAGCCTGCGAAGGCGGTTCCAGCCGCAGCCAAAGCGCCTGCCGCCGCCCCGGTTTCACCGGCGCGATCGGCCGCGCCGACGGAACCCAAGTCGGTGCCGGCAAGTTCCGCTGTCACCGGTTCGGCCTTGGATGCCCTGCGCAAAGCCCGCGAACGCGCCAAGAACCGGACGGACAAGGATCGATAGGCGAACAACCGCATCCCTGAAAGCGATGAATCCTCCATGGTACGCCCAGGTTGAAGATGTCTTTTCAAATTGCCGGAGCGCCGCATTGCTCGGCCCGTCCCCGCGATTTGTAGGTCGCGCTCGGCTGGCCTCGGAACCTTGCTTTAGCCTCAGCCTTGGACTTCCGCCACGACGAATTTTTCCGTGCAGTTTGCGCTTTTCCGGTACATGATGCGTAAACCACGGCAGCTTAAAGGCAAACTACGGATGGAAGCTGAAAATTTGAAGTCAAACAAGATTTTGGTCGAGCCGATTTTCCCGGAACCGGTTCATATCATCGTTTGCGTCCCGAAAGGAAACCCGCCGCAAATCCGCGAGAAGGTCACCGACCCGGAAATTGAACGCATCGCCGTGCAGTACGTCATCCCCCACGAAACCGCCCAGGGCCGCGTGGTTGAAAGCGTGGAGGCGGATAATCGCGGCTTTGATCTCATTTCCCGTAAGCTGCCTCCGGAAAATCCAAAACCGGCCATAGACGTGCGCTTTATTGAAGTGGAACACTACCGGCTGAAACAAGATTCGGTAAAACATCCAGTTAAGTTGAAGGAAGATGCCACGCCCTATCGCGCCGGAGGTGCTCAATGAAACGCTCCCAAAATCGCGTTTGCAGTCTTGACTCCACCATTGCACGCGGTATGTTGGATCAACAGACGGGAACTGAAGATTTTACTTACTCCCCGCTCGACACGCCGGTAACGGCCTCGGGCGGGGTTATTCATTTCTGACCAATGCCAGCCGACCCCACCATCAAGCGAGCCGTTGCTTTCATTGACGGGCAGAATCTGTATCGCAAGGCAAAGACCGCTTTTGGCTACCATTATCCCAATTACGATGTACACGCGCTCGCTACGGCTGTTTGCGCCGCGCGTGGCTGGCAACTGAACCAGGTTCGCTTTTATACCGGCATCCCGGACGCAACCGACAATCAGTTTTGGAATCATTTCTGGACCAACAAATTCGCCCAGATGGGCCGGCAGAATGTCTATGTGTTTTGGCGTCTGCTCCGCTATGGTAATGAATCGATCAGTCTTTCCGACGGCTCGCAAACCACTGTCCTGGTCGGCCGTGAAAAAGGCGTGGATGTCCGCCTCGCGTTGGACATTGTCCGGCTTGCTCATCGTCAGGAATACGATGTCGCCTTGGTGTTCAGTCAGGATCAGGATTTGTCCGAAGTCGCCGATGAAATTCGCCTGATTTCCCGCGAACAGGATCGCTGGTTGAAAATGGCCTGTGCCTTTCCTGTCAGTCCGGTCGAACCGAAAACCCGCGGCATCAACGGAACCGACTGGATTAAAATTAACCGCGCCGCCTACGACGCCTGCCTCGATCCCCGTGACTATCGCCCGAAACCAAAAACGAAATGACACTAACTTCAGCCTTCAGGCTTTTTTTTGTGTAGGGCGCGACGTGAGGCATGCCGCACTTCGAACTTCGTGCTCCGCACTCAATTGGTCGGGGAAAGGCAAAGAGTGTCATTTTTCCAGGACCCTTTCACAGGCGGAAAAACACAAAGTCCCATTTGAACCACGGAGGCACAAAGATAGGCGCTTTCTAACAGGCCCGGCTCGAGTTCGCGGTGAATCTCGATGCACAGGCCAATGGCTTTTCCGCACCATTCGTTCAGTTTCGTCCTTTGGATCTTAGGGTTTGATTCATCGTTGTTCCTCTCGTTGTTTTTGTTCTCTCTGTGCCTCCGTGGCTCCGTGGTTCACCGTGTTTTTGTAGCCTCAATTGGCCAGCGCCGTGGACCTGTGGCGGCACCATAGCTCGACAGGCAGTCGCCACCAATGACACCTGGTTTGCGCAAGCGGAATTTGATAAGCCA
>CAYTJG010000287.1:0-8160 GCA_964437865.1 uncultured Bifidobacteriaceae bacterium | reverse complement strand
CTTTCTGCGCCGGCGCGGGCAGGCCGTCATGGAAAAACTGGATGGGCACACATTTACCCTGCTGGAACACCACCTCGCCATTGGTGCCCACCACAAAGGATGTGTCATAGTAATTGGCGTTTCCCGCCGGATCTTCACCGCCGACCACCAGGAAACGGGCATGTTCCCGGCACCAGTTCTTCAGCGCGGCCGGCACGGGACCGTTCAGCGCGTATTCGCTCAGGACAAAAATCCCCGCGTCGGGGTTCCTAGCCAGCGCGTGATCCAGCACCTTGGGCAGCGCCTTCTCCGGCGGAAATTCCATCTGGATGCCTACAAGCGAAACCGTATCGCGCGATTGCGTGATGCGCGCGGGCAGCAGGCTGGCCAGCAGCAACAACACCCCGGCCACGAGGGCCGCAGCCTGAAACCGCGAGGGTCGCACGCTCCGCCAGCCGGACAATGCCGCGGCCAGGGCAAAGGCGCATAACCCCACACCGTACATGCCCAGCCAGCCGCTGCCCGCGGGCAAGGCGTAGCCGAGATTCAGCCACGAAAATTTTAAGTAATAAACTTCGCTCCGGAAATACTCGAGTCCGGTCCAGAGCACCGGCATCAGCCACGCAGCCCTGGCCAAGCCCCAGCGCCGGATGCAGCCGCATACGGTCGCTGCAAACAGTCCCACCCAGAAAGCCAGGATCAGCCAGAGCACCATCGCGGCCGTGTTGAAGATTTTCGCAAAAAACCAAAGCTGCGGCCCGTAGCAGAGCAAACCCGCCACCAGCCCAAAGTAGAAAGCCCGGCGGACGGTTGGCTGTTGCGTCAGGCGCACCAGCGCGAACGCATAGCCAAAAATGGCGAGACCGGCGGCTGGATGGTGGGTGGAAGCGTAGGCGGTGTGAAAACAGGCCACAGCGATGACCAGCCACCGCAACGAGGCCAGCCAGCCCAACGGCGGCGGGCACTCCCGATTGAGGTTCATATTGTTTTCCATATCCTGAGGTCTTTGCTTTGGCTGAGCCCACCCTACCCGCGGAACCTGCCAGCGCGTGAATTGAAAAACCGACGGTCAACATTGGCAAAACCGATATTGCACTAATCATCACGAAGGATCAGGAAAATTCCAACCACAGATGGACTCAGATGGACACAGATAAAAAAATGAATCATTGGGGGTCACATCTCAACATTCGGCATTTGCCGTCCTTATTGAAAGTCAGGGAACATGGGCGTGCCGGTCTTACAGACCGGGGGGGGATTCTTTGAGGGGCTTTTCCTGGGCCTCCAGCCCAGGCTATCACAGGACGGGCTTTCAGCCCGCCCACCGCCCACCGCCCACCGCACTCAATTGGCTCCGCACTCGTCTTGGGCCGGGTGTGAGACAAAATTCTGAAAACGCGGGGAAAACCCATAAAAATGCGGTTTGTGTGCCTATGAAACGCATATACTCACGGAGACAGCAGCCTTTTTCTGGGAGATGAAACGCGTGCTCAACAATGAACGCGGCTGGCAGCGGTTTCATTTTGTTTCGCCCTTACAGGGCTTGGTTTGCTTCGGGGGCGATTTACCCAGGGCGGCGCTCGCCGACTCGCTCTGCCCTGGGCTATCATATTTCGCCCTTTCAGGGCAGAGGAAGAAATTTGTCCCGTGCCCCGGCTTCAGTCTCGTGGAACTCTTGACTGTGATTGCTATTATCGTTGTTATTGCCAGTTTGCTTTTGGCCGTGGCCAGTCGAGGGCGAAACGCTGCGCATAGGATTGTCTGTCTTAATAATGCAAGGCATATCGTTCTTGGGGTGATAATGTATTGCGGGGATTCCAACGATAAAACACCGGCCAGCGGACAGACCAACCTGGCGGCTTGGATTGCCTACAAAGAGCTGGTAAAAAACTATGTGGGCTTGCGAGGGGCTTCATCCTCTCAAGACAAGATATTTTCTTGCCCAGCCGACAAGTTTTACTACGACTACCGGCTGGGGCGAGTGCCTGAGAGCCACCATGACCAAGCCAAATTTGATTTTTCCAGTTATACCTTCAATGCGTTGAACTGGATTCCGCCCAACAGCGGGATCAGGCCGAGGTCTGAGATTAAACTGCCTGGACTTGCGGGACTCCGATTGAGTTCAATAAAACACCCGTCACGAACTGTGATGATTGCGGAGTCACCCGCATTTTACCCTTATTCGTGGCATGAGCCTAAACCGCGCCAACCCGGAAGCGTGGGGCCGGCCAAGGTTGTGTTTTTCAACAACGCGCCGAATAATGTGGGCTTCGTCGATGGACACGCCAATTACGTTAAGATTTATTGGGGGAATATTATAACCAACGGCGGATTTATGGCATGTGATTACGACCCGCCAGATTGGTGCGATTATCAATGGAGCGCAGATTGAGAGTTTAATTTAGCGACAAAATTAGAGAGAGCGCATGGGGCGCGCCGATGGCGCTAGGGCGATATTTAGAATGGCCTTTCGTGGGGCGGATGCCCCACGCTGGTATGAGAACGGGCCGTTGGCCCTTTGGCCGGCCGAAGGAGGCAATGTATTGATTGGTGACAGGCGAGAAGAATTGACCGTCATTGGATCGATCAGATCCGGTGAAGGGTTTGGAGTGGAACAGCACCCGCCACGTGCGGAAGGCAAGCGGCGGGTTGCGGACGGAATTTAGGATAAATTGACTAAGGACCCGTGACCTTCACGGTGTCATGGAGGCGGAGATCATCCGAGGCAGCGCCCACCGATAATTCGTAGTCCCCGGGTTCAATCACGTATTGTTTCTTCTCAGTATCCCAGTAACGGAAGCGTTCGGTAGGGAGCTCGACCTTTACGCGGGTGTCCTGGCCCGGCGCGAGTTCCACCCGGGTGAAACCGCACAACGCCAGCCGGGGCTGCGACACGGGTGATTGGAGGTGGCGGAAATAAACCTGGGCCACTTCGGCGCCCGCGACTCGACCGGCATTCTTCAGTTTGAATGTCATCTGCACGGTGCCTTTGGCTGCCACGGTCTTGCGGGCCAGCTTCAATTTGGAGTAGTCGAATTTCGTGTAACTCAACCCATGCCCAAACGCGAACAAGGGCGTGCCGCCGAAATAGCGGTAGGTGCGGTTGCTCATGGAATAGTCGTCGAAGGCTGGCAGGTCGGTGGTGGATCGGTAAAACGTGACCGGCAACCGGCCCGATGGATTGGCGGCGCCGAACAGGACATCGGCGACGGCGCGGCCGCCTTGCTCGCCGGGATACCACGCTTGCACGATGGCCGGCAAATTCTCCGCTTCCCACGGCAGGGCGATGGCACTGCCGCTGCAATTGACAAACACCACCGGTTTGCCGGTGGCTCGCAGGGCCTTGAGGAAGTCCTCCTGAACGCTGGGCAACTCGATGCGCGTGCGGTCGCCGCCCTTGAAACCGTCATAGGGATCCTGGCCGCCAAACTCTTCGCCCTCGAGGTCGGGACTAATGCCGCCCACATAGATCACCACGTCGGCGGCCGCGGCCGCGGCCAGCGCTTCCTGCAACAGGCTCGCGGGCGGCTGATCGCTGCCGTCTTTGCGCACCGCCAGCGGACAGCCGGGCTGGTAGGTCACCTCCACATTGGGACCGGCAACGGTCCGGATGCCGTTGAGGATCGTGATGGGGTGGGACGGCGTGCCGTTGTAATTGCCCAGCAGCATGGAGGCGGAATCCGCGTTGGCGCCAATGACGGCCACGCGCTTGATGTGGCCACGGTCCAAGGGAAGAATACCGTTGTTCTGTAGCAAAACGACGCCTTCGTGCGCCGCTTGGAGGGCCAACGCCTCGTGCGCCGGCGTGTCGTTGTCCGCCATCGAAATTTTGGAGAAGGGCACGCGTTCCGGCGGATCAAACAGCCCCAGCCGAAAGCGCGCCCGGAACGCGTACGCCAGGGCCTGATCGATGTCCGCGGGAGTGATCAGCCCTTTTTGAACGGCCTTGAGCAGCGCGTTGTAATCTCCGCCACAGCAGATATCGCAGCCGGCCTTCACGGCCGCTGCCGCCGCTTCCTCGGGCGTGGCCACAAAATGGTGGTTGGCGAAGATGTCGTTGATGGCGCCGCAGTCGGAAACCACGTAGCCGTCAAAGCCCCACTGACGTCGCAATATATCGGTGAGCAGTTGCGGGTTGGCGCAGGCGGGTTGGCCATAGACCGAATTGTAAGCGCCCATGAAGCCGTCCACGTGGCCCTCGCGCACGGCCATTTCGAAGTGCGGCAGGTAGGTCTCGTAAAAGTCCCGTTCCGATGGCGCCACGTCGATCGTGTGACGCGATGGCTCCGGTCCGCTGTGCACGGCAAAGTGCTTGGCGCAGGCCATGGCCTCGGCGTATTTAGGGTCGTCGCCCTGCACGCCACGGATGAAGGCCACGCCGATGGTGCCGGTGAGGAACGTGTCTTCGCCATAGGTTTCCTGGCCCCGGCCCCAGCGCGGATCGCGGAAGATGTTGATGTTGGGCGACCAAAAGGTGAGGCCGGTGTAAATCGCGCTATCGCCGCCATGCGCGCGGGAGTATTCGTTGAATTTGGCGCGACCTTCCGTGGCGATGACCCGGCCTTCATCGTGAATCAGGGAGGTGTCCCAAGTGGCGGCCATGCCGATGGCTTGCGGAAATACGGTGGCAATGCCGTTGCGGGCCACGCCGTGCAGCGCCTCGCTCCAATAATCATAGGCTGGCACGCCGAGCCGGGGAATGGCCGGCGTCTCGTTGCGCAGTTGATTCACTTTCTCCACCAGCGAGAGCCGGCTGGTCAGGTCCCGCACGCGCACTTCGAGCGGCTGGTTCGCGTCCTTCCAAAGTTCCGGACCGGCCACCGCGGGCACGCTCGTTTCCTCGGCACTCAGCATTTCCGCCAGATCAGCGGCCTTCACGTCCAGCACCTTCGCGCCGGAAGCGTCCTGCAAGGCAAGGGTATTGAGCTTGGCATTTTCAATGCGGCTTTGGAACACCACCGCCAAGGGGCCCCGCAGGCTGTCGTCCAAATGCTCAATTTCATTGGTCAGGTAAAGGACTTTGCCCGTGCCGCCGCTGGTGACAAAGAGGTCGAGGTTGGTGGCGAGGGGCTGGTCGCCGGCGGTGATGTCGAACACGCGTTTGTTTGGCTCGGTGAAATACACTTCAGCCTCGCCAATGATCACGGTGTACTTGCCTGCCGGCAGGTGGGGGATGGTGACAGTGAAATGGCTGCCGAAAATCTCTTCCCGGAACGACTGCTCGTCGCCCAAGGCGCCCTGGATTTGCACACCGTCAGCCGCCTGGTAATGTTGGAACTGGCCGCTCACCTCCACGGGAATGGAGCAACTGCGGCAACCTTCATCGGCGGCCGCAGCCGAGGCCAGCGACCCGGCAATCAGGGCCAGGGCGAAGGCGATCAGTTTTGGCGTTGGTAGCACCGCAGCAAAGGCGGGAATGGATAAGTTTTTCATGAGCGCTGAATATCGGGTGATCAATTTAGAGCGAGCTGTGCCCAGGAGAATACGCAAGTGCGCGGGGCGTGGCTATCCCCAAAAGAGGGAGTCGAGGAAAAAATAAAAGTCGTGTCGCCGGCGATAATCCTCCCCGCTTTCGGGGATGTTTCACGAAGATGACTCCACCTATTGTCTCGGGCGCCACTTGAACACAACCCTCGCATCAATCCTTTCAACGTCTGCGAAGGCCGGACGGCGCCAACGGATCCAGTGGCCGGTGATTGGGCGAACCGGCGGCTATTCCGGACCAGTGAGTACTTACCAATTATGAAGACCATGAAAAAAATCATCATTCCGAGCAAGGCCGGGAAACAGGGGCTCGGCGCCGGGGTTTGGAATCTGGGCGCGGGTCGCGATCCTTTTGGCGGACCCACGCGGAAAGAGACCCCGGTCCTCGAGCGGATTCCCCAGCTGGCGGCGGCGGGCATTACTTTTCTGGAGGCGCACGATGTGGAGATTCCGGCGCGCGATGTGCCGGAGACCAAGCGGCTAATGCAGAAGTTCGGCATGCAGATGGGCATGTACACGCCGTCGTTCTTTGCGGATCCAGTCTTCAAGGACGGTGCCATGACAAGCAATGATCCGGCGATTCGTGAACTGGCATTGCAGCACGCCCTCGCCGCGGTGGACGTAACCGTGGAATTGGGAGCCGAGGTCATGGTTTTTTGGAATGGCCGCGAAGGCTTCGATTTCATGCTGGCCAAGGATGGTCAGGAATCCATCCGCCGGCTCATCCAGGGGTTCAACGCGGTGGGAAGCTACGCTTTGAAGAAGTATGGCCCGCGGGCGCCCCGCTTCGCCCTGGAACCCAAGCCGAATGAACCCCGCGCCAACATGTACCTGAGCAATGTGGGCGAGGTGCTGTACCTGATCAGCCGGCTGCAGCCGGAAGTGCAGCGCCGGTTTGGCGTGAATCCCGAGACGGCGCACAGTCGCATGGCCGGGCTCGACTATGTCTGGGATGTGGAGTTGTGCTTGGAGGCGGGGAAACTGTTTCACATTCACCTGAATTCGCAGGATACCGCCCGTTACGACCAGGACCTGCCCTTTGGTTACACGGAACCGCTGAAGGATCTGGCCTTGTGCGTGGTGCTGCAAGACGCCCAATGGAAAGGCATCCTGGCCTTTGATGTCAAAGCCCCGCGGACGGACAAGGAGGAGGACGTGGCGGACATATTACACAGCAGCGCGGCCAATTTGCAGCGGCTGTGGAACAAGGCGCTCAAGGTGGACCGCAAGAAAATTGCCGAGTTCCGCTCCACCCAGCGGTACACGGCGCTGGCTGGTTACCTGGCCAAGTGCCTCTATTGACCGGCGTAACTGAAAGACGAGGCTATGAATCGAAACGTGGTTTTGCTGACGCTGGTGGCGACACTGGGCGGCTTGCTGTTCGGCTACGACACGGCCGTCATTTCCGGTGCGGTGGGCAGCCTGCAGGCTTACTTCATCGCCCCGCGCCACCTTGGCACCGATGCGGCGAGTTCGCTGCTCGGTTTCGTGGTTTCCAGCGCGCTCATCGGGTGCATCATCGGCGGCCTGATCGGCGGCTGGGTGAGCTCGCGGGTGGGACGCAAGCGCGGTTTGATCATTGCCGCCTGCTTGTTCCTGGTCTCGGCGCTGGGAGCGGCTGCGCCGGAATTTCCGTTTGCGCCGGTGGGGCAGGGGGGAGCCGGGTACATGGCCCAGTTCGTTTTTTATCGGGTGCTGGGAGGCATTGGCGTGGGGTTGGCCTCCATGTTGTCACCCATGTACATTGCCGAAATCGCGCCCGCGCGCATTCGCGGAAATCTCGTGGCCTGGAACCAATTGGCGATCATCTTCGGCATGTTGGTGATCTATTTCGTCAATTATGGCATCGCCCGGGCCGGTGACGGCGATGCCTGGCTCAACACGATCGGCTGGCGTTACATGTTCCTTTCCGGCGTGGTGCCCTCGGTGCTCTTTCTGGGGTTGTTGTTTCTGGTGCCGGAAACGCCCCGCTACCTGATGTTGAAGGGCAACGCGCAGGCCGCGCGGGCGGTGTTGGACAAACTGAGCACTGCGGACGAGGCGGCCCGGGAGATCGCCGAGATTCGCGCCTCGCTGGGCGAACATCATTCGGGCCGGCTGTTTTCCTTTGGCGGGGCGGTGATCCTCATTGGCATTTTGTTGTCCGTCTTTCAGCAATTCGTGGGCATCAATGTGGTGCTCTACTATGCACCGGAGATTTTCAAAGGCATGGGCTTGAGCACCAATGCCTCGCTGCTGCAGACGATTATTGTCGGCGCGGTCAATCTGGGCTTCACCGTCGTGGCCATCGTGACCGTGGACCGATATGGGCGCAAGGCGCTGCAGGTGATCGGCGCCCTGGTCATGGGGGCCAGCATGACGGTGCTGGGCACGGATTTCTGGTTGGGTGGCAAAGGCATGGTGGCGCTGGTTTGCATGCTCGCCTATATCGCCGGTTTCGCGGTCTCGTGGGGACCGGTCACCTGGGTGCTGCTGAGCGAGATCTTTCCGAATCAGATCCGCGGGAAAGCCATGGCGGTGGCCGTGGCGGCGCAGTGGATTGCCAATTACCTCGTCAGTTGGAGCTTTCCGATCATGGACAAGAATCCCTGGCTGCTGGCGCGTTTCAACCACGGATTCACCTATTGGGTCTACGGGCTTATGAGCGTTGCGGCCGCGGTGTTCGTTTGGAAGAGCGTGCCCGAAACCAAGGGTCGA
>CAYTJG010000286.1:2565-8181 GCA_964437865.1 uncultured Bifidobacteriaceae bacterium | reverse complement strand
GCCAGGCCGCCGGCGAGCAGAATCGTCAAAATTATCGTTTTCATTTCAGCTTCCAACTTCGGCGTCACAGGGCACTGCCGCTCAAAGAGTGACAGTAAACCTAACAGAGGTTACAAAAGCGCGACGATCAGGTTACGATTTTGTGCCAGATGCTTGGTAATAGGGCCAGCAAGGCGCTAGCCACCGACCATACGGGTCTCAGCGGAGGGCCAGAGCGCCCAGAATTTTCCGATGCGCACTGGCAAACGCGAGCCGCCGCATTTGTGCGCGGCTTTTCCACACCGCGCCGTCCACGACCACACTTGCCGCCCCAGGATCCACCCTGAAAGCCTCCACGGTAATCCGATAACGCGTAATGGAATGGCGAATCGCAAGCAGCGGCGCCAGGCCGTGCGCCGCCACGCCAAACGCGGAGCGAAACGCGGCTTCGGCACCGATTTTGGCATCGGCAAGTTCCACATTGGGGAATTCCCACAGATGGGCATTTACAACGCCGGCGGGACGTTGGCGCACCAGAAATTTTCCCTGGCGCTCGATCACCCAAGCGGCGAACCGCCGCGTCGTGGTCGTCGGACGGTCCCCCAAGTTGGGCAAGCTTTCCACCCGGTCCTCCCGAAACGCCACGCAATGCGGACGCACCGGGCAAACGCCGCATTGCGCCTGACGCGGCGTGCAGATCAACGCTCCCAACTCCATCAACGACTGATTCAAGTGCGAGCAGGCGTTCTCCGGGCGCCGCCCTTTCTTCGCCCCAGCCGCCGCCGTAACCAACGCTTCCGCGAGTTTCCAAAGCCGTTGATTAGTGGCCTTCTCCTTCGGGTTTTCCGCGATCCCGAAGACTCGGGTGAGCACGCGGATCACGTTGCCATCTAAGATTGGCGTTGGTTGGTTGAAGGCGATGCTGCAAATGGCGCCGGCGGTGTAACGGCCGATACCCGGCAGCGCCAGCACGTCGTCGAACCGCTCGGGGAACCGTCCGCCGTGTTGGGCCACGATGACTTGGGCCGCCCGCTGCAGATTCCGCACGCGCGTGTAATAGCCCAGCCCTTCCCACAGCTTGTGCAATTTATCCGGGCTGACCTCCGCAGCGGCTTTGAGGGTGGGCAACGCGCTCAGCCATCGTTCCCAATAGGGGATCACGGTCTTGACCTGGGTTTGCTGGAGCATGATTTCGGAAACCCAGATGGCGTAGGGATCGCGGGTGCGCCGCCACGGCAGGTCGCGGGCATTGGCCGCGAACCAACGCTTCAAAGCGGTGGCCAATGACTGGATTTTTTGCGCTTCCAATTCGCGTAATTTGCGGTGCAGGCTGGCGCCGGTCAATGGGGATTTGGCATCCAGGCGGCGTTATTCCCGCGGATTTGAAATTGCCTGTGGCGGCATCGCGCGAACGGCCGCCGCAAAGCCGAACGCGTGCCACGTGAAAAGCTCTCTCCTGGGGAGGGATGATTTAGGTTACTGGCGTTTTGTTCGCCGAATTGTGCCGGTCTTACAGACCGGGAATTATTGGGGGCGGACCTACCTGGGCCTCCAGCCCAGGCTATCACAGGCCGGGTTTCAGCCCGGGGAACGACTTCGACGTTGAGCGTTGAATTGAATGTTGAGCGCTGAATGTGTTTGGTTTAACACCCGCCCTCGCCTGCCCAAGAAAAGCTCGGAACGCGGAACGCGGAGTTCAGAACTCGGAATTCAGTCGGTTGGGCAAATGGGTTCAGGAGAGGGTGACGTTGTTCCCGCGTCGCTTGGTGTGCCAGCGGCCGCTACCCGCGTGCGCCTCAGCGCCCGGGACGGGCGCGCTCCGGTCCGTGGCCGTCCCCGGCCGCTGAAACGCGATTTTGAACCAGACGTCACCCGATACCAACGCTCCGCAACGAAAGGCCGCCTAGCCAAAACATTCAACGCTCAAAGTCAGGGACTACTTGACCGCAAGAGCAAGGGCCAAGACCGCCAGCATGAAGAGGAAGATCGCGCCGATCACCAGCCAGGAGCGCGGATTGGCAAAGTTCAACGTCCAGCCCACACCGAAGCGTTTCTCGACGAGCACCGCCGGGTCGTTTGGGTTGTAATAGATCAAGCCGAGCTTCCAGCAGGCATCGGGCGTGCGGTCTCCCACCGGGGCGTCATCATTGGACACTTCGTTTCCTGCCGCGGCCCCGGCGCGCCAGCCGCCCTGGCCCATTTTAAAGCTAATAAAGAAGATCGTGCCGATGAGGAGTGTTTCACAGGGCAGGATGAGCCAGAACTGCGGGAGGGGGGCTTGAAGGTTTGGACGCAAGGGCGCCAGACCCAGGAGAGCCATCAGCAGCGCCACCCAATACTCCATGCCCAGCAAGAAAAAGACGATGGCACGAACAAAGCGGGCCTCGCCTTGACGCGCGCGCCCGCTGCCGTGAATCCGCCGCACACCGCGCATGGCAAGGCAGGAAACGCCCGCGAGCAGCGCGCAGGCCAGAAAGCCGATCCCGGGTCCGCCGAAAACCGCGGCAAGACTTTTCGCCGCCCAACCATCGGGTGCGCCCCCAAGCCCCCAATGGATGGGGATTCGGGAGGGGATGGCGGGCCACTTGACCACCAGCGCAAGGCAGGTCACCACCAGAATGGCAAACGGGCCGGCTTGGGCCAACCCTCCGCCCGGGAGGGAGGCTGGCCGGGGTGTCAATTGGACTTCGCGTTCGGCGGTGGGTTCCGCGTGATACGGGAGCGTGCGGTGCCGGGCCAGCAGGAACGCGGCGAGCCACCCCGCCAGTTCGATGGCGCATGGTCCGAGCACTCCCAGCAAAACCCAGAACCGCGGCAGCGCGAAGCAGATGAGCGGCAGGAGCGCGACCAAGGTTGTGCCGAGAACATACGCGGTGTATTGACGGCGAATTTCGACGCCCGGGGGTGAATCGCGGAAGGACCGTTTGACGGTGACGGCAAAGAAGAGATCCGGCCGGGTTAGGCGGGGGATCATGAGGGCGCCGACAGCGATGCTGGCCCAAGGAAATAAGGCGGCGATAATCAGAGGCCAATCCAGCCGGATGGAGTTCATAGGCATTCCTTTTGAGTTTTGAGTTGATCCGCGAGGGTATTCAATTGATGCACGACCGCTGCTTTGTCCACGCCGTCAGCGATGGCCGAAGCCGCCAGTTCCTGGAGACGCTGGGCAAAATCCTGGCGCCGCTCAGGACCCGCGCGCTGGGGTTCGCGAGACAAGACCGTGGCGCCGTGATGACGTTTCAAATCGAGCCAGCCTTCGTCCGCGAGCAGGCGATAGGCCTCGGCCACGGTATTGTGGTTTACGCCAAGATCAATGGCCATTTCTCGGACCGTAGGCAGTTTGTCTCCAGGGTGAAACATATCGCTCACCAGCAGGGCCCGCAGGCCGTCAAGGATCTGGCGATAGACCGGGGTGGAACTGCACAGGTCGATCCGCAATACAGGCTTTTCAGACGGTTCGGCCATAAGCTCAGCGGGTGGCAAGCACCCAGTCGGCGATGTCCCGCACCACGTCCGCGTCCACATGACTGGGCGCCTCGTATTCGGCGCCGGTGCTTTGGCTGTCTACGCGAATGAACAAGTGGTTCAAGGCGGGATAGCTCTTGAACGTGGCTTGCTTGCGGCCCGCCAGCGCCTGGCGCCAAAGTGAAAAGTCTGCCTGAAAACTGACCTGGCAATCGTTTTCGCCCTGCAGGATCAGGAGCGGCATGGCCAACTGCTTGGCCGCAGTCGCCGGCTGGTAATCTTTAAGATCGAGCCAATAACTGGCGGGCGCGCCCAGCAGGAACACGTTGGTGGGGCCGGTGTTCGACAGGGCTTTCACGGCCGCCACCTGGCGTTTGATTTCTTCGACGCGGGTCGTGGAGTCCGGTGTGGCCTGGCCGGCGAGCGAGGCTTGAAACAGCGTTTGCTCGAGCATCAAATCTTCGATAGGCCGGGCGGCGCCAGCCAAAATGATAAGGCCGGCAAGCTGGGTATCGGCGGCGCCGATGCGCGGGGCCAAAATGCCCCCCAGGCTGTGGCCGAGGACAAAGACACGACCGGGAGCGACGCCATCGCTCTGGCGCAACAGTTGCGCCGCCGCGAGGGCGTCGGAGATGGTTTCCTGCCGGACGGTCAGGCCGTTTTGCAAAGCCGCCAACTTGGAGGCGTAGGCTTTGGTGCGCTTTTCGTAGCGCAGCACGGCGATTCCCTTGGAGGCCAAGCCCCAAGCCAGATCACGGAATGGTTTGTTTTGGCCTATGGTCTCATCGCGGTCTTGCGGGCCGGACCCCTGGACGAGCACCACCGCAGGGAAAGGCCCTTGGGCCTTGGGCACGGTCAACGTGCCGGGGAGCTGCCATTCGCCGCTGCCGACGACGACCGGCTGTTCACGGAAAAGGCTTGGATTAGCGTAGGCGGGACATTCGGATTGGGCCGGTTGGCCGGGGACGAAAAACAAGCCTGCAACTTTGCCGGTGTTATCAACGACAACTTTCACCGCGATGAGCTGCTTTTCGAACTGACAGGTCACGTAGACAACGAGGTAGCCAGACAGGTGTTCGGCCTGAACATGGTCCACTTTCTGAAATGGGCCGGCCTCCTTGAGCAGGCCAAGCCAGATGGTACTCAATTTTTCGGCCGGCAGGGCCGACTTCATCGTTGCGTCGTAATACTCGGTGGCGCCCGAGAAATCGTTGGTCGCCAGCCGGGCGACAAAACTCTGGGCCACGGCCAAAGATCCTTGGGTGCCGTCCTTAGCGGCTGAATTATCGACTGGGGAGTTGGTTTCCGCCTGGAGAGAGAAAGTTGCATTCCCAGCCATGGCGAAGAGCGCAACGATGACCGACAGGAGCGGGAAGACGGCTTGGCGCGCGGAACGAATGTTGCGGGTGCCTGTGGAAGAGGCGTAACGGTACAAATGTGAAGGGCGGTTTGTCATTTGTATGGATACAATATACAAACAAGCGATTCCTGTCAAGGATTAGATGATGTGGAACGACCAACCCAGCGCGCATTTTGTTGGACAGGCCCGCCAGCCAAACCTACGATCACAAAAACAAAACTGGATTGGCGCGCGCAAACGGGTCTCTCCAGCGGTCAACCACGGGAAAGTTTGAATCATGAGCGAATTGCCTCCCATCATGCGGGATCAGCGCGACATCGACGCGAGTCATCTGAAACTGCTGTCCATCTTCCACTTTATCGGCGCCGGGCTGGCGATATTGGGAATCCTATTCCTGTTGGCGCACTTCGCGATAATGCACGCCGTATTTACCAATCCGAAGTTATGGCAGGGCCAGAAGCAAACGCCGCCGCCGGCAGAGTTTTTCGCCGTTTTTCAATGGTTTTATCTGGTTTTTGGAGCCTGGTTCGCGGTTTCGGGCGGTCTGAATTTGATTTCCGGTTTTTGCCTTCGCGCCCGGAAACATCAGACTTTTTCCCTGGTGGTGGCGGCCATTGATTGTCTGCATATCCCGTTGGGCACAACGCTCGGCGTGTTCACAATCATCGTGTTGAACCGGAAATCGGTGCAGGAACTGTACGAGCATGGTAGCGCTGAAGGTGGAGCACCCCGGTGATTGCTTAAGACGGGTTCCCGGCCAGGTGTGAAAAAAAGGGGGGTGGACGTCAAACAAGACGCGAGTCAGTAAAACG
>CAYTJG010000286.1:0-2555 GCA_964437865.1 uncultured Bifidobacteriaceae bacterium | reverse complement strand
ATCGGTGCAGGAACTGTACGAAAACAAAAACGTCGGAGGGGGAACGTCCCAGTAATTGCCTGAGATGGGTTGGCCAGGGGGAGGGAAAAACAGAGGGTGGACGTCAAACAAAACGCGAGTCAGTAACACGAACACCTCACCCCGGCCCGCCTTTCTCCCAGAATCCCTCACCCGGCCTGTCGGCCACCCTCTCCCACTCCCGTGGGCGAGGGACCATTGGCTCCGCTGACTCCGCCAACGCGGAGAGGGAGAAACGCGCCCAGCGCCTTGGTGACATCCCGTTCTGCGTAGTTCGAGTGGGCAGCGCCATCTAAAGTGTCCGCGATGAGATGGCACGGACGGAATTTGCAAATCCGCGACCGGGGCGGCATCAAAATGCGCTCTTGAGAAACTGCGTCAACAGGGTGGGCGCGCAACCCAGGAGGACCACCAACCCGGCCAGCACCACCAGCGCGAGCAGGGTGACCAGCGGGGTCTTGATGGCGCCCGCCGCCGGGTCCGCGTCTTCAACATACGCCTGTTTGAGCACGCGCAGATAGTAGTAAAACGACACCGCGCTCATGGCAATAGCCAGGATCACCAGCCAAAGCAGGCCCAAGTGCTGCTCATCCGCGGCCACCGCGGCGCTGAACAGGAAGAATTTTCCGATGAAACCGGCCAGAGGCGGAATGCCGCCCAGCGAAAGCAGAAACACCAACAAACACAGGGATAACAGCGGCGCGCGACGGCTCAGGCCGGCGAAGTTCTTCAAGGCGTCACTCCCGGTGGCTTCCTCCACCACGGTGACCACACCGAACGCGCCGAGCGTAGTGAGGGCGTAGGTGATCGCGTAAAACATCAGGGCGCTCCGGCTGACGGGAGTGTTGGCCAGCACGCCCAGCAGCATATAGCCGGCATGGGCAATGGCCGAGTAGGCGAGCAACCGCTTCACGCTCGATTGCACAATGGCGGTGAGATTGCCCAGCACCATTGAGAACGCCGCCATGATGGCCACGACGGGCACCCAACCCGAGGCGTAGCCGTGCCAGACGGCGCTGCCCTCCACACCCGCAAAACCCACGGCCAGAATCTTGGCCAGAATAAAAAAGCTGGCCACCTTGGATCCGGCGCCGATGAAGGCGGCGCTCGGCGTGGGCGCGCCCTCGTAGGCGTCCGGCGCCCACAGGTGAAACGGCACGGCTGCCACTTTGAAGCCAAAGCCGATCACGGTCATGATCAGCGCCACGAGCAACAGCGGGTCCAGCCCCTTGCCGGCCAACTGGTGGGCAATCTCGGCCAGGTTGGTGGATCCCGTGACGCCGTAAAGCAGGCTGAAACCAAACAGCAGAAAGGCCGCCGAGGTGCCGCCAAAAAGGAAGTACTTCAAGGCTGCCTCGGCCGATCGCTCGTTGCGCTTATTGAAGGCGGTCAGGATATAGAGCGTCAGGCTGGCCAGTTCGAGCGCCACAAAAATCATCAACAGATCGCCGGCGCTCACCAAAAACATCAGGCCAATGGTGCCCAGCAACACCAGCGAGAGATACTCGCCCACATGCTCCGTAAACCGGCCGCTGGCGGAAATCAGCAGCGTGAAAATCGACAGCGCCAGGATCGCGACCTTTACAAAATCGGTTTGCGGATCCACCACGAGGATGCCGCCGAGCAGGTCGTGCTGTTCCTGGCGGGCAAAGGCGAAGACCCCGGCCAGGGCGCAGCCCACCGCCGCCAAAAGGGCGCCGAAATTGAAGCGCACCGCCACGGAACGGTTCCGCAGGGCGGTGAGGTCGGCAGCCAATACCAACAGCATCGTGCCCGCGACAATCGTTTCCGGCGCGGCGAGCCGAAGCATTTCCAGATAGTTGACGGGATTCATCAGTCTAACCTTCCGCAAGCATTACGTTGTCATTAGCACCGCGCTTTAGCGCGGTGGCAGATGGTGTTCCAAAAGTCATGTTCATTTCGCCAACAACCGCGCGAACATCGGCGATTTCAGGCAGGGTTCAATCCAGTCCATCAGGAGCGTGGGACAAAGGCCGATGACCAGGGTGGCGGCGATGAGCAGGACCGCGCCCACGCGCTCGGGAATGGTGATCGGCTCCAGCGGGTGGTCGTCGTGGCCGTGGCTGGTGCCAGCCGCCGGGGCGGTATCCGGGTAAAACGCCTTGAGCCAGGCGCGCAGCGTATAGGCCACGCCCAGCACAATGCCCACGCCGCACAGCACGGCGGCCGCGGGATACGCCTGCCACGCCCCGATGAGCACTTGAAATTCCGCCACAAAGCCGCTGAAACCCGGCAGCCCCATCGAGGCCACGCCGGCAATCACAAACGTCACCGCGGCGAAGGGCAGCCGCACGCCGAGGTTCATCCGCTCCAGCTCGTTCAAATCGCGGGTGTGGGTGCGGTCATACACCATGCGGCCCACCACGGCAAACAGCAGTCCGGCAATGATGCCGTGCGAGAACATCTGCAACACCGCGCCATCCAGGCCGACTGAGTTGAGGGTGGCCAACCCCAGCAGCACAAAGCCCATGTGGCTCACGCTGGAATAGCCGATGACAAATTTGAAGTCGCGCTGC
>CAYTJG010000285.1:0-8227 GCA_964437865.1 uncultured Bifidobacteriaceae bacterium | reverse complement strand
TGCATCCGGCTGCCGAACATCTGCTCGAAAAAGTCGCTAAAGCCCGTGCCGCCAAAATGGAATTCCTCGGCGCCGGGGTGGCCGCCGCGAAACGCCTGGCCCCCGCCAAACCCGCCGTGGCCCGGCGGCGGCCGGAACTCCGCGCCGGATTTCCAGTGCGCGCCCAGTTCATCGTATTTCTTGCGCTTTCCGGGGTCGGAGAGGACCTCGTAGGCTTCGTTGATTTCCTTGAACTTTTCCTCGGCCTTCTTCTTGTCCTTGGCCACGTCCGGATGAAATTCGCGGGCGAGTTTGCGGAATGCTTTCTTGATTTCCTCGGCGCTGGCCGTGCGCGCCACGCCCAGGCTTTCGTAATAGTCTTTGTATTGGACTGCCATCGGAAAGAATTTGCCCGGTGGCGGCGATTTGTCAAAGCCGGAGAAGCGATTACTGCTCTACCGCCGGGTATTGTCCACGCTCAGAAAACGCACGCGGCCCACGATTTCGCCCTCGCGCGATTCGGGGTGCCAGATTTTGACGACGATTTGTTCGGTGCGGGCGGCCTTGCAGAGGCGCTCCGCTTCCTTGGCGTTGGCCACCGCTTCGCGGTTGATTTCGAGGATGATATCGCCGCGGCGCAGGCCGGCTTCAAAGGAATTCGAGGCCCGGGCCACCCGGGTGACCAAGGCGCCGGAGACATCTTGCGCCACCCCCAATTGGAGGCGGATATTGCGGTTCAGGTCCTGGACCTCCACGCCATCGAGCGCATCGGCTTTGAGTGGGGTGGCATTGCCGTCGTCGTTTCGGGGAGCCGGTTGGCTGGGACTAAGGTCCGGCGATTGTTCCGCCAGGGTGACCTCAATTGTCTTGGGCGTGCCGCTGCGGTAAATTTTCACCGCGGCCTTGGAACCCGGCGCCAGTTCGGAAACCACCACCCGCAAGCTTTCCTCACTGGTCACCGCCTTGTCGTTGATGCCGATAATCACATCGCCCGGCTTCAGCCCGGCCTTGGCGGCCGGCGAGTTGTCTCCCACTTCGGTCACCAGGGCGCCGTCGGCGTTGGGGGCGCCCATGCCTTTGGCCAGGCCGGGATCAATGTCTTGCGAGCCCACCCCCAGAAAGCCGCGCGTGACCCGGCCGCTGCGGAGAAAACCCTCCATCACGTTGCGCGCCATGTTCACCGGGACGGCCAGGCCGATGCCGGCGCTGGCGCCGCTGGGACTGATCATGGCGTCGTTGATGCCAATCAACCGCCCGGCCGCATCCACCAGCGCGCCGCCGGAATTGCCCTGATTAATGGCGGCATCCGTTTGAATGAAATCCTGATAATGAGCATGCGTGTCATCGGTGTCCGATAGCGTGCGTCCCAGGGCGCTGATGATGCCGCGCGTCACCGTCTGGCCAATCCCGAACGGGTTGCCCACGGCCAGGACGACATCGCCCACTTCGAGTTGGTCGCTGTCGCCCAACGTGACGGACGGCAGTTTCTTGGCGTCAATTTTGAGGATGGCGACGTCGGTGGGCGGGTCCAGGCCGATGACCTTGGCCGAATAGATGGTGCTGTCGTTCTTGAGCCCCACCTTGATTTCGTCTGCCCCCTCCACCACGTGATTAGCGGTGAGGATATAGCCATCGGGCGTCACGACGATGCCCGAACCGAGCCAGTTGTCGCGGCTGACGACTTCACGGCTGCCATCGTCGTTCTGGTCGCCGAAGAAGCGGCGGAAGAACGGATCATTGACGAAGGGGTTGTAAAGCCGCTGCCGGACGATGCGGGAGGAGTAAATGTTGACGACACTCGGGGCCACCTGCTTGATGATGTGGGAATAGCTGTTGCCGGTTTGGGGATCGCGGTTGATGGGGGTGCCATCCACGCGCAGTCCGGGCGCGGTTTCCGCGGCCTGCGAAGCGAAATGGACGGTTAAAAGGCCGGCCGCCAGCAGCAGCAAAGCTGCCGAAACGCCGATGAAACGCCTGTCTACTATCATAGTCGTAAAAAAGACAAGACTGAGAACTTGTCGTTCAAAACTAATCCACCTGGAGTAAAAACGCAACGGCGGTGCCGAAGCACCGCCGTTGGCAATTACAAGGGAAAAGCCCGGTTATTTCTGCTGTTGCTGCTCCTGGGCCTTTTGCACATCTTCCGCCTTGATCGTCTCGATCTTGGCGCCCTTCTTCAGTTCCTCGGCGCTCGGCACCTTGATGATGTCGCTGGTCAGCGGGGCGGTGGTGGTGGCGGGCCTGCTCGGGGTCGGGGCCGGCGCGGCTTCCACGCCCAGCAGTTCCACCTCAAACACCAGGAGTGAATTCGGCGGAATGTTCTGCTGGCCGCGGTCGCCATACGCGAGTTCGCCCGGGATGAACAGTTTCCACTTGGAACCCACCGGCATGATCTTCAGCGCCTCGCTCCAGCCCTTGATTACGCGTTCCACGGGGAAGGTGGTGGGTTTGCCGCGCTTGTACGAGCTGTCAAATTCCGTGCCGTCGAGCAAGGTGCCGCGGTAGTTGACGGAAACTTGTTCGTTGGCCTTGGGCGTGGGGCCGGAGCCATTGGTGATCACGAGGTACTGCAACTCATTGGTCTGGCCGTTGGGCAAGGCCACTTTCAGCACCTGGACGCCAGCCACCAATTTGTTGGTGGCCAGAAAGGCCTCGCCAATCGCCTTGTTCGTTTCGGCAGTAGCTTTCGCCTTGGCCATCATCTTGGCCCGAAATTCCTTTTGAAAGGTCGCCATCGCATCCTTGGCTTCCGCCTCGGTGATCAGCGTGTTCCCGCCGGCCAGGCCATCCTTGAGGCCCTGGACGTACAGGTCGACGTCGAACCCCACATCTTGTGATTTCCATTGCTTGCCGTTGAGCATGCCGTAGGCATACGAAGCGCGGGATTTTTCATCAGTGAGCACGTTTGTGCCGTCGGCGAACAGCGGCGTCACCAGTCCGAGACAGAACATTGTTAATAGCAGGTTTTTTTTCATGTTTATTTTGCAAAAAGGTCACTCAGTTTGTCGAATTGCCCGACAAAAGGCAAATCTGATTCCCATTGGCCAGGAGCGCTTTGAAGCGGGTGAGGGCAAACGGACCCTGCACACCCTGATTTCTCCGGGAACCGACGAAGGATGGACACCTCCGGCGGGTAAAGGTTCAAAAATTTTCTGTGCGATGGCACGTTTGTCTGTGCCAAGGGGTGGCAATTATACCAGCGTGGGTGGGGCGCGTCTCTCCGAGCGCGCCGCGAACGTGGCGTGACGATTCGCAGACCTCGGCGACGACGAGCGAAAGGTGGCGTTGCTGACGTGGAGCGGGCAGAGCGTGATTTCAGGGCGATGCTTTGTGTGGCCTTGGACACGTGGGTTGGCAGGCGCGGCGCGCTCGGAGAGACGCGCCCCACCCGCCGCCGGGCGCGAGCGCCGCGGCTGCCAACCGCCCCTGCCTGCTTATTGGAATTGCTTGCATAGCGGATTAGATGAGCTATAGTAGCGGCCGATGAAATTTATCGCGGCCATCAGCGTGTTTGCGTTATTCGCCTTCTTTATCAGTTGGGGCATTGTGGCGCTGCTCAAGGGCAGCCCCTGGCTGTTGCTGGTTTCGCTGGCGGTCTTCGTGGGCACCTTTGTCAAATTCGGTTGTCTTTCCCATTGACCCACGCTTTCCGCATTCTGCGTTCCGCGCTCCGGACTCCGCCTTGGGCACTCAAAAGTGCCTGCACTCGTCGCTTGTCACTGGTTTGAGCTTAGCCTTAAGCTGTCGCCATGGCTTGGTTTACTGACCGACATTGCTTTCTGCTGGCGGTGGTGTTTTATGGACTGAGCACCATCTACTCGGTCTTTTTGTGGCGCAAAGGGTTCCGGCGTGACGACTGGGTGAACTATGGGCTGCTGGCGGCGGGGGTGGCGCTACATACGCTGGCCATGACCAAGCGGGGGCTGTCGTTTCACAGTTGTCCGGTCAACAATCTTTATGAGGCCACCACGTTTCTGTTGTGGACGCTCGGTCTGGCGTGCCTGGTTTATTCACTCCTGCCGCGGCTGAAATTTCTCGGCGCCTTTACGTCGCCGGTGCTGTTCACGGTGGGAGTGTTTGCGTTGATGCCGGCGCTGGATCCGCCGCCCGGACCCAAGCCGGAATTCACGGGTGCGCTGCGCAGTCTGCACGCGGCCACGATCCTGCAAGCCTATGGCGCTTTCGGGTTGGCGGCGGTGGCCGCGGCGATGTTCCTGGCCCAGCAGCGTGATCTCAAGGTCCACAAATTGCGCGCGCTGCTGTCGCTGCTGCCATCCATTCAGCGGCTGGAATTGGTGACCCACCGGCTGGTGCTGGCCGGGTTTGCGCTACTCACCATCGGGCTGGCGGTCGGCAGCCAACTGCCCCGCAAGGACGGCGCGCCGTTTTTTGCGGATACCAAGGTGCTTTGGTCGGGGTTGCTCTGGCTGGTGTATTTGGAGGCGCTGGTGGCGCACAAGTTTCTGGGCCGGCCGGCCCGGCGCTTTGCCATGGGGGTCATCGTGGCCTATGTGTTCCTGCTGCTGACGTTCTGGATCACCAACCTCTTTTCAGGAATACACCACACATGAAAACGCGTTCGGTGGTGGGCAGCGGTTCCGGGGCCGGGGCTGGTTTTGCGAAGACGGAGCGGGGCGGTTTCCGTTCTGGCCGGCGGCCGACCGGCTGGTGGGATGCCGACGCTGCCGGGCGCTCGCGCGGGGGCGCGCGGGCCGGCTTACCCGCCACCTTTCACCGATGAGCATCGTCGTGGTCGGTCTCAGCCATCGTTCGGCCCCCGTGGAACTGCGGGAACGGTTTGCTTTTGCCGAGGCGGAGGTGCCGGTGGCGCTGCAGGAGTTGCACGAGGCGGGCATTGCCACCGAAGGGGTGGTGCTCTCCACCTGCAACCGCGTGGAAATCTACGCCGCCACCCCGCTGCCCGCCGAAACCGCCTTCGCCCGGCTCAAGGGGTTTCTGGTGACGCATCACGCTTATGACGGGGCGCTCGGGAATGAACTCTATATGCTGGCCGAGCCGCTCAGCCTGCGACACCTGTTCAAGGTGGCTTCCGGCCTGGATTCGATGGTGATTGGCGAAACGGAGATTTTCGGCCAGCTCAAGAAGGCCTACGAGCTGGCGTTCACGCACAAACATACGGGCGCGCGGCTGAATCGCGCCTTCCAACGCGCCTTCAATGTGGCCAAGCAGATTCGCACGGAGACCAACGTCCAGCGGGGCAGCGTGTCGGTGATGTCGGCGGCGGTGGAGCTGGCGGAGAAGATTTTCACGTCGCTCTCGGAGCACGAGGTGTTGGTCATCGGCGCGGGTGAGACCAGCGAAAAGACGGCCCGGGCGCTGCAATCGCGGGGCGTCCAGCGGATCACCGTCACCAACCGCTCGCCGGAGCGCGCGGCGGCGCTCGCCGCGGAGCTGGGCGCGCGCACGGTGCCCTTTGCCAACTGGCCGGAGGAGTTCGAGCGGATTGACATTGCCATCAGCAGCACCGCCGCGCCGCAGCCCATCCTGGATCGCGCGCGGCTGGAGCCGCTCATGAAGCGGCGCCGGCAACGGCCGTTGCTGCTGATCGATATCGCCGTGCCGCGGGACATCGATCCCACGGTCAATGCGCTGGAGAACGTGTATCTCTACAACGTGGACGACCTGCAAAGCATCGCCGACGACTACCTGAAATTGCGCCGGGAGGAGGTGGCGCGTTGCGAAGCCATCATTGCGGAAAAGGTGGCGTCCTTGCAGGAATCGCTCCGGCGCTCGGGGGCGGAAGAGCGCGCCTGAGCCGACGGCCCCGTTGCCAGGCTCGCGGAGGGTGTGAAACCGCCCGCCGCCAAGCCAAAAACCGCACCTGTTCTTCCTGGACCTCTGCACCAAAAACACTCTGGAGGCGCAAGCCGCGCTCTGTCACCATCCCCTGGCGGCCGCCTTGGATTTGGAGGCCGGCGAGCGTGTCCGTTGGCAACTGCTGGACCGCTCGGACTTACGACTCATCCGCCTGCAACCGCGCCCGGCCAAAAAAACGCCCCAAAAGCAGCCGGAGGTTTTTCAGCGGAATCCGAACTAAGGCCCATTCCGCGTTTCAATTGTCGATTGTCGGACCGACCCTTTCATGACCCCTTCAGGCTTTCTCAGTTTTGTTCCCCTTTTACTTTCCCCGCGCCTTTGCCCGCCAGGTAGTCTGTCGGCGTGTAGGCAGTCACTTCTGAAAACTTCTTGAGGATGCCTTTGTCAAACGTCGCAACCTCACAGCCGGCCGAACCCGCATAGGCGCAAAGCATCGCGTCGCCAAAATCACTGTTCTTCTCCCGGTAAAACTGGAGCGCTTCCACCAGCCAGTCCGCGTCCGGCGAGTCCACATTATGCAGCGTCAATAGCGAGATCAGCTTGGGCGCTATCGTGGCGGCATCCAGCTTGTAAAGCCGCTCCAGCACATAAACTGTTTCCTGGATGGTTGAGGCTGGAATCACGAGCTTGGCCTTGCCGGCTTCAGCCGCACGAAAAAGCTCGGTCGCCGCGGCCGATTGAGCCTTGTCGTCCCCCGTCAAAAAACGGACCACCACGCTCGCGTCAATGGCAATGGGCGCGGCCATCTATACCGCCTCCTCCAATCCCGCCGCCCCCGCCTGGGTGATTCCCTTTCGGGCCGCTGCCTTGATCTCATCAATGGAGTGGACCCGCTTGCCCTTTCCCAGGGAGCCGGCCAGGGCGTTCACGTCTTCGACAACCTCAAAAATCAGCCTTTTCCCCTCCACAATCTGGTTCACCCGCTGGCCGGGCCGCAGCCCCAGCAACCGGATCGCCTCGGCGGAGATCGTCGTTTGGTATGCCTTTGAAATCTTGGTTTGCGTCATCATTAACAGAATACTCACAAAAGGTTTTAAGTCAAACACAACCTGTTGTTTTACACACGACCTTTTGTTGCGCTGGTATTGCCTCAATCAACTCCCGTTCGTGCTTCCGGCGTCCATTTTTTCACGTGCCTCTCGCGTATTGACCTTGTGCCCAGCTTCACCAATGCATCCAGGGCTATTCGCGAACCGGCCCTCGACGATTTCCTCCATCAAACTGTTCTGAAACAAAACCCCTTCCCCTGCAAGCCGAATCGTCCATAACCTTTTTTATGGACTGCGTGGAAAAGTGAAATTCCGAGGTAGCTTGAAATAACTTACTTACTGATATTAATGTCCTTTGTGAAATCCTTCGCTGTTCGAAGGTTTGTCTGCGGAAACCAATAATTCAGGTTCGTCAGTGCTGGTATCATTTCTGGAGTAACATATGTACTGTAACTTATCACCAAGTTGCTCCTTTCAATGTCTGAGTACTTCTGGAATTCCTTGTCAGGTATCGAGAGCAACTTATTTATATCCTTCTCATTGACCAAAGACAGCCCTTTGCAGCCAGATGCATTGCCCATGTTTAGTTCCAACAGCTGCCCACTAACAGCTGACACCTCAAAGGCGAGGCCGTGGGACCCAGGGTCCCGAAGTTCCTTGCGACCACCCCAATAGCCATAGAGCAAAGGACTAGGCACCAAACCCCGATCGGAATGGAACTCTGGTTGTTCTATCACAAGCCCATTATTCCTCTCATACAAATCACGATCAATTTCAAACGCAACAAGGAAGTTGGTGGCCATCCGCGCCAAATCGTTGGTATTCACATTATACTTCATCCTAGAGGCTCGCTCCATCAGGGAAAACGAAGACTCACGTTGCTCCAACAGTGGAATTCCAAACGAAGTCATTCCATCGTCCTCCAGCTTCGAGATGCAGAAATATGGGGTAAACTCGTAAATAGGATTATAATATCGACCACCACTAAAACCAAATGAATAATTGTTCACCTTAATTCCAGAACGATAAATCGTTCCAACATTAGTATTCATGGGTGGTTGCACTCCCCATTGTTGAATTTCTCCGCTTTTCAGAGGTACGTCGACTGGCAAATTCAGCCTTGGAGCATAATGATTCACAAAAGCAACCATTGATGCAAACACCACGTACTTATAAGCAAGTGCAATACTCATGGCCATCGATCGGTTATCCGAAGATCACGGCATCCGTACAACTCCCACAATTGGACATCAAGGAAACCGTCTCGTTCTGTGTTCTGTGGCAGCAGAGCAGTCTCATTCGCCGACAAAGAAGTAACACAGTCGTAAATAGTCCAAGGAGTAGGCAGGTGTCCGTTTTGCCAACCAAAATAAAACATGTCCCCAATATTATTTTGCTCACTCGTGACTTCAGGCGTGGTG
>CAYTJG010000284.1:0-8247 GCA_964437865.1 uncultured Bifidobacteriaceae bacterium | reverse complement strand
TCCACCGTGCCCAAGCCAGTCCAACGCGCCGGCCTGAAATCAGGCGCTGCCCGAACCGCTGCGTATCATCAACGCCGCCGTTCACTCGTGAGCGCCAAAGTCTGCGAGCCGCCACGCCACGCTCGCGCCGCGCACGGAGTGACGCGCCCCACCTCAAAACCGCCGTTGCGCGGTTGAACCAAGAAGAATTTTGTCTTATGCACCATGGGTGCCCCCAATCGCGATTCTCAACCGTCCCGCTGGGACGGAACCGCCCCGTACGGCCGGTACCCGCATTTGAAAATGCGGGCTATTCTCAGTGGTTCCTCCGGAACCGTAACCGCTGCCGGCATGGGGAATAGAACCTCAACCACCGAGACACCCGGCGCGGCTCGCCGTATCGGAATGGTGAACCACAGATGGACGCAGATAAGCACTGGTCCGAACATTTCCACTATCCGCCGCTGGAAACACAGCGTGCCGACGACCGGTGAACGCCCGGGACGCAACCTCTTGGCGGCCCACGAACTGCACAAAAAAAAAACGGCGCGGAAAGAATTCCGCGCCGCTTGAGATTCAAATATCGGCCTAGGTCAAGACGATCTTGTCGCCGGCCTTGAGGGTGACGATGGCCTTTTTCCAGTCCGGGGCCTTGCCGGCCTGGATGGTGCGCTGACGGCGCTGCTTGCCATGGACATTCAGCGTGTTGACGGACACCACTTTGACCTTGAACAATTCCTGCACCGCCTGCTTGATCTCAGGTTTGGTGGCCAACCGGTCGGCCACCACGGTGTATTGGTTGTACTTGTCACTCTGGCGCGTGCCCTTTTCCGTCAGGCGGACGGTTTTGATAATTTCGAAAGGATTCATGATTATTCCTTGGTCAAACGAGCTTCGACTTTTTCAAACGCGCTCTTGGTGAACACCAGTTTATCCGGCCGCAGCACGTCGTAGGTATTCAACGAATCGCTGGTCGTCACGGCCACATTCGCAATGTTGCGCGAGGCCAGCGCGAGGTTCTTGTCGTTGCCGTTGAACACGACGAGCGTGGTGCCCGTTGACAGTTCGAGGGCGTCGATGACCTTGACAAAATCCTTGGTCTTGGGCGAGGCCAGCTTGATATCGTCCAGCACCAGCACGTCGCCGGCCTTGAGACGCTCGCCGAGGGCCTTGCGCAGCGACAGTGAGCGGGTCTTTTTGGAGACCTTCTTGCTGAAATCGCGGGGCTTGGGGCCGAAAACGACACCACCGCCCACCCACAACGGCGACTGGAAGGAGCCGGCACGGGCGCGGCCGGTGCCCTTTTGGCGCCACGGCTTTTTGTTTGTGCCGGTGACTTCACCGACGTTCTTGGTGCAGGCCGTGCCGCTACGCTGGGCCGCGCGATACGCGGTCACCGTGTCGTGAACGGCCTGGGTGCCCTTGCCGCCCTCAACCAGCGCGAACTTCACTTCGAGTTCGCCCTGGGCCTGGCCGGCAGTATTCTTAATGGAAAGTTTCATGGCTCGTGATTATTTCTTGGCTGCGGCTTTGGCTTCTTGCTTGGCCTCAGCCTTCTTGGATATGGAGGCCACGGGCGGCTTCCAGCCCTTCGGACGTTTCTTGGATTCGCGGATAACCACGTAATCGCCTTCCGCCCCGGGAATGGCGCCCTTGATGAGCAGGAGGTTGTCGTCTTCACGCACCTGAACCACTTCCAGGTTCTGGGTGGTGCGGACCACTTGGCCCAAGTGACCCGGCATGCGCATGCCGCGGAGCACCGTGCCAGGAAACAGACGTTCGCCAATGGCGCCCGCCCGACGATGCCAGCCCTTGTGACCGTGCGAGGCCGGACCGCCAGCAAAATGATGGCGCTTCATCACGCCCTCAAAGCCGCGACCCTTGGTGGTGCCAATGGCATCCACAAAATCGCCCACGGCAAACAGCGCGGGGCCGACGATATCGCCCGGCTTCACTTCCTTGGAGAAGTCGCGGAACTCGCGAATGCGTTTGACAGCGGCGCTGTTGTGCTTCTTGATATGGCCGAGGAGCGCCTTGGTGACGCGCTGCTCCTTTTGATCGTCAAAGCCCAGCTGGACGGCATTGTAGCCATCCTTGCCCGCCTGCGTCTTGACCTGCATGACGCGGTTGGGGCCGGCAAGCACGACCGTGACGGGAACCATCACACCCTGGGCGTCATAGACGCGCGTGTGACCGAGTTTTTTACCTAAAAGTCCTAGTGGCATGGTGGTTTCCTGTTCAGATTTTGATGGTGATGTCCACGCCGGCGGGCAAATTGAGCTTCTTCAATTCGTCCACGGTCTTGGCGGTGGGATCGAGAATGTCGATCAGCCGTTTGTGGGTGCGTTGTTCAAACGTCTCTTGCGACTTCTTGTCGGAGTGGGGAGAGCGTTGGACCGTGAAACGTTCGATCCGGGTGGGGAGTGGGATGGGGCCGGCGACGCGGGCGCCCGTGCGCTTGACGGTGTCCGCAATTTCGCGAGCCGATTGGTCTATGACCCGAAAGTCATAGGCCTTGAGGCGAATTCTAATACGCTGAGCCATACAAAGAGCGATTGTCTGTTAAATGGTTGTTAAAAACCCGCTCCCATTCTTTCGAAAGCGGGGGTGCATAATAGCAATCGCACTCTGACTTGCAACACCTTTTTTAAGGAATCGAGGGCGGTTCGAGGGGTCGATCGCAGCGCGTGATTTCAGGGCGACGCGTTGGGATGGTTTGAGCGCGGCGGTTGGCAGGCGCGGCGCGCTCGGAGGCCGAACGCCGGTTTCATGTCATCTACCGTCAAAATCAGTTCTGTTCCGCCAGGCCAAAGGCCTGTTCCAAAATCGCCCGTTCGCCGGCGGTCAAATCCAGCAATACTCCACGATCCTGGCCCCCAGCCTTCACAAAATTGACACCGACGCGCAACAGGCGGATCGCCAGCGCAAAATCCGGCACGTTGGCCGCCGCCTCCTCCCACGCCGCCGCCCAGCCTTCCAGATTGTCCGGGGCGGGAAACGGTTCCCCCGCCCGAAACACTGTGCCGATATGCTCCACGACCGCTTCGCCCAACGCCGGCAGCACCTGGTAGGTTTCGCACAGCCGGAGGTAGCTCCCCACCTTGCCACGCCGGGTCGCGGGATTCAACGCCGCCGAGAATACCGCCCCCGTCAAACTCGCCAGCTTGGTCCGATACGGCGGCTCCGTCTCCGGGCCGTGACCCAACGCGGCGTCCAAGGCCGCGAAGCCGTCATCCCAGCGGCCTTCCTCAAAGTGCAGCTTGGCCAGTTCAAAATGCGCGCCCACCACCATGTGGATGGGCGCGGCCGGTAGCGAAACCAGGGCTTCCATATCCGACCGCAATTCCACCTGCCGGTTTTGCTGGAAGAACAGGAAACCGCGCAGGACCAGGGCTTGGGCAATCTGCTCGGTGGGCGCATCGACCGTTTCGATCACCCGCGTGAAATCACGCACGGCCAGTTGCATCTTGCCCTGTTTGTCGTACGCAATGCCGCGACCGACCAGCGCCCAGGAAACCTCGTCCACCGGCGCCCCATCGATCCCGAACACCGCGGTAAAATCCTCGATGGCCTCCTGCCACCGGCCCTGCACCCCGTAGGCGATGCCGCGCGACACATGGGACCGCACCACTTGCTGCAGCGGCGCCCCCGGCAACTCCAGCACGGCGGCGTAATCCTCAATGGCCAGTGACAGATCCCCGGATTGTCGCCGCACAATGCCGCGATTGGTCAGCGCCTCCGCAATCCATTCCACCGGCGCCGCGGGCAGCTCGATCACCGCCGTGTAGTCGCCAATCGCCTTATCCGGCTCGTTGGCCTTTTCGTGCACGGCCGCCCGGCAGAACAGCAGTTCCTTCTTTTCCGCCGGCTCCGTTTCGGCGGCAATGGCTTCATCCAGGCACCTTTCCGCTTCCACCAGGTTGCCCTCATGCAGGCTCTTGGAGGCCAGCACCACCGCTTCCGGTTTCCCGGACAACTCCCGCAAAACCCCGGCCTTGGCGGACATTTCCATTTGCTCGGGCAGGGACAATTCGACATCTCGCAGCAGGATGTTCTTCCGCAAATTGCCTTCCTTGCGGTTGCGCTCGATGGCGGACTCCAGATAGGCGCAGGCATCCGAGGCGGCTTCCACCAGCGAATGGCGCCGCTTCAACTCCTGGTCGTCGTACCAGACCCGCAGGAAATCCACCAGCAAGCGGAACGGCTGGTGGCTCTGATTCTCCTTCACCTCCACGCAAATCCGCATCAGGGGCTCGCTGATTTCATACAGCGATTCGCGCCCGCGTTGGTTGGCCTCCACGTAGCCCTTCTCCCGCAGGTTTTGCAACTGGCCGGAAATGGTCTGCGAACTGGCAAACAGCCGCTTGGCAATATCCTTCACCGGCACGGTGCCCGGACAACTGCACAGAAACTCCACGATCCGGCGCTGCAGCGGCGGCAGCCAGCGGATGCGCTCCTGATAATAGGGCGTCAACTCGTCCACCATCTTCATGAACGGCCGCAGCAGGGAATCGATGCTGTCGCGGGTGATGAACTGTGAGAGCACGATATAGATGCGATGATTGCCGCCGGAGAGATGGTGCAGCGCCCGCACCCGGGCGCGACCGCGGCCGGTGCCGAGAAATTCCACCAAGGCATGCTCGCCGTGCAGCCGGGCGATATTCTGGAGCAGCTCGGTGGCCTCCTCCACTTTCAAGGGCTTGAGATGCTCGATCTGGAAGAAACCAAAAAACGGATTGTCCCGGTCGGCCAGGTCCTCCACCAATTGCTGCGCTGTGGCCACGAGGGAAAATTGCGGATGCGCCTGGAGAAACGACCTGAGCTTCGCCTGTTCCTCCTGGCCGAGCCCCTCAAACAGCGCGTCCAAATTTTCCGCCACAATCAGCAGCGCGCGCGCGCCGAGCGACGAAACCAAGTGCCGGGACACCGTCTCCAAGGCCACCTCCGGCTCCCGTTCATACACCCCCGCGAACGCGTCGGTGGAAAATTCCTGCGGATACCGCTTCACCAGCGCGGTGCAGATCTTCACCAGGAATTCCAGCAGCGACGTGCTGGTCTCATCCTCATTGAGCCACGCAATCCGCAACGTGCCCTCCGGCTTTTCATCCGCCGCCAGACGGCTCACCAGCAGCGTCACCAAGTGGGTCTTGCCGCAACCCCGTGGTCCCACATACAGGAGTTGATGCTTGTTTGGCGCCAGCGCGTTCTTCCGCACCCGCTCCACCGCCTCCTGCAACAGCTTCCGCCGCTGCACAAAGATAAACTCCAGGTCTTCCGGGTGGGTCCGGCTCGGCGTGAAAACCCAGATGGCTTTGTGGCCTTTGGCCGGTCCCGACGGGCCCGCTTCGTCGACTTTGATCGTCCGTTGCTGCTCTTCCACAGGTGTGTTTCGCAAAATACGTCATTCTTGACGTACGTCAACAGGGATATGCACGCGAATCGATTAAAACTAATGCAATTTGTTTTTCCTCAATATCTTATATCGGTTTCACTCTTCATTCCTCCAAACCTCGTCAAGCCAAACGCCTTGCCCCTAAACCGCCCTTCGCGCACAATCTTCCACCAATAATGAACCGCGCCGTATTCCTGGACCGCGATGGCACCCTGATCGCGGAAAAACATTACCTGCACCGCGCGGAAGACGTGGAAATCTTCCCCGGTGCCGGCCCCGCCCTGCGGCGCCTCGCGGACGCGGGGTTCCAGCTCATGGTGGTCACCAACCAGTCCGGCATCGGGCGCGGCTATTTCACCCTGGCCGACGCCGAACGGGTCAACGAGCACGTCGCCCGCGAATTCGCCCGCCATGGCGTCCACTTCGCCCGGACCTATATTGCCCCCGAGGCGCCGGACCAGCCCAGCCGCGGCCGCAAGCCTTCGCCGCAATTCCTGTTCGACGCCCGCGACGAATTCCATCTGGACCTCGGCCGCAGCTTCATGGTGGGGGACAAACTGATTGATCTCGAATGTGGTTGGAATGCCGGCGTGAATAAGAGCATACTCGTACGCACCGGCTACGGGGCCGGGCTCGAACGCGAATCGTCCGCCCAGCTCACCCGCGCCGTAGTCGTCGATGGTTTGGAGGAAATGTCAGATTGGATTTTAACCGCCGGATGAAGTCGCCGGGAACGCCCGGGCGGCCATCCGCATCATTCAGAAAAAATACATATGTGTGGCATCATTGGATATGTTGGCCGGAAATCGGCTTCGCCCATCCTGCTCGAAGGTTTGCGGCGGCTTGAATATCGCGGATATGACAGCGCCGGCCTGGCCGTGCTGGACAAAGCCGACCTCGTGGTGCGCAAAAAGAAGGGCCGCATCGACGCCGGGCTCGCCCGCCTGCTGCAAACGTCGTCCCCCGAAGGCCATGTGGGCATTGGCCACACCCGGTGGGCCACCCATGGCGTGCCCGCCGATGAAAACTCCCATCCCCATCTCGACGGCTCCGGCAAGATCGCCGTGGTCCACAACGGGGTCATCGAAAACTACGACGCCCTGAAGCAACGCCTCATCCGCGAAGGCCATAAATTCCAGTCCACCACGGACACCGAAGTGCTGGCCCATTTGATTGGCGACCATTACGCCCGGCTCACCACTACCAGCCGGTCGGCCCGGCGCCCGGGGGCCGCGCCCCGCAACGGCAACGGCGCCGTCGAGGTTTCGGGTCCCGCCAAGGACGCCCTCACGCAGGCCGTGTGCGCAGCCTTGCGCGAAGTCATTGGCACCTACGGACTGGCCGTCATTTGCACGGATTTCCCGGACACCATCGTGGGCGCCCGGCGCGGTTCGCCCATCATTATTGGCATCGGCCAGGCGGAGAACTTCCTGGCGAGCGACGCCAACGCAGTGGTGGCCCACACCAAGCGGGTCGTTTACCTGAACGATTACGACGTGGCCACCATCACGCCCGAGCGGTTCGACGTGCTCAACCTGGGCACGGACACCGCCAACGTGCAGATCAGCAACCTGGAGTTCTCGCAGGAGGATGCGGTGCGCGGCAAGCACGCTCACTTCATGCTCAAGGAGATCTACGAGCAGCCGCAAACCGTGCTCAACGCGCTCCGCGGGCGCCTCGATTTCGAGGGCGCCACCGCCAAGTTCGGCGGCCTGAACATGTCCCCGGCCGAACTGCGCGGCATCGACCGCATCGTGATTGCCGCCAGCGGCACGAGCTGGCACGCGGCGCTGGTGGGCGAATATCTCATTGAGGAACTGGCCCAAGTCCCGGTGGAAGTGGAATTCGCGCACGAGTTTTGCTATCGCAATTGCCCGCTCGAGAAAAACACCGTGCTGCTCGTACTCTCCCAATCCGGCGAAACGGCCGACACCCTGGCGGCCTTGCGCGAAGCCAAGCGCCGCGGCCACCGCGCGCTGGCCATCGTCAACGTGGTGGGCAGCACCATCGCCCGCGAATCAGATGGCGGCATCTACCTGCACGCCGGACCGGAAATTGGCGTGGCGTCCACCAAGGCCTTTGTCTCCACGCTCACCGTGCTCACGCTGCTGGCCGTCCACCTGGGCCGGTTGCGGCAGCTATCTGCCAACCGCGCGCGCGAAATCCTGCGCGGCCTCGAGGCCCTGCCCAAGCAGATCGAAAAGATCCTCGCGCAAAACGCCGCCCTGAAATCGCTGGCCAAGAAATACGCGCACGCCGAGGACTTTTTCTTCCTGGGCCGCGGCTGCACCTTCCCGATTGCGCTCGAAGGTGCCCTGAAACTCAAGGAAATCTCCTATATCCACGCCGAAGGCTACTCGGCCGCGGAAATGAAGCACGGCCCCATCGCGCTGATCGATCCCCAGACGCCCACCGTGTTTGTGCTGCCGCAGGACGCCATGTACGAGAAGACCCTGGCGAACCTGGCCATGATCCGCGCCCGCAAGGGCCCCATCATCGCGTTCGCCACCGAAGGCGACACCGGCATCAAGAAAGTGGCCGACCAGGTCTTTTACCTGCCGCGGACGTTGGACCTGCTGAACCCCATCCTGGCCAGTGTGCCGCTGCAGCTCTTCGCCTACCACATCGCCGTGGCCCGCGGCTGCGATGTGGACAAGCCCCGCAACCTCGCCAAGAGCGTCACGGTGGAATAGGTCTCAGGATGACCGGAAAAACGTGGGCTGGATGTTCACCATCCTCCAGCGCTGCGACTGTCTGCCATCCCTGAAGGGGATGAATCATCCAGTGTTGGTCCGATGAAATCGGACCTACGCTGGGTCAAACGTTCAAAACGAGGGCAAGTCTGAAGGACATGGATCAATGAGACGACCGGGGGT
>CAYTJG010000283.1:0-8273 GCA_964437865.1 uncultured Bifidobacteriaceae bacterium | reverse complement strand
CCCGCCGGTTTGTCCGGCGCGCTGCAGAAGATCGGCAGTTGCGGATCGGCCATGGAATCACCGCACGCGGCCGATGCCAGCCACCTTTTCTTTGCAAGCGGCTTTTCCAGTTCGCTCTTTGGCCTGATGGCCACCCATCCGCCGCTGCCGGAGCGTATTCGGGCCATTGATCCCACGTGGGACGGGGTATTTCGCCGGGTGGCGGAGCCGGCCACCGAGCGCGCTGCCACCCGTCAGCGCAGTGTGCCCGTCCGCCCGGCCGTGCCGCCGCTGCCCAATATTCCGGGGATGGTTCTGGGCGGGGCGGTGCTGGGCTCCGCCGGGTCGATGCCGCCCCTGATCAAGCCGCAAACCGTGCTGCCCAATATGGGCCAACCCACCTCCCAGCATTTGAAGTACGCCGAGGAACTGCGGAATGCGCTGCCGGAGAGCCTGCGGGCGGCGGTGCGGGAACCGCTGGAGGCCACGGCGGCCGTTTACGCCTTGTTGCTGAGCGGGGACGACACCTTGCGCGCCCGGCAGATCGATGAACTCGCGCAGCGCGTGTCTCCGGCGGTGGCGGCCAAAGTGACGACGTTGTACCCGGATGCGGCCCAAGCGGCCAGACATGCGCGGTTGCCGCTGATCAATCTGGCCTTGCCGGCGCTACGGCAATTGGACGCCGGCCAGTTCAACCAGTTTGCCCAGGCACTGGAGTGGTTGATTGACAGCGATGGCCAGGTGGAGCTGTTTGAATTCATGCTGCAAAAAATTGTGTTGCGGCATCTGGATCCTCAATTCAATGGCGCACGCCGGTCGGTGGTGCAGTATTACACGCTCAAGCCGCTCGTGCCGGATTGTGTCCTGGTTCTTTCCGCGCTGGCCCATGTGGGTAGCGACGATCCCGGCGCGGTGGCCCGGGCATTCGCCCTGGGCGCGCCGTTTCTGCGCGCGCCGGCAGAGGCCGGCTTGGCCTTGCTGCCCGCCGAACAGTGCGGCCTGGAACCATTGGACGCGGCCCTTAACCGGCTCGCCCTGGCCGTGCCCCAGATCAAGAAAAACCTTCTCGAAGCCTGCGCCCAAGTGGTCGGCGCGGACGGCGTCATCCTGGAAAACGAGGCGGAATTGTTGCGCGCCATTGCCGATACTTTGGATTGTCCCATTCCGCCGCTGGGCGTGGGCGAAGCGACCCCATGAAGCTGAAACCAGGATCTGCCGGTTATTCCGGAACGCCTTTAGCCAGGAAGCTGGGCGTGGTTGAAGGCGTGTGCGTGGTGATAAAAAATGCGCCCGAAGGCTACGCGGAATTGCTCGCCCCGGTGCCCTTAAGCGTATCCTTCCAGCCGAGGATTTCCCCAAAGACCGATATGGTGCATCTCTTCGCCACGCGCAAGCTGGATCTGGCGCGGGAACTGGCGTCGCTTCGTGGCCGGATCAGGGCGGACTGTGCGGTCTGGGTGTCCTGGCCGAAGAAAGCGTCAAAAGTGCCGACGGATATTACGGACAACACCATCCGGGAGGTGGCTTTGCCGCTCGGCTTCGTGGACATCAAGGTTTGCGCGGTCAGCGAGGTTTGGTCTGGATTGAAACTAGTCATCCGCAAGGAACTGCGTTAACGGAGAAATTGAACCACCCCCCGGGCATTTCGAGGATTCGATACGGGAGGTTGAAGGTGCCGGGAGATTCTCCCGGGGCTCACATTTCGCTTTCCTGAAAGGCCTTTTTCCCTTTTCATTTGGCTTCCATGATTATTTCCCGTTCTCCATTGCGAATCAGTCTGGGCGGCGGCGGCACGGACTTGCCGTCGTATTATGAGAAATTCGGCGGTTTTCTCGTCGCCGCGGCGATTGACCGTTACGTCTACATTACGGTTCACGAGACTTTTGTGCCGGAATTGATCGTTAAATACTCGGAGATGGAGCGGGTGGCTGCGGCTGCGCAGTTGAAGCATCCCATTATCCGGGAGGCATTTGCCTTGTTGGGAATGGATGGTCACTCGCTGGAGCTGACGTCCATGGCGGATATCCCATCGGGCACCGGTCTGGGTTCCTCGGGCAGCTTCACCACGGCGTTGTTGAAGGCGCTGCATGCGTATCAGCGAAATCTCGTGCATCCGTCGGAACTGGCCGCCCAGGCCTGTGACATCGAACTCAACCGGTTGAAGGAGCCCATCGGCAAGCAGGACCAGTATATCGCCGCCTATGGTGGTTTGACATGCTTCAATTTCCTGCCCGGCGGCAAGGTGGAGGCTTGGCCGTTGAAGGTCTCCGAGGAAACGCGCGACAATCTGGAGGACAATCTGCTGTTGTTTTTCACGGGCTATTCCCGCAGCGCATCGGCGATCTTGAAGGAGCAGGACAGCCGGTCGAAGTCCGACGACAAGGCCATGATCGAGAACCTGCATTTTGTGAAGGAGCTGGGGTTGCAAAGCAAGGCCGCGCTGGAAGCGGGCAACCTGCCGGAATTTGCCCGGTTGATGGATGTCCATTGGCAGCGCAAGAAGGAGCGCAGCGGCGGCATGAGTAATCCCAAGATCAATGAATGGTATGACCTGGCGCTGGCCAACGGTGCGCTGGGCGGCAAATTGATCGGCGCCGGCGGTGGCGGGTTCCTCATGTTTTACGCGGAGGACAAGGCCAAGCTGCGCCACGCCATGCGGCAAAACGGCCTTAAGGAAGTCCGGTTTCGTTTCGATTTCGAGGGCACCCGGCTGGTGATTTCATGATTTCGCCATCGTTACCTCTGCCCGTCGCCATTTTGGCGGGCGGGCTGGCCACCCGGCTGCGGCCGATCACCGAAAAGATTCCCAAATCCCTGGTGCCGGTGGCGGGGCGCCCGTTTCTGGCGCATCAGCTCGAGATGCTCCAGGCGCGAGGCATCCGCCGGGTCGTCTTGTGCATCGGCTTCCTGGGCGAAATGATTCAGCGCGAATTCGGCTTCGAAGCCTGCGGGATCAAGCTGGATTATTCTTTTGATGGGGAGAAGCTGCTCGGCACGGGCGGCGCCCTCAAGCGCGCGTTGCCGCGGTTGGGCGACGAGTTTTTCGTCCTATACGGCGACTCTTATCTGCCCATCCAGTACGCGCCGGTGGCGGACTGCTTTCATCGCAGCGGCAAGGCGGGCTTGATGACCGTTTATCACAACCGGGGCCAGTACGATACGAGCAACGTGGTGTTCCGGGACGGCGAAATCGCGGTGTACGACAAGCAAGCCCGCCTGCCGGAGATGCAGCATATTGATTATGGTCTGAGCCTGTTCCGGGCCTCGGTGTTTGCTCCTTACGCGGCCGGCCAGGCGTTTGATCTGGCCCAGGTCATGGGGCGGTTGGTCCAGGCCGGGCAACTGGCCGGGTATGAGGTGCCGGAGAGGTTTTATGAAATGGGTTCGCCGGCGGGGTTGGCCGAGTTGGAGAAACTGCTGGCGCCTCACCCGCGGCAATAACCGACCGGTGAAGGCCACGGCCGCTGCCGCCCGCCGCCCGGTCGCTGGTCGGCTGAGCGTCAACGCAACGCGGCTAACCGCCTGCTGACCGCTGGTCTGGCCAACCGGTTCCACCGATCAAAAGTGATGACTGGTTCGATAATTATCCTGACAATGACGATAACCTGTGGCATTTTATTAATGATCCGCGCCGGCAAGTTCACTCTGAATTAATAATCATGGGACGCTTCTGGCTGTTCATCTGGTTACTGCAAATACCGACGGGGCTGCTGTGTGCCGCCGGATACCCGCAGGCTGTGGGCCAGCCGCCGTCGCTGGTTGCCCGGGGGAAAATCGCGCCGCTCGGCCGCTTGGCGGGCACTAATGAATTGCGACTGGCGCTCTGTCTGCCGCTGCGCAATCCGGCTGGCCTCACCAATTTGCTGGCAGCCATCTATCATCCCGGCAATCCGCAATATCATCATTACCTGACCCCCGGGGAGTTTGCCGACCGATTTGGTGCCACGCCCGCCGATTACGCCACGCTGGCCCGGTTTGCGGGCACCAATGGCCTGACGATCACCGCCGCGCACCGCAACCGGCTCGTGCTGGATGTTACCGGCAAGGCTGCCGATGTGGAGCGCGCCTTTCATGTGAAACTCTCTTGGTACCGGCACCCGGCCGAAGCCAGGAACTTTTTCGCGCCGGATATCGCGCCCACAGTCGACCGGCAGCTCCCGCTGAGGCAGGTCAGCGGGTTGGATGATTTCTATTCGCGCCATTCCAATGCGGTGCTGACGCCGGGGCAGGTGCCGGCGGGCCGGCAGCCCAATGGCGGCACCAGCCCGCTGGGCAATTACATGGGCAACGATTTCCGTCAGGCTTATCTCCCCGGCACCACCTTGACCGGGGCCGGACAGAGCGTGGCCTTGGTTGAGTTCGATGGGTTTCATCCCGAGGACATCACCAATTACCTGGATGCCATTGGGCTCACGAACAACGTGCCGCAAGTAACCGTGGAGCCGGTGGATGGGGGCGTGAGCACGACGGGGACTGGCATTGGCGAGGTCACGTTGGATATTGATATGGTGGCGGCCATGGCGCCCGGGGTCTCGAACATTTTTGTGTATGAGGCGCATAATCCGAGCCCCTGGGTGGATGTCATCAGCCAGATTGCCAATGACGACCTGGCCGCCCAAGTGAGTTGTTCCTGGAGCGGCGGCGGTTCGGATGCGGCGACCGAGGCGGTTTTTGAGCAATTGGCGGCGCAGGGCCAGTCGTTTTTCAACGCCGCCGGGGATACGGGCGCGTATACCAATGTGGTTCCCTTTCCCTGCGCCAGCGCCAATATCACCCAGGTGGGCGGCACCTATCTGGACACGGACACCAACGGCGATTACGTGGCCGAAGCGGTTTGGAATGATGGCGGCGGTGCGGCGGGGAGTGGCGGCATTGGTTTGGGGGTGGACCTGCCGGTCTGGCAAATGGGGGTGGACATGACCACCAACCACGGATCCACGGCCTGGCGCAACGCTCCGGACGTGGCGCTGACGGCGGCGGATATTTACGTGGTGGTCAACAATCAGGGGGGGACGATTGCGGGCACCAGTTGTGCCGCGCCGTTGTGGGCGGGCTTGGCCGCTTTGGTCAACCAGCAGGCGGCGGCAGGGGGGGAGGCGCCGGTGGGATTCCTCAACCCGGCCATCTATGCGCTGTGTCGGGGAACCAATTATGACGCCATTTTTCACGACATTGTGATTGGCAACGACACCAACCTCATTAGTACGACCAACTATGTGGCGGAGCCCGGATTTGATCTTTGCACGGGCTGGGGCACGCCGGCCGGAACCAACCTGATCAATGCGCTGACCACCCTGGATTCGCTGGGCCTGCTGCCGCAGACCAACTTTGAGGCGAGCGGCTTCGTGGGCGGGCCGTTCACCCAGACCAACTGGATCATTACCGTGACGAACGCCGGCCGCGGTCGGCTCGCTTGGAGCCTCGGCACCGGCCTGCCGGCTTGGTTGCGTGTTTCCGCCGCCAACGGCACGCTGGGCGCTCATGCCGCCACCAACCTCGCCGTGCAGTTGGTCAACGCCGACGCCCTGTCCACGGGCAACTACTTCGGCGTTCTAATGTTTACGAATCAGGCCCTGTCCCGGGTGCAAAACGCCTGCGTGCGGCTGGAAATCGGCCTCACGGTCGCCGGCAACCTCGTCCAAAACGGCGGCTTTGAAACCGGCGATTTCACGGATTGGACGCTCGTAGGCGACACGATCGCGGTGACGCCCACCTTCAATGCGGTGTGCAATATTGTGGCTACGGATGCAGATTATCCCGGCTTGGCGCATTCGGGTACTTACGGCGCCTTTCTGGGGCAGAAAGGCAGTGAGGCCACGAATTCGCAAGTGCTCACGACTACGCCGGGGCAGAACTATCTGGTCTCGTTTTGGCTCGATAATCTGATCGCGGGCAACGGTCAGCAGTTCAGCGTCCTTTGGAGCGGCACGAACCTGACCACCTTGGCCGAGCCACCGGCCTTCACCTGGTCCAACTTCCTGTTTGCGGTGACCGCCGCCGATACCAATGCGATGCTGGAATTTGATGCGGAAAACGATACGAATTACTTCGGACTTGACGATGTAACGGTCACGCCCTTGCCGCCGATTGCGATCAACAACGGGTCGGTTTCCACCAATGGATTCCAGTTGGCTTGGTCGTCCCTGGCCGGACTGAATTATACCGTCCAGTACACCACCGACCTCGTCTTGGGTGGTTGGCAGGACCTCGTCACGGTTTCGGCCATCACCAACCAGACCACCTTCGTGGATACAAATTTCCCGTCGGGTGGGCCGCCCGGCTTTTATCGGCTGGTACTATTACCGTAGTTCGTGGGGCCTCTTCGGTGTTTTCAATGGGTGAAGACACGAGCAGAACCGCCGCCGGGAAAAGAAGCGGCCTTGTTTGCCCAGCGCGCTTTCCTTTTCCCCCACCGGCTCAAGCATGGCGGGCGGCGGGGTCAGTTCGTGAGCCGGAAAAAGCCCTGGTTGGCCTGCGGGGTGTTGGTCACCACGTTCTGGAAGCCGGATAGCACGGCGGTGTTGGTCACCGCCGTCCAACTATTCGAATCCGACAGATTGGTGCTCCCCTGCAATCCGTAAGCGAAGGCCCACGCCGGCCACGTCAGGACGGTATTCGGAGCGGTGCCGGTTAACGCCAGGGCGGGCGGAATGGTAATGGTGTTGCTCACGACCGCGCTCACGCCCAGTCGGCTTTGGATGGTAACGGTAATCGGGTATTCGCCTGCATACGCATAGTCGTGCGCCCCGTAGACCTCTTTGAGCAGGCTGCCGGCATTGGTGGTAATGGTGTTGGTGGTCAGCGAATCGTCGCCCCACTGGATGACGGCGGAGAAATTGGTGGCCGAACTTCCGGGCACGCCGTTGGTGAAGGTGGCCAGGAGCAGGTTGGTGAACGGGCCGGGCGGCAGCGGCGACAGGGCCGCCGCCTGGGCGGTGATGGGGGTGTCGCCAAAGACAAAGACAAAGGGCATCTGGCAATAGGGCGGCAGGTAACCGAAGATACTGTAATACTCGTAATAATACTCCCACGAGGAACTTTCACTGGCGATGCAATAGATGGTGATGGCGCCGGTGAAGTTGGCTTTTGGTTTCACAAAGAGCTGCATTTCACCGCCGGCGTTGGTTTCGTTATAGGTGGAGGTGCGCAGAAAGGAGCGGTTGGTATTATAGGAAACCGTGGAAAACGCTTCTGAGTTTGAATTTCCGTACGAAGGGAACCAGTAGATATTCTGGCCGTCCAGGCCCACCACGTCGAGCACGTTGGTCAACGTGACGTTGGTTCGCGCCACCAAGTTGGTGACGGTGCTGCCGTAAAAGAACGGCTGGTCATTGCTGTTGGTGTCGGTGACCGAGATGGCCCGGAACGTATTGGTGGCCAGGCCGCCAACGCCGTCATCGGCGATGACCGTGACCAAGTTGGTGATCTTGGCCCGGTTGGTCGCGGTGATCGTCAGTACCGTGTCCGCGGTATCCGGCACGAAGCTGGCCAGGGTGATGATTTCATCGGCGAGCGGCCGGCTGTTGGTGTTCACTGGTGTGAAGTCGATATTCGACAACACGTTGAACCCCCGGACCAGTTGCCCAAACAGCGTGTATTGAAAATCCAGGCTGCGTTGCGGCCCCAGGGTGACAAAAAATTGCGACATGTCCGCGTTCTTGCCCGAATTCGCCAGCCCCAGTTGTCCGTTGCCGCTGTAGATGGCCTGGGGCCGGAACTCGTCGTTATAATCAAAGACCAGGCCGCCCGTGCCGTTGGTGTCCGGATCGCCGCCCTGGACGATGAAATTGGTGACCACCCGATGGAAGATGGTATTGCTGTTGAAAAATCCGGACGCCGAAAGGCCCTGAAAAATGGCGACGGTATGGGGCGTGTATTCGGGAAAGAGCATGAAGGTCAGGTCGCCCACATTGGTCACCGCCCTGGTGCCGCCGCGGAACGGGGTCAGGAAGGCGCCGGTCGCGTTGGTGTCGCAGGCTTGGGCCACGTTCAGCTTCCAAAACGGATTGTTGGTGTGCAGGACCAGCGCCATGCGGTTGGTGCTCCCGGTCACGGTGTAGGTCAGCGCTTGCCCGTTGGTCACCGTGGCGGTGATCGGAATGATGATGGACTTGCCCGCCGGCACCTTGACGTCGGCGATGGGATCGATGACCGGGCCGGCCAGGACCGAGGAGGCAAGCAGGCCGATCAATAGCGCCAGACCGAGCCGACAGAAGTTCGCGGCCCCCGGGAGGCCGGGCAGACGCGGCACCCTGTCGCGCGGCGTGGACGGGTGTGTTTGCGTCGAGGAGTCA